>CAZVOY010000010.1:0-23250 GCA_964628865.1 uncultured Lachnobacterium sp. | reverse complement strand
AGTAGTTACTTCAAACCATGGATGATTTTCTAATAAAGCGATAAAACGCTGTCCAACCATTCCTGTTCCACCTAAAATGCCTACTTTTAATTTTTCACTCATTTGTCTTATCTCCTCGTTCTACTTGTCCGCCCACCGCGAACAAATGTCTTTTACAGAAAATATATTACTGTATCTATTCTTAAATTACAACTATTATTTTATAAGAATTTCACACTTTTTCTTCTGAATTTTTGTGCAATTAGCTAGATAATACAGGATTTTCTTTTAAATAAGCTTCTTCTAACTTAATAACCTGCTCCATTGCAGTCATTGAAGGCGCTCCTATTGTAAGTCTTGTATTTACACAAGTTTCCATCGAAATGGCTTCATATACATCTTCTTCAAATACTGGACTAATAGCCTTTAATTCTTCTAACGACATATCATCAATTGCCATATCTTTATCAATACAATAGAGAACAATCTGTCCAACGATTCCATGCGCATCACGGAATGGCACACCATGTTTTACCAGATAATCCGCTGCGTCTGTCGCATTGGTAAAGCCGTTGTTTGCACTCTTACGCATATTCTCTTCTTTAAATTTCATGGTCTTTAACATTCCATTAAATAATGCGATACAACCTTTCGCAGTATCCATGGCATCAAATGAAAGCTCTTTATCTTCCTGCATATCTTTGTTATATGCAAGCGGAATGCCCTTCATGGTAGTTAATAGTGATGTAAGCGCTCCATAAACACGACCTGTTTTACCACGAACCAATTCTGCAATATCAGGATTTTTCTTCTGTGGCATAATGCTGCTACCAGTGCTATAAGCATCGTCGATTTCTACGAACTGATATTCATTCGAGTTCCAAATAATAACCTCTTCCGAGAAACGACTTAAGTGCATCATAATCGTAGATAATGCAGATAAGAATTCGATTAAATAATCTCGATCGGAAACGCCATCCATACTGTTCAATGTTGGTCCATAGAAACCAAGTAACTCTGCTGTCATATTTCGATCCAATGGATATGTCGTACCAGCTAATGCTCCTGAACCAAGTGGACAATAATTCATTCTTTGGTAAATATCATACAAACGCTGTCTGTCACGTTTAAACATTTCAAAATACGCTCCCATATGATGAGCCAAAGTAATTGGCTGAGCCTTCTGAAGATGTGTAAATCCTGGCATAATTGTCTGCGTATTTTCTTTCATAATAGAAAGAATGGTGCAAAGCATATCCTCTAACTCTACATCTACCGCTGCTACCTGTTTTCTCGTATACAGACGCATATCCAATGCCACCTGATCGTTACGGCTTCTGCCTGTATGTAATTTCTTACCTGTATCACCTAATCGTTCAATCAGATTCGCTTCCACAAAACTATGAATATCTTCATATTCGTCGGTAATTTCCAAACTACCATTTTCTACTTCTGCCTTAATCTCTTTTAAGGTACGAATGATATCTTCTTTTTCCTGCTCTGTCAAAATGCCTACTGACGCCAACATTGTTACATGAGCAATACTTCCCTTTATATCTTCTTCATAAAATTTCTGGTCAAAGGATATAGACGCATTAAAATTATATACCAGCTTATCCGTTTCTTTTGTAAAGCGTCCTCCCCATAATTGTGCCATATCTTATGTCCTCTCTTTCTATTACTAATTATTATCTATCTCACGTGCAGTAATCTCATCATCTCGCTGCTTCTTGGAATATACACATCCACAATAATACTGACGATACATACCATATTCGTTAGAAATTTCTGTAGAACGTTTGTATCCATTCTGCTTTTTAAAATCCGAATATAAATACTTTATGCCGTATTCCTGTTCTAATTTTTCACCAATCTCATTGAGTTTCGCTGCATTCTTTAATGGACTAATGGAAAGTGTCGTGGTAAAGAAATCAAAACCATTTGCCTTTGCATACTCAGCCGCTTCTCTAAGACGCAATTCATAACAGGCAAAGCATCTTTCCTGTCCCTCTGGCAAATGTTCCATTCCTCTCGCCATTTCATAAAACTTGTCCGTATTATAATCGCCTTCTGCATAAGTTATTGCATGCTTTGCTGGAAAACGATTGATAAATCGCTCCTGTTCTTCCGCACGCATGAAATATTCCTCTGGAGGATAAATATTTGGATTATAATATAATACTGTAATCTTAAAATACTGAGACAAAAATTCTAAACAATAGGAACTGCATGGTGCACAACAACTGTGTAACAAGAGTTTTGGCACTGTATCTTCACTGCAATATTCCTTTATCATTTCACACATTTTCAAATGATAGTTTTCTTTTTTCATATATACTCCGACTACAATGGAAAAGTCCCAAAGACTACTCTTTAGGACTAACTACAGTTTTTTCATTTTTATTAACTGTTTTACTAACCGTTGTTTCCACTTTCACGCTTTGATCTCTTGCCATAAGCTGTAATGCAAATGTCGCTGCTACATAGGCAAGCATACATACAATTACAATTGGAATTCTGCCAATGATGATAGCTGCTACAAATTGTAACGCTAACAAAACACCATGTTTCCATAACTCTGCTTTGTGTAACAAAGCTGCCATACCTGCTTCTAAAAGAATAAGAACACACACTGGAACTACGAATTCGTTAAGTGCAAGCATTGCCACCAAAATAAGAACAAATGCAACTATTCCAAACATCAAAATGGCTGTAGCAACCATATTTGTTTTAAAATAATGAAATACTTTTTTCGCAACTTCAACAACTTTATCTTTTGCTACAATAAGTTTATCTTTTATTATCATAAGTTTCTCGTTCATTTTTCACCTCGTAAAAATTTAGTGTACTTCATTATACCAATTAAATCTTAAAAGAACAACAAATTTCATGAAATACACTAGAAATTTTCTTATTTCTATCGTATATTTTAAGAACAAGCAAGGAAAGGACCTTATATTATGAAAGAATCAGCTCACTTCCATTGGGCATCTGTTTGGGGAAACGCCGTTTCCATTGGTGAAAACAGACCTGAAAGCTATGGAAAAAACATCACATTACGCTATCCTATTTATTCTGCATTTGATGGGGATGCTATACGCATTACCTTTGATAATTACTGTGGAACAGATATGATTTGTATCGAAAAAACGACCGTATTAATAGAAGGAAAATTCTATCCTGTTACTTTTAATAACGGTAAATCCCAATGTTTTATACCTGCTGGAGAAAACATGGTTTCCGACCCTGTGGAATGTCAGGTTAAAGCTGGATTTTTCTTCAAAGTAAGCTTTTATCTGAAGGATTTCACACAGATGCGTTCTGTGGTTTATACCAGTGGTCCACTTTCTGGGGGACAATATGCAGTAGGTGACTATTCTTCTATCGAGGAATTCCCTATCAATGTGTCTCGTAAAACGAGCTACAATTACTTTCTCAGTAATGTGTCCGTATATACTAAAAAGGAAAATCGTACTATTGTATGCTATGGCGATTCTATTACAGCGCAGGACTGGCCTGATTATTTGGCTCTGCGTTGTAAAGAAGAAGGCTATGGAAATACAGCTATCATTCGTCGTGCAACCAGCGGTTCTCGTATACTTCGAGAATATGACAACATCACCTATGAATCTTATGGTTTAAGTGGCAAGCACCGCTTCTCTCACGAAGTTCCAACAGATGGCGCTGATACTGTAATTATCCAGCAGGGTATTAATGACATCATTCATCCAGTAGGAACTGACGTAAATCCATTCCGTCCTATGAGCGACCTGCCTACTGCGGACGAACTTATCAACGGATTAAAAACCTATATCGCGCAGGCTCGTGAATATGGATACAAAGTTTATGTCGGTACTCTCCTTCCTATTGAAGGTTGGCGTACTTATGCAGGCTTCCGCGAGGAACTTCGTAATACATATAATGAATGGATTCGTAACACCGATTTAATTGATGGTGTCATTGATTTTGATAAGGCACTTTGTGACCCTGAAAACCCATCTGCATTTCTTTCTATTTATGATAGTGGAGATCATTTACATCCAAGTCCAAAGGGATATGAACGCATGGCTCAGGAAATAGATGCAAATATTTTAAAATAATGTTTGAATTCATTGCCAATATTTGATATTATATACAAGTCGTGAACGACTTATGCCGATATGGCTCAGTAGGTAGAGCGACGCACTCGTAATGCGTAGGCCACCGGTTCGATCCCGGTTAGTGGCTTCTTTGAAAGAGTTATCTGAAAAAGATAACTCTTTTTTCTTTATATCTATTGACTTTCCACATAAATAGTTTAAAATAAATTTTACTGTTTATTAATTGTAAACTTTGAGTCAACTTTTAGGGTTGTCACATTAAAAATAAACTTTCAGTAAATTATTAGAAATCGGAGGCGATTAATTTGGATATTGGAAATCGTATGAAAGAACTGCGTATTCAGTATGGTCTGACCCAGCAGGAATTAGCAGATCGAGCAGAACTTACAAAAGGATTTATTTCCCAGTTGGAACGTAATCAAAACACTCCATCTATCAGCACTTTACTTGATATTATCCAGTGTCTGGGTACTACTCCTGCTGAATTCTTTACAGACGAAGAACCAGAACAGCTTGTATTCAAAGAATCGGATTATTTTGAAAAAATCGATGATGAAACAAATTCTCTAGTAGAATGGGTCGTTCCAAATGCACAGAAAAACGCCATGGAACCTGTACGACTTACCCTTCATCCAGGGGGAACCTCCGAAATATTACAGCCACATTCTGGCGAAGAATTTGGTTACGTTATGAAGGGAACTGTTCGCGTGAATTACGGTGGAAAATATCACACTGTTCGTGCAGGCGAATCTTTTTATTTTAAGGCTGGAAAACGTCATTTTATTGAAAACAAATCAGGTAGAGACGCCGTTTTAATTTGGGTTTCAACCCCACCAAGTTTCTAATTTTAGAAAGGAACCGAAATGAAAAAAGCATTAATTAATTTCGTAGATATATCAAAATCATATGGAAAACAGTTGGTTTTAGATGAATTTAATTTATACGTAAGAGAAAATGAATTTGTTACTCTTTTAGGACCTTCTGGTTGTGGTAAAACAACTACGCTTCGCCTTTTGGGTGGATTTGAAATGCCTGATAAGGGGCAAATTTTCTTTGATTCCCAGGATATTACTTATTTACCTGCTAATGAAAGAAAATTAAATACTGTATTCCAAAAGTATTCTCTTTTCCCACACATGACAATCGCAGAAAATATTGCATTTGGATTAAAAATCAGCAAAAAGAGTCAGGCATATATTAATGATAAGATTAAATATGCGTTAAAACTGGTAAACTTGGATGGCTATGAGAATCGTTCCATCGATTCCTTAAGTGGCGGTCAACAACAACGTATTGCCATTGCTCGTGCTATCGTAAATGAACCAAAGGTACTTCTTCTAGATGAACCTTTGGGTGCTTTGGATTTAAAAATGCGTCAGAGTATGCAGTATGAGTTAATTCGTTTAAAAGAAGAACTCGGAATTACTTTCGTTTATGTTACACATGATCAGGAAGAAGCTCTTACTATGTCAGATACCATTGTTGTTATGAATCAGGGTTACATTCAGCAGATTGGTACTCCAGAAATGATTTACAATGAACCGGAAAACGCTTTTGTAGCAGACTTTATCGGAGAAAGCAATATTATTGATGGTACTATGATTGAAGATAAAGTAGTAGAAATTCTTGGTGTTAAAATGCCTTGTGTCGATGAAGGTTTTGGTAAAAACACTCCTGTCGATGTGGTGATTCGTCCAGAGGACGTAGAACTTGTAGATCCAAGTGAAGGCTATTTAGAAGGTGATGTTACCTCTCTTATTTTCAAAGGAGTACATTACGAACTGGATGTTATGGCAAATGGCTACGAATGGCTGGTGCATACTACAAAACTCGTTCCTGTAGGAAGTCATGTAGGTATTAAAGTAACTCCATTTAATATTCAAATTATGAATAAACCAGCATCATCAGATGAGGAGGCTGTAGAAATCGATGAATAAATTCAAACGCCAATTATTGGCTGGTCCATATCTTGTGTGGATTATCGGTTTTACCATTCTTCCACTCGCTATGATTTTGTACTATGCCTTTTTTGATGCGAATGGCTCATTCACCTTAGAATATTTATCTAATATTGTAAGCCCTATAAACATAAACGCCATGGTTCTTTCCTTAGAACTGGGACTTGCAGCTACTGTGATTTGTCTTTTACTGGCATATCCATTAGCTATGATTTTAAATAACTTACAGATTAAAAATCAAAGTCTGGTTGTTTTTATATTTATGCTTCCAATGTGGATGAACTTTTTACTTCGCATTCTCGCATGGAAATTATTATTAAATAAAAATGGTGTATTAAATACCATTCTCATGTCTATTGGATTAGACCCTATTATGATTTTAAATACACCTGCGGCAGTTGTATTTGGTATGGTTTATGAATATTTACCATTTATGATTTTACCAATTTACAACTCGATGACACGAATCAAAAAAGATTATATTGAAGCTGCCCACGATTTAGGTGCAAATGATTTTATAGTTTTCTTTAAAATCATTATTCCATTAACACTCTCAGGTATTATGAGTGGTGTTGTAATGGTATTTGTTCCTGCACTTACCTCTTTTGCCGTATCTGAACTTCTCGGTGGAGGTAAAGTACTTCTGATAGGTAACGTTATTGAAGAAAGCTTTATGAACGGTACACAATGGAACGCTGGTAGCAGCTTGTCTCTTGTACTTATGATTTTCGTACTGGTAAGTATGACAATCATGAACTATTTTGATAAAGATGGGGAGGGAACAGCTGTATGGTAAAGAAAACGCTATCGAACGTCTATATGGCGATTATTTTTCTCTTCTTATACTTACCTATTTTGGTGCTTATCGTACTCTCCTTCAATGACTCACGTACTCGTGTTGAATGGGGCGGATTTACATTAAATTGGTATGTAGAGTGCTTCAAAAGCGAAACTATTATGTCCGCTTTGGGAACAACCTTGCAGATTACATTAGTTTCTGCAATTGTATCTACGATTATTGGTACGCTTGCCGCAATCGGTATCAGTGCCATGAAACAAAAAAGCAGTTCTTTTTACCTAGGTGCAACAAATATTCCTCTTTTAAATGCGGATATTGTAACCGGTATTTCCATGATGCTTTTATTTGTAAAATTCGTTGACTTAGGATTTGTGACAGTTCTCGTTGCCCATATTACGTTTAGTATTCCATATGTAATCCTAAATGTACTTCCTAAGTTAAAGCAGGCAAATCGTGCTACCTATGAAGCAGCCTTAGATTTAGGTGCATCGCCAATCTATGCCTTTTATAAAGTAACCTGGCCTGAAATTCGTTCTGGAGTATTCTCCGGATTTTTAATGGCAGTGACGATGTCGCTGGATGATTTCAGTATCACATACTTTACAAAAGGCGCTGGTGTAAATACACTTTCTACAATGCTCTATACAGAGCTCCGTAAAGGTATCAAGCCAGAATTATATGCACTTTCCACTATTTTATTCTTTACGGTATTTATCTTATTATTATTGATAAACTACCTACCAAATCGTAAAGCTGGTAAAAAAGAATTAGAAAGGGTTTAAAATGAAAAAGAAACTAACTGTTTTTTGTCTCGTTACTGTTCTTTTAGCAACCTCTTTATCTGGGTGTAACACAACTTCTTCTACAACGAAAAACAATTCCGATAAAACTCTTACTGTATTAAACTATGGTAAATATATTGATGAGGAAGTATTAAAAAACTTTGAAGAACAAACAGGCATTGATATAAAATATGAGGAATACGAAAGTCCAGAAGAAATGTATACCAAGTACAAAGCTGGTGCTATTGATTATGATGTCATCTGTACTTCAGAATATATCATCCAAAAGCTAATTCAGGAAGGCGAAGTTTTAGAACAGGATTATACGTCCCTTTCTAACTACGGAAACATAGACTCCGATATTCTTTCCATTGCTCAGGCGTATGATCCAAACAATACCTACACTATCCCATATTTTTATGGCACAGTCGGTATTGTTTATGATACAACAAAAGTCGATGCAAATGAAGTAACAAGCTGGAACGTTTTATGGAATGAAAAATACACGAACGAAATTATTATGATGAATTCCGTTCGTGATGCATTTATCCCTGCTTTAAAACTTTCTGGATATGGAATCAATGAAACATCTGAAGAACATCTAAGAGATGCTTTACAACTGTTGGATGATCAATTCCCAATTGTATATGCATATTTTGTAGATGAAATTGGCGATGAAATGATTTCTGGAAATGCAGAACTTGCTCTTATTTATTCTGGGGAAGCTGCTTATGCAATGGATTATAATGAAAACCTTGCATATACAATTCCTGAGGAAGGTTCTAACCTTTGGATTGACTCTTGGTTCATTCCAAAAACCTGTCAAAATGAAGAAGCTGCTCTTTTGTTTTTAGATTACTTATGCGATAAAGATGTTGCTATGGCAAACTTTGAATATGTATACTATGCATCTCCAATCACTTCTGTTGTAGAAGCATTAGATGAAGAAGTTAGAAACAACGAAGCTGTTATTCCATCCAAGGAAACACTGGCAAACTGTGAAGTTTTCACTTCCATTGATGATGAAAAAACAGCCCTTTTAAATCACCTATGGCAAGAACTGAAATCACGAACTGTCAACTAATTTCTTATATACTAAGAATTCTATTGAAAAGAAATATTACATTTGCTATATTATCCACGAAGTGTATACTTCGTGGATTTTTTTATACCAACTGTCACATAGCTCCCTATAAGGAGCAACATGAAATATAAAAATTTTATTAAAAATGTAAAGACCTATATGGAATCCCAATTTCAAGAGGGTCAAAAAGTTCTTATTCAACCCGTATTAAAAAACAACGGAACAGTATATGACGGATTGATTATCATCGATCCTATTCTAAACATCTCTCCCACCATTTATTTAAATCCATACTATCATCGTTTTTTAGATGGTGTATCTATGGAGGATATTTATAGCGATATTTTATCTACATATCAGGAAAATCTACCAAAAGAGGATTTTGATATCTCTTTGTTTAAAGATTTTGATAAAGCAAAAGAACGTATTCTAGTAAAATTAGTAAATCAAGAGAGAAACTCTGAATTGTTAGAAGAAGTACCACACATTATTTTCCATGATTTAGCCATCATTTTTGTCTGTGCTATATGTGATTTTCTAGACGAATATGCCACCATTCTGATTCATAATCAGCACCTTGAAATGTGGGGAATTTCGTTAGATGAACTCTATGAAATTGGAATGGAAAACACTCCAAAACTTTTACCATACTCCTTTGACAGTATGGAAAACGTATTAAAGCATTTATCTGATGGAACACTTCCTTTTGTAACTGATATCGCTATGTCTGTTCTAACGAATCAACTTAAAATTCATGGTGCTACCAGCATCATATATCCTGGATTATTAAAACGACTGGCAAACGACTTGGATGATGATATCATCATTATTCCAAGTAGTATTCACGAAGTACTCATTATTCCTTATCAGTCCACTATCTCAAAATATTCCTTATTAAATTTCCGAGATATGATTGTTCAGGTTAATGAAGAACAACTTCCAGATGAAGAAGTCTTGTCTGACCATGCTTATTTGTACTTAAAAGACAGTGAAAAATTAATATATTAAAAATAAAAGGGAATGTCATTCTTCTGACATTCCCTCTATCCTTTTATCCAATTAACTTATTATAAAGCTGCTCGTATTTCTTTGCTGACGCATTCCATGAATAATCCGTGGTCATTGCTCGTTTTGCAATATTTTCCCACTCTGCTTTTTTATTTGTATAGACATCATTTGCATATTGGATGACATGCATCATATCATGGGCATTATATGCAGCAAATGAGAATCCTGTTCCTGTTCCTTCATATTCATTATAAGAATCCACGGTATCTTTTAATCCACCAGTTTCTCTTACGATTGGAACTGTTCCATAACGCATCGACATCATCTGACTAAGACCACATGGCTCAAACAAAGATGGCATTAAGAACGCATCACAAGATGCATAAATCTTATGTGCCTTTTCTTCCGAGTAACCAATGTAAGAACTAATCTTTTCTGGATATTTCGACTGGAAATAATGGAACATTTCTTCAAAACGATGTTCACCTGTGCCTAAAACAACAAACTGTACATTCATTGTAGATAGCATTTCTTCCATTACATGAGCAACTAAATCAAAACCTTTTTGATCTGTCATTCGAGATACCATACCAATTAAGAATGCATCTTCTTTTTCAGGAAGTCCCATCATCTTCTGTAATGCTTTTTTATTTACTTTCTTACCATTTGTGACATCCTCAACAGAAAAATTCATTTCCATTGTAGGATCTGTCAGAGGATTAAACTCATCATAATCAATACCATTTACAATACCATACAAGTCATTACAACGAGCGGCCATAAGACCGTTTAATCCTTCTCCACCTTCTGCTGTGGCTATATCTAATGCATAGCTTGGACTAACTGTCGAAATCGCATCTGCATATACACAACCACCCTTTAAGTAGTTTGCTTCTCCATAAGATTCTAATTTATCGTGTGTAAAAATACTTGCTGGAAGCCCTGTAATGTCCATGATTTCTCTAACCATCCAACGACCTTGGAACTTCATATTGTGGATAGTAAAAACCGTTTTTATTCTAATGTAATATGGATCCTGACAAAATACAGTCTTTAAAAACACTGGAACTAGGCCAGTCTGCCAATCATTACAGTGAATAACGTCTGGACAAAAATCTATAATAGGCAATGCTTGAAGCACTGCTTTTGAGAAATAAGCAAATTTCTCAACATCTTCATAAATATTGTTATAAGGATTACTTCCTGCAAAATAATATTCATTATCTACAAAATAGTAGGTAACCCCTTTGTATTCTGATTTAAATATACCTGCATACTGGCGTCTCCAGTTTAAGTCCACATAAAAATGACACACAAACTGCAAGTCTGGTAAAAATTTTTCATCCATGCATGCGTATTTTGGAAGAATAACTCGAACATCATACTCTTCTTTATTTACGTATCTTGGTAAAGAACCTACAACATCTGCAAGTCCTCCAGTTTTTATATAAGGTACTGCTTCCGATGATACCATTAATATTTGTTTCATAGCCCCTCCCATTAAACATTATATTAATAGTATTATACCTCATAATTATATGAAAGGCTAGTCTTTATCCTTCAATCTCATTTTGTTGTTCCATACGAATCTTATCTGTTATCAATGCAATAAATTCTGAATTAGTTGGTTTCCCTTTTCCTATGCTAACTGTGTAACCAAACATTTCTTCAATCGTCTCAACTTTTCCCCTGCTCCATGCAACCTCAATTGCATGACGAATCGCTCGTTCCACCCGACTGGGCGTCGTTTGATATTTTTTCGCGACCTCGGGATATAGGACTTTTGTTACTGAGTTTAGCATATCCATATCCTCCACCGACCTGACAATTGCCTCCCTTAGGTATTGATAACCTTTGATATGAGCAGGAACTCCAACATCGTGAATTATCTCTGTTACCCTTTGCTCTAACGTTTTTTCTTCAGTTTTAGTTTTCTTTTCGTATGGAATTATTAATTTTGACTTCGGAATTATCTTATGTATTGTAGTTAAGCTTTTTATCCGATCAATGATCATTTGATTATCGAATGGTTTCATGATGTAATAACTTGCCCCTCGAGAAAATGCGGCTTCTGTGATTGATTCGTTTCCAATGGCACTCACCATTATAAACGAGGGGATTTTTTGAATGGAGGAATCATTATGTATCCTGTCCATTACACCAAACCCATCCATTTTCGGCATTACTATATCTAAGAGAACTATATCGGGTTCTTTATCTTTTATCATATTGTACGCTTCTTCGCCATCTTTTGCAGTTCCTACGACTTGTAAGTCTTCATCTTTCGATACTATTTCGTCTAACAATCTACGAATTCTTTCATTATCGTCAACAATTGCGACATTTAATTTACTCATAGTATCCCTCCATTTTCTTCCAATTTTGACTTTGAAAAATATAGCTTAAGCGTTTTATCGTATAATGTTAGATTTTGTCGACAAGAACAAAAGACGGTAATCGCCAGGATTACCGTCTTTTCTAGGGTTTTCTATAAGAATTTTTTATTTAATTTTATTACTGTTTTATAGAAGTCTACAGCCTTTGGCAAAGCTCCCTGATTAATATTTTCGTTCAATCCGTGAATACTTCCATACTGTTGTCCATTAATAAAAATTGGAGCAAAACGGATACAGTTATCACAAATTTTTGAATAGTATTTCGCATCCGTTCCGCCTGTCATACAGTAAGGTGAAATACCAAGTCCTGGATATACTTCCTCTGCAACTGCCTCAATCAATTTAAAAGCATTTCCTTTATAGTCTACCGTTGGACAAGGCTGATCTGCATAAATAACTTCTGTTTCAATATCATATTTTTTCGCGATGTTTGAAATAATTTCAATACATTCATCTGTTGGCTGATGCTGGATAAAACGCATATTTCCAGTTACATATGCTTCCTGCGGTAATACATTTAATCCATCCGAACCTTTTGCTGTAGTAAATGCGATTGTAGTACGAATCATTGCACCAGCAGCGGAACTAATAGTTGGAAGAAGTTTTACTAACAATGGTTTAAATAACCACATATTTGCAAAAATGAGTTTCATACCAAAATTCATGTTTGGTGCCATACGCTTGAACATTTCTTCTACAGTAGGAGAGAATTCAGAACGGAATGGGTAATTCTTCTCAACATCAATCATGAATTTACCAAGACGAACCAATGGTGTGTTTTTCTTTGGTGCAGATGCATGACCTCCATTACTACGTGCAGTAAATTTCAAGTCCCCATAACCCTTTTCGATGACACCAACCATTCCGTAGATACCTTTTACACCAGCTACAGGCTCTTCAATAATCATGCCACCTTCATCCAAAACAAGAGCAAGTTTAACACCCTGTTTTTCTAAATATTCTACTGTCATTGGAGCACCATCACCACTCCACTCTTCGGTACAACTACTTCCTATATACACATCACATTCAGGTTCATAACCTTCTGCGATTAATTCTTCTAATGCAGTGAAAATACAGAATAAACTACCCTTCGTATCAACGGTTCCACGACCCCATACATTTCCATCTTCATCAATATCACCGCTAAATGGTTCATGTTCCCATGTACCAGTGGCTTCTACAACGTCCTGATGGCTCATGAAAAGAATTGGATTTTCCGAAGATTTTCCAGTCCATTTATAAAGTAAGCTTCCGTCGATATCATGCTTTTCACATGTTTTATGTACATTTGGGAAAAGTTCTTCTAAGGTTTTGTGGAACTTTTCAAATTTACTCATATCCTGTTCATATCGACTAGAAATTGTTTCATCCTGAATCATTTTTGCGAGCTGTTTACCATACTTTTGAGCACGTTCACTTTTATCATTTTCAAGTACTAACGTTTTCGCTGGAGTAGGTTTCAGCATCAATGTACGAATTAGTACGATTGCAATCAACAATACTACTATAGCTAAAATAATCCATCCTAGCATTTTACTATTTTCCTTTCCTTTTATAATTTACCTTTTTTAAATAATATAAATCCAAGCACAAGTGCAAACGCACCACATACAAGCATCATTACGCTCGTCTGAGAAATAAGCGATGGTACTAAGATATTAAGTACACACATGAGTAACAATGGAATTATTGCAAGTTGTGGACTCTTACTAAAATATTTAAGAGCTAAGGCACCAAATAATGCAGGTACTACATTGTCAAAGGCTGGAGCTAACACTTCACTATTTAAAATTGGCTGAAGTGGAACAATGAGAATTACACCAACTAAAATTACTAATGTAGTTACAATCGCACTTGTCGCTACACTAATTGTAGAAACAATTTCATTTTCTGGTGTTCCTACTTCTGTTTTTGCAATATCTCTTGCATTCATCGCACAAGGAATCTTCATATTTGTTACGTTACCAGTAAGAAATGCGAGATAGCTTCCTCCTGCGCCAAGCATAGGTGCATATACCAAAAACTCTACGATAGATACTGGAATATAAATAACTGCTACATTTATAAATCCTTTTAAAAAGCCCTGCATATCTGGCGATACACCACTAATCATACCAAAGGCAAATGGTACAGCCAAAAGCGCTAAAATTCCTACGATAAGTGTAAATTTTCCAAGACGATGCAAACCATTATTATATTCGTTAAAAAACTGTTCTTTTGTTTTCTTTTCCATGATTTACACCTCCTACACGATAAGCTGGAAAACAACTGCCGCAGCCATAGCAACTAACATACTTGCCGCAAGACTAAAGTTTTCGAGAACTGTCATATTTTTCTTTTGAATTAAGTATTCAAAAATTGCCATAACAATTGCAGAAACGATTGCTGTAAAGAGTGGCATAATATCATAATATTCTCCTGCTGTAGGAAATACTCTACCTACATAAGCTCCAATATATGCTGCACAGAGACCTACAAACATTGCAGTTGTCGCATGTGCACCAAAACCTGGTTTCTTTTCTTCTGTGCCGTCTGCCACTTCTTCCGTCTTTGGTTTAGAATTAATTTTATTTAAATATTTCTTTAGGAAGAAAATGCAACAGAAAAGTCCGCCCAAAATACCTGCTGTCATAACAAGAGCAACCGTTACAAACTGTTCCATATTTTCGATATCACTTACACCGTTAATTAATCCTAAAGCAGTTGAAGCAATTTCAGCTACGTTTAATTCATACTGTAACGCTCCAATTACGGAAAGACGAAGCCAAGAAAATGGAACACCCAGCGTACCACTAAGCGCAACTACTCCCAATAAAATACTAATGGATGGTAACAATGTAAATGTAGCACTGGATGTAATAACCTTTTTCAGATCTTTTTTATCCATGCCAATTTCAATTCCTGCTTTGTAACTCTTAATTAAAAATACAAAACACATTGCAACTACAAACGCTAATGCCAATGCTACGATTAAGTAAAAAGCACCTGAGTTAGCAACATTTAAATAATCCTTCATGTGTAATTCTCCTTTATATTTATCTTATGTTTGTCGAATGCACCACAAACATTACGTTCCTGAACATTATACTTCCTTTTTAATAAAATAGCCACTTTTTTATTGTGTTTCTACTACTTCCAAATAACTGCTTACACAATATAAAATTTGACCATTATATTCTACCTTTGACCAGCCTAATTCATTATTCACACCGATTCTATGAACGACCTCTCCATGTTGAAGTTCCACTACTATCTGTGAATTCTCATTTGTAACACTTGGTAATGTACGAAGATTTACGGAATTTTTTGCAGTAACCCAATCATCTACTGCAGAAAATTGTGTCTGTACTTCATTTCCAGTACTTTCTGAGGATTCTGGCGTTTCAGAAGGTGTGACTTGCTCTGGTTGTTTCACCGTCAAATCTGTAGTTAAATAACTCGATACTGCATAATAGGTCTGTCCATTAAACACAACTCTCGACCATCCGCTATCACTAATTCCTGTTCTGGTAGCAATTTCACCATTTGTAAGAGTATACATGACAGTGCTATCACTTCCCTGGCTCGGAATGTTTCTAAGATTTGTTCGCTCTTTCGCTGTAACCTGCTCATTTACTTCCCGGAAATTCATAAGTGCCTCTACATCAGCACCAACTTCTTCCGGTGCTTCACTACTCTGAGGTCCTTCTACATTTTGGAAACCGAAATACGCTATGTTCATATCTACTGGTTTACCAATTCCAGGCACTGTTCCGTTATTCGTATACTGCCACATAGCATGAACGCCTGAATACGAAGATACAGATGTCTGTGGATATGGTGAACCAGGGTATTGTGCTACCCATATTTTATAACTCGCTCGAATACGACTTGTTTCCCATTTCGCATTTCCTTCTAATTCACTTTTTGCAGCATAAAACATTGGGGTGTATCCACGTTCTGCAATACGATTTAAAAATGCCATTGCAATGTCTGTACGTTGGGATTTTGTCAAAGAATATTGTCTATTTTCCGAATCCTCATATCCTTCGCAATTATAAACAACTGGATAGGTAATCTGATACTTTGAAATATAATCTGCCACCCAGTTAGCCTCTTCTATAGCTTCTTCCGTACTAATTGCTGTTGAGAAAAAATATGCGCCTACTTTAATGCCATATTTCGATGCTTCCTGCATGTTATACTTTGCATTTGAGTCTGCTATGATTTCACCTGTTTTTAAAGTGCGATAACCAACTCGTACCATTACAAAATCTACACCTGATTCCGCAACCTGTTTCCAGTCAATCGTTCCCTGATATTTTGCCACATCAATACCGAGAGTAATTTGCTGTGTCTCATTACCAGATACACTACCCACTACCTGTGAAATATCGACACTAGCACCATTTTCTTTTGTCATATTACCATTCGACGCGTTCTGAGGATCTTCTTCCTCTACAATTGCTATTGCCTCTGTCGATTCTTCTGTTTCCGCAATTTCTGTCATTGCTTCAGTATTCATCGTTTCTGATGAATATTCTGTCTGCTCGGACTGGGTATCTATGGTAGAAGCATTATTCCCACTACCTACGATTCCAATGACTAAAACCATCACCAATATGACTGCTAACACACCAACTGCAATTCCAATATATGTCTTTCGTTGTTGCTCTTCTAATTTTTTCCACCAATCTAAGATTTGATCAAACATAAAACCCTCTTTTCATATCTCAAAATCATTTCATTCGCTTATTGTATCACTTTTTATACAAAAATGAAATATTTTCACATCTTTCACTATATCTAATTATCATGTATAATATATTTATTAAATATACTAATTTTACCATTTGGAGGAGTTTATGGAAAAATTAAACGAAGATTTTTTCGAAGACGATGAATTAGATTTAGATATTGATTATGAAGCATTAGCATCTATAGAAAACCTAAAAAAATCAGATACCAAAGAAGCAAAAGCCTTTCGTTTCCACGTAGGGATGCGAAATATTAAGACTGCTACTGCTGCTACTTTATGTGCTCTTTTATATGCTTTCTTTGATCGTAATCCTACCTTTGCATGTATCGGTGCAATTTTTGGAATGGGCAGCGATTTTAAAGATTCCAAACGTAGTGGCGGAAACCGTTTGTTTGGCACAATTATCGGCGGATTGATTGGTATGGTATTATTTTATATCTACATACAGTATTATCCAGAACCAACCAGCAATTTCCGAATTATGTTATTTGAGCTTCTGTTTGTTGGAATTATTTTATTAGTTCTGGTGTGTCAATTTTTCGTTATTCCAGGAGCTATCCAACCAGGAGGAGTTGTGTTATGTATCATTTTATTTAACACACCTGTAAATGAATTTATTAGTTATCCATTAAACCGTATTCTCGATACTGCTATCGGTGTTATCATTGGTATTGCTGTAAACATGCTCATTTCTAGAGAACGTGTTGCAAAAGTCAAAAAATTCTTTTCGAGAAAAAAGAAATAATTTTATACTTTCTTCACTTTTTATTGAAGCTCTTTTCTGTTAAAATGTATGTATAGAATTTTAAAGAAAGGAGCTCTTATTTTGTTTTTCAATCAATCAAAATTTAAAGAGAAATTTTCAGAAACTATAAAAGCAGTTTTCCCAATTTTAGCAATCGTATTGGTGCTATGTTTTACCATCACACCAATCCCACCCAGCATCCTTGTGACATTCCTCATCGGTGCAGTTTTGCTTATACTGGGAATGCTACTTTTTAACGTTGGTGTAGAAAGTTCTATGACCCCAATCGGTGAGCGTGTCGGCTCGATTATGACCCGCTCCAAAAACGTATTTGTCATGATTGCTATCAGCTTTATCATGGGTATTGTAATTACCATTTCAGAACCTGACTTACAGGTATTGGCTCAACAGGTACCATCTATTCCAAACATGACTCTAATTATAGCTGTTGCTTTGGGTGTAGGTATTTTCCTTGTTATTTCCATTTTGCGTATGCTTTTTGGAATTCCTCTCTCCTACCTATTGTTGGTGTTTTATGGAATTATTTTTATATTGACGTTATTTGTACCATCTGACTTTTTGGCAATTGCATTTGACTCAGGCGGTGTTACTACTGGTCCTATGACAGTACCATTTATCATGTCATTCGGTGTAGGTATTGCTTCTATCCGAAGCGATAGACATGCAGAGGACGACTCCTTCGGTCTGGTTGCGCTCTGTTCCATCGGTCCTATTTTGGCAGTTCTTATTTTAGGCATGATTTTTACACCAGAATCTACAGAAGCAGTTTCTGAAGCAATTCCAATCATTGACAACACTGTCGATATTGGAAAATTATTTGCCGTGGAGCTTCCACATTACATAGAGGAAATGGCTGTGTCTATTTTCCCAATTGTGTTCTTCTTTGGTATCTTTGAGCTCTTTGCCAGAGATATCAATAAACATACTTTAATCAAAATTGGTGTTGGTTTATTGGAAACCTATGTTGGTCTTGTACTTTTCCTTACTGGTGTAAATGTTGGTTTTATGCCTGCTGGTAATTATCTTGGTCAGACCATTGCACAGCTTCCATATTCTTGGATTATTGTTCCACTTGGTATGCTCATCGGTTACTTTATCGTAAAAGCAGAACCTGCTGTATACGTTCTTACCAAGCAAGTAGAAGAAATCACCTCTGGTGCAATTTCATCAAAAGCTATGGGCACCGCGCTCTCTCTTGGTGTATCCGTTTCTGTTGGTCTGGCTATGATTCGTGTGCTGACAGGTATTTCTATTCTTTGGTTCATTGTACCAGGCTATTTTATAGCATTGCTATTAACTTTCTTTGTACCAAAGCTGTTTACTGCTATCGCATTCGACTCCGGTGGTGTTGCATCTGGTCCTATGACCGCTACCTTCCTGCTTCCATTTGCGATGGGCGCTTGTGAAGCCCTTGGTGGTAACATCATTACAGATGCCTTTGGAATCGTTTCTATGGTAGCTATGACCCCACTCATTACCATTCAGACCATGGGACTGGTTTATACTATCAAAGATCGCAAACTTCAAAAAGAATCTACAGTTGCAATTCCAGAATCTATGTTTACTGCAGAAGATATGGAAATCATCGAACTGTAATAGTTTAGAAATGAGGTTTATATGGGAAATATATATTTAATGACCACAATTGTGGATAGAAAAATTGCTAAAAAATATTTAGATCTTTATCATGAAAATGATTTACATGTTATGTATGTCACACTAGGTTATGGTACAGCCTCCAACGAAATCATGGATTATCTAGGACTGGATTCCATCGAAAAAGCAGTAGCATTTTCCATTGTAGAAGAAGAAACCTGGCTGACTGTAAAAAAACAGCTACAGAAAAAATTACGAATTGACGCCCCTGGTGGTGGAATTGCTTTCACAATCCCACTAAGTAGTGTAGGCGGACGAAAAACATTAGAGTTTCTTTTAGAAAAATCAGATTACCAAAAACAGGAGGAATCAACCTTGAAGAATACAGATCATGAACTTATCGTTGTAATTTCACAGCAGGGTTATACAGATATTATCATGGATGCAGCTCGAGAAGCAGGTGCCTATGGCGGAACAATTATTCATGCCAAAGGAACCGCTGGAGATGTTGCAGACAAGTTTATGGGCGTTACCATTGCTGATGAAAAAGAAATTGTATATATCGTTTCTAAAACAGAAGAAAAAAATGCTATTATGAAAGCGATTATTGAAAAAGCTGGATTAAATTCCAAAGCAAAAGCAATTTGCTTTTCGCTTCCAGTTACTGATACTGCTGGACTTAGACTTATTGAAGATTAGGAAGAAGATGGAGACATACAATGTCCAACATTATAAAAATCACAGATTTAAACCTTCCTGAATTAGATATCTATGCTCGTCTTTCCGAAGTACAACTTCTTCGCTACAACGAGCCAGACCTAGGACTATTCATCTGCGAAAGTCCAAAGGTTATCACACGTGCATTGGACGCTGGCTATACTCCTATTTCTATTTTGATGGAAGATAAAGAAATCAAAGATGAAGTATTGGAAATCATAGAACGATGTGGAGATATTCCTGTTTACACAGCAGACTATGAGACTCTCTCTCAGCTAACAGGCTTTAACCTGACCCGTGGTATGCTCTGTGCCATGAAGAGAAATGCTCTGCCATCAGTGGCAGATATCGTAAAAAACGCACGTCGTATCGCAGTTATGGAAGATGTCGTAAACCCAACCAACGTGGGAGCCATCTTCCGCTCTGCCGCTGCTTTAAATATGGATGCGATTCTGCTCACACCAGCTTGTAGTAATCCTCTTTACCGCCGAGCAGCAAGAGTTAGTATGGGAACGGTTTTCCAGGCACCTTGGACCTTCTTTGAACATGGTCCATCCGAAGATGTACAAAACAATTATGTGACCGAACTAAAAGAACTTGGCTTTAAAACCGTTGCATTTGCTCTTAGAGACGATTCAATTACTATCGATAGTCCTCAACTCGCCGCTGAGGAAAAACTTGCTATTATCCTTGGAACAGAAGGCGAAGGATTGAAAGATTCCACTTTAAAAACCTGTGATTATACGGTTAAAATTCCAATGTCGCACAGCGTAGATTCTCTCAATGTGGCAGCCGCTAGCGCGATTGCATTTTGGGAACTTGGAAAATAGCAAATACTATAAATTTAACCCCATGAGAACTACTCTCATGGGGCTTCTTTTTTATTCTTCATCCGATTCTTTTACTACTCCATTTTCATCGATTTCTACATTAACTGAAATTTCTTCTAAGAATGTATAAATACGCTCCTGCTCTTCAGCCTCTGTAACAATCTGTGTCTTTGCTCCACTTTGAATTGCAGGAACCACAGACACCTCTACACTTCCTCCATTGTCATCACCTGTAAAACGAAGTTGAACCAACATACTATCAAGGGTTTTACTATTAAACCAATAATTTCCTAAGCTATAAATGATAGGCTTTCCATCATAAAATTCCATTCCCTGTAAGCAATGTGAATGTCCACCAATAATAGCATCTGCACCTGCATCTAAATATTCTTTTCCAGTAGATAACTGAACCTCTTCTAGATCATAACTATATTCGGTTCCCCAGTGAACTACTGCAATGACAAAATCCGCATTTGCGTCCGCTTCGCGAATTACATTTATAAACAATTCTGTATCATAACATCTTAAAATACCAGGCTCCGTCTCAGTGGCCTGTGGTGTGAGTTTGAACTTTTCTGCCCTGGATGCACCTACAAAAGCAATGGTCTTTCCATCGATTTCATAATATACTGGTGCCATTGCCTCTTCTAAGTTTTCGCCAGCACCAAAGTATTCAATATCTGCGTTTTCCAATGTGCTCATGGTGTCCAAAAAAGCCTGCTTTCCATAATCATAAACATGATTATTTGCTAAAGTAACCACATCTACCCCCATTTCCTGTAACACAGATACACGTTCTGGATTTGCACGGAATGTATAGGCTTTTCCTGCCATTGGCGAACCGTTGGTACTATAAGTAAACTCATTATTTAAACACATCAAATCTGCATTCTGCATGATTTCAATCAGCTCTGGAGAAATACAGTCATAGATGTCATTTTCATTTGCATCTAGCTGAGCTGTTGTCACCGCATTTTCATCTAAACTAATATCTCCTGCAAAACAAAGTGTAAAATCATACGCATGTAAGTCTATAACTTCTGTCTCTACTTCCGTAATCTTTGATATTTCTTCTGTTTCTATTTCCGTCTCAGTAATCTGTTTACAAGACGTCAATGTTAAAATAAGTAAAACAAATAATGCTATTAAATTAAATCTTTTCATAGGTTTCTTCCTTTGTAATATGATATAGATTCATAATAAAGGAGTATTGCCAAAAACGCAACACTCCTTATTCATTCAACATATTCTCAATAAATATTCCGTATCCTTTCGTTGGATCGTTTACCAACACATGTGTCACCGCACCTACGAGTTTTCCATTCTGTATAATCGGACTACCACTCATCCCTTGTATAATGCCTCCTGTTAATTCTAAGAGTTCTGGATCCGTTACTTTAATATGAAGCCCTTTATTTGAATTTTCTGCGAGATAATCTATATAAGTAATTTCAATATCATATAACTCTTTTTCACCAGAGATATCTGATATAATTTGCGCTGTGCCAACTTCTATTTCTTGTTTCTTGACTACTTCATATGCCTCATTAGAAGTTAAATATGTGGCTAAATCCTCTTTATCTATGCTTCCAAAAATTCCTTTCCCAGAATTTTCATCTATCAATCCAATATGATGTATTAAACCATAATATATAATCCCCTTTATTTCTCCTGGATTCCCTTTTTCTCCTTTTTCAATACCAAGAACTTTTGCATTATATAAATCTCCATCTTTGACTTCTAATAATTCATTTGTCTCCCCATCTCCCATGCCATGTCCTAAAGCCGCAAAATCTCCATCCTCGGTAATGTAGGTTAGTGTACCTACTCCTGCCAAATCATCCTTTACCCATATCCCTAACATGTATTGTCCATTTTTAGCCAATACTGGTGTAATGGTGATTGTTGTAATTTCATCATTTCTGGAAACTGTGAGTTTCAAATCTTCTCCGTCACAATTTTTTACAAGCGAAATCATATCCTCTTTGTACTCCATTTTAATGTCATTAATTGCTACGATATAATCTCCTGTTTTTATCAAATTATCGGTAGGATTTATAAAATCACCGTCTTTCGTTTCAATCTCGCAGGTGTCAATGACAAATATACCATCACACTCGGTATAAATACCAATGATTTCTCCTCCTGGATAAACAACCTGTTTATCTGACATACTGGTCTCAATCTCATCATGTATCGCATAATAATTTTCGTTATAAAATAATCGATATGATAATACCAGAAAAAAACATACATAAATTAAACTCGCTTTTTTTACTGCTCGATAATAAAAATTCCGCATACTACTCTCCTTTACACTAAAGGTAGTATGCGGAACATTTTATTTTTTCATGTACGCCAATTGTTTCATTTCCTGCGCATTTTTTACTACTGCATCGGTAATCTCTACACCACCAAGCATACGAGCTAACTCATGAACACTTTCTTTTTCATTTAATTTAAAAATATTGGAATGTGTTTCATTATTTTCTAC
>CAZVOY010000009.1:0-24525 GCA_964628865.1 uncultured Lachnobacterium sp. | reverse complement strand
CTGTCTGGATGCGGCCTTCTACAAGGAACTTGGTTCCTTTACGTCCGAATCTTTCGAAAAATTCGCCTGTACGTCCGAATGCTACACAGTTGATAAAATCAGCTGTCTGTTCGTCACCGTCACGTTTGAAACGACGGTCTACTGCTAAAGAAAATCTTGCAACTGCTGTAGAAGCATCTCCCTGAGAATATCTTACTTCAGCATCTCTAGTTAATCGTCCCATAAGGATTACTTTGTTCATAGTTATTCTCCTTTAAATTCTATGCCTCGTCTTTTCTAACGCATAAGAAACGAAGAACATTTTCCATGATACGTACACGCTGTTCAATATAGTCTGGAGCATCTGAATTTGCTTCGAACTGGATGAAGTAGTAGAAGCCTTCGCTCTGTTTCTGAATTTCGTAAGCTAATTTTTTCTTACCCCATTCTTCTACTTCTGAAACAACGCCGCCTGCACGAGTGACGTATTCCTGTGCTTTTGCTACGACTGCTGCTCTCGCATCATCTTCGATCTTTGCACTAACAACGAGTGCTAATTCATATTTGTTCATGCGATTTTTACCTCCTTTTGGTCTCTGGCCCACGGAACCTAATCCGTGAACAAGGAAAATTGTTCATACCGAAAACTGATGATACCACGTTTTATCACGGTTTGCAAGCCTTTTTATTCCGATTTTTTCAAGTTTTTTGTGTTCTTTTCTACCAGCTTGCGAGCTATCATTATCTGGTGACCACAACCTATACACTTCAAACGGAAGTCCGCCCCAACACGTAGTATTTCCCACTCTTGTGAGCCACATGGATGTGGTTTTTTTAGTTTTACAATATCGCCTACTTCGTATACGAATTTTTCCATGAAAATAGCTCCTTTTCTAAAATCTTTTCGGTTTCTACTATATTATATAGAAGATAAAAATTTTTTCAATGTTTATTATTCTTTCATTATTATTACGAGACTATCTATGTTATAATGTTTTTAATATAAGAAAAATATTGGGAGGGTGCAATCATGAAAATGATACATATGGAATGCCCAAATCATCCAGAGGCTACTTTGGAGGGCTATATTTTAGATTGTGAAATTACGTTAGGACAGGATACAACTCGTCCAGCCATTATTGTGTGTCCCGGTGGCGGCTATGTCTACTGCTCTCCACGAGAGGGCGAACCTATCGCGTTAGGTTTTGCTGCAAAAGGATATCATGCTTTTATTCTTCGCTATTCGACGGGAAAACACTGCGCAGGCAATGCGCCTCTTCAGGAGATTAGCTGGGCCATTGGATACCTTCGCGAGCATGCGTCAGAATGGCATATTGATCCAGAAAAGATTTTGACCTGTGGCTTTTCTGCTGGTGGTCACCTTGCTATGTCGGCAGGCGTGATGGCAGAAAACAGACCAAATGGTATGATTCTTTCTTACCCTGCCGTTACTCTGCCAAACTTTCCAGGTGCGGACTTTATGCTTAAGTTATTACTAGGGAAAGAGGAAATTACAGAGGAGGACCTGAAAGAACTTAATCTACTGGATAAAGTAGATAAAAATTCTCCTCCAGTCTTTTTAGTGGCTACCGCAGAGGACATGCTTACTCCTTATGGTGCGTTAGCCGTAGCTAATAAATATTCTGAATTAGGGTTAAACTACGAGCTTCATATTTTCCAACATGGACCACATGGATATGCTCTTGCAAACGAGGTAAGTGCGGATGGAAGTTCTCAGATGCTTAACTCTGCTTATTCTACATGGCAGGATTTATCTGTTGAGTGGATAAAGAAAGTATTCGGACAGCCTGAGTTTGTAGATAAGTCTACGAGCAAGATGGGCAAATATATGGTAGATTTAGGAATTAATTTGCCTGGTATTACCGATGGTGGTTTTGCATAAATGGATATATAAAAATCCCCTGCATCTGATTTTCACCAGACGCAGGGGAACATTCCCTTTTATTATACTTGTTCTAAATAATCTTCTTCCTTTTTCTTCCGACGCATGATGAGTTTTCCAAGCCATGTAAAGCGTTCCTGGTTTCTCAAGTAAATATACGCAATAACTGAAAAAACTGCTGCCCCCATAAAGTTTACGATTAAATCATACATAGTGTCATAAAGCCCGATATCTAAATAACCACCAAGCCCTAACGCCGTTCCATTTATATACACTTCCGAAATATCATATATTCCTGTCGGTGTATTTCCACCTGTTGGGTCTAAGTCAACAGATGATATCCACTGTACTACCGTATCTTTTTGCATATCAAATCCTGCAATTTGATCCATTGTAAACTCAAAAATCTCCCACACTGCACCAATTGTCATGGAAAAACAAAATGCTACCATTACGGCGAAGAATGGTGATAAATTGAACACCAGTTTTTCACTTTTATTTAAAATATCCACAAGTGAAAATCCGATTGCTGCAGCCAAAAATCCGTTAAGGGTGTGAAGCATCGTGTCCCAAAATGGAAAAATCACATAAAATCCACTGATTTCTCCTAATATTTGTGCTGCAAAAATGAATAGCAGTACCATTATCTCCAGGACTGTAGGAAGCTCGATTCGAAAAGTTACCTGAACAAAGCTTGGAATAAATAGCAATAGCAACGTTAATACACTTAAAAATGCACTTTCTAAATTTTTATCATATATTTGAAAACATAATACTGCTATTACTAACACGCGTAATACCATATATACACAAAAAGAACTTTTGTGCTCTCTAAGCTCTTTTTTCATTGCCCTGCCAATTCTTCTTACTCTGTTCATAACTTTTCCTCAATTTGTTTATTACATATCTTATGTAGTTTTACCGATTATTACCCCAATAGATAACCGCCAACGAAAATCTCCATCGGAATAATTTCTACGTTTGGCAACCCAAAAAGCATATCCTCATTCAAATCTGCAGTAGCATCTGTAAATATCTGATATCCCATAGTTTTATCCTCTTCTATAATTTCTATTTCTCTGAATGACTCTCTGCCCATAATTTTTCTGCACATGGTGTCCATCTATCTGCATAACATGCACATTTATCACATAAGTGATCTACACTTTCCTGATCCTGATAATCTGTATTTACTGCACCAGTTTCTTTTACAATTTTTCTTAAAGCTTCTGGATTTTCCAACATTGGACAAGGTCTTAAGTGATTATCATTAAATGGCTGGTTGTCGTGATATGCCTGGAAAATAGGACTCTTCAAAATATTTAAGATGGAGGTGTCATGCACATTTGCATTGGAATAATGAATGAAAACACATGGTTCCGCATCACCTTTTGCATTAATATGGAAATATCTACGACCACCTGCTACACAACCCTGTACGTATTCGCCATCGTTCTGGAAATCAATACCAAAGATTGGCTTTGTATTTCTATATTCACGAATCTTGTGATACATCTTTTCTCTCTGCTCTGGAGTAGGAAGAAGCTCAGGTACTGCACTATTTCCAACTGGCATATAGTGGAAGAACCACACAAATAATGCTCCGCTTTCTACCATCAAATCAAAGTATTCCTCGCTACTTACATCATCCACGTTTTTACTAGTATAACAGGTTGAGATACCAAATGGAAGTTTATGTTCTTTCAGAAGTCTCATAGCATTCATAACTTTATCATAGACGCCATCGCCTCTACGTCCATCGTTTGCGCCCTCGAAACCTTCTAAACTAATCGCTGGAACAAAGTTCTTTACACGAAGCATTTCCTGACAGAATTCTTCGTCAATTAATGTTCCGTTGGTAAAGGATAAAAATTCACAGTCTGGATGCATTTCACAAATTTTAATTAAATCTTTCTTGCGAACCAGTGGTTCTCCACCTGTATAAATATAGAAATATGTACCTAATTCTTTTCCCTGTTTAACAATAGAATCGATTGTTTCTAAGCTAAGACTAAGCTGATGTCCATATTCCGCAGCCCAACAGCCTGTGCACTTTAAGTTACATGCAGAGGTTGGATCTAACAAAATTGCCCAAGGGATATTGCAGTTGTGTTTTTCTGAAAGCTCACCTTGCCTTGCATATCCCTTTAAACCTGCATTAAAGATAAAGTTCTCAAAAAATGTTTTTCGTACCTCTGGGTCTAAATCATAAATCTTGAGAAGTAAGTCATACCAATTGCCTTTTTCATCAAGAATTTTACGAATAGTCTTTCTTGCTCCACCAAGCCAATCCTCTGGAAAAACCTTATCTACCATATCCAGTATCTTTGGAGCATTATTTTCTGGGTCCCTTTCTAAGTACTCTAATGCCTTTTTAATCGTAAACTCCTGAATTCCTTGTTTCATATCTTTTGTTTTCTTTTCAGTCATAGATTCTCTCCTTCTTTGAAATTAAATTTTAAAATACTTTTACTAAAATTATATGTAACTCTTTCTTTTTATACATTAGACAGACTTTTTTAGCTGTCACAATTTTTGACAGGAGAAAATAATGTTACCTTTTGGGACAACCATATATTTTTGTCCGTTTTTTTTGCTACTCTCTGCTATTTATAATAGATTTATAGACTGTAATTAATTGATAAATGAGGAAAGTTCTATGGAAAAAAGCATGAACGAAATTTTAATAGAAACTACCGTTAATCAGGCGGTTAAAAGAATTCAAAATGATCCAGAACGTAGTACTCGCAATTTGGTAGATATCGGACTTCATTTTTCAGAGGGACGCTTTCAACAGTCATTTTTGAAAGTGGCACAAAAAATGCTGGAAGATGAGCAAAGTGCTTATTATCGTATGATTCCAGATGTCATGTCCAATGTGGATAGCAAACGCATCGTCACCTTTGGCATGAACATAGGCTATCACAGCTGTACAAAAGGATCGCGGATACTACGTGAAATTGAACGGATTTCTCATTTTAGTATTCCTTGGTGCGTTTCCTTAGAAATCGACTCCCTCACCTATTGGCAGCATAGTGATAGTTATCATAAGCTCATTGAAGATGGGGAAGCATTGGGTATCTATACCTGGATTATATATTCCGCAGATGATACACATCATCTCTTGGAGCTGGCTGAAGATTTTCCAGATAGTGCATTTCTCTTTTGTTGTGCGCCGAGGGAAATTACCCGAAATTTGCTAGACGAGGCAAACAATTTATACAATATTATGTTCGCTGTTAATTATACAGAAGGGGTAGAGCAAGCTTGTCAGTTATTACGAAACTGTAAGTTTTTATATTCTGTTCTATATTCCTATGAAAATAATGATAAAGATATGATTTTGAATGGACAAACTTTGCTGGAACTAGAGACTCTACATCCGATATTTTCTTTATTTAAGGCAACTGCCTCTTGTTCCTCTGAACTTCAAACAGAAATATATCATTACGTTCGCGATGCTCGACTGAACCAAAATTATCAAACAATTCCTTTTGATATGGTTTACGACAGTTTGTTTATAGACGGTATCATTTCGGAAGATTCCATATCTATACATTTTGATATGGATGGGGGGACGATTCCTCTATCTGATAACGATAATGTGAGCCATTGTAATTTATTCGAGATGTCACTTATTGATATATTAAAAACGCATTTCCCAAAAAAGAGTCGGTAAAACTCCTCAATTTTTCTTTAGAAGTACAAGAACACCACGACGAAAGTCGTGGTGTTCTTGTATATCCCTTAACATATATTTACTCAAATTCATCATATCTCATAGCCATATATCGAAGACATTCTCTGATATTATGAACAAAGTCTTCTGCTGTCATATCACTATCTTCTATCATCCATCTCTGGAATGCCAAAACAACTGCATCTGTAAAGAAATTGCTTTGAAAATTATCTAATTTTGACACCCCAAACATATCACCAAATCGTTTCGAAATAATGGAAAACATAACATCTCGGAAATGCTCCGAAAAAGAATTTTGACCTGTAATGCGCAAAGCCTTACGGTAAAACGCTTTATTGGCATAGAAATATTTACAAATTTCTGTATACCAGTCCCAGGTATCCTCTTCTGTCTTATTTTTCATAACAGAGAGGAACTCTGTATCAAATATCCAATTTACAAGATCATATTTGTCTTTAAAGTGATAATAGAAACTTTTTCTATTCATATCACACTTCTCACAAATATCGCCTACACTAATCTTCTCGAAGGCTTTTTCCTGCATTAAGTGCTTTAATGCCGTCGCCAAGGCTTTTTTGGTTATATTAGAATCTGCCATTCTTATCTCCGTTTCGCTAAAATCCCTAAATCGTGATTTTCATCTATTATACCATTAAAACGAATTTTACTGAAAACTTTTACTTGTTTTTCATTGGACAATTCTTTTCTATTGTCCCAAAAAGTAACACTTTTTTCCTTTCGTTTGAAAACACCACAGGAAACCATATGTGACCATGCTCTTTTGCAAAATCCAATGGAATTTTTAGTTGTTGCCTCAGAGGCAGAAACTGGAAACCCAAAATATTTTGATAAAGATGATTTAAAACAGGATAAGTTTCTTTCCGACCGTATTCGCAAAAATTATCCTTTAGCCGCAGACAAATTGGAACATCGCGCAGAACTTTATAATTCCTGCATCATTGATGCTCGTAAATACCAACGCGATGGAAAATTACTTATCATTTCTCCAGATGACACCTGTGGTGTTAGTACACTTAGTAGAAATAAAAACAATCTGATTTCGCTTTATCAAAAAGGGTATAAGAATGGAGAAAAGATAACTTTATTTCTATAAATGGAAACAGGAGGAGAAATTGTATCCTTTCTCCTCCTGCCTAAATTATGGCTTCACTTGTTATTTGGAAATAATTCTTAATGCATTCTCTTTCATGATTAAAGATAAGCGATGATATTCTTCCAATTCACTTTCTGTCAGGTTTGCAAAGCGAGCATTTACAAAATTTTCCTCTGCTTTCTTTAACTCTGTCAGAATCTTTTCTGCATTAGACAAAACTGCGATCTCTAATTTTTCCTGCCCGCGTTTTTTCTTTACTTTTACGTAATCATTCTTATAAAATTTACGCAAAAGTACCGCTTGACGCCTCTCTGAAATTTCTAGGAAATCTGCCAGTTCTTTTCGGTCTTTTACTTCAGGCAGATAAGATAACGCGAGTAAAATACGAGCTTCCTCTAATGTAAGTTCATTTTTAATCGCAACTGGTTCTAAATAATACGCCATGAGCTTGCGATTACGATAATCCTCTACAAAATAGCTATCACCAGAACCCAATTCCGCATTCGTCTGGCTACGCTCTTCTCCTATTTTCTTTGAGTTAGATATCAATGTCGGAAGCACCATTTCATCCGATGCCATATCCATTAGATAACCATAAATCTGAATACGCTTTTTCTCATACTCTTCTTCTGTAAAAACCTGCTTATAGAAGTCCGTATAATATTCAAACACCAGCATTTTTGTCTTTATGGTCTTAGTAAGACTCATCCCTTGACTGACTAGCGAACCCTTAGTCTTTACGTAATAGTAAATTGGTACTTGAAGTACATAAACATTCTCGCAATAACGGATATATTCTAAATTGAACATGAAATCTTCACACCAACTAATCTTTGAGTCCATGCGAAGATGATATTTTTCCACAATTGCTCGACGATATAACTTGTTCCACAAAACTCCATAATAAAAATCTGCTGGATTTTCCATCATAAAGTTGGCAAATTCCTCTCTTGAGAGAACTCCATCTTCATCGATACTGCCTTTGTGAGATAGACGTTCGCCAATTACACGATAAAAATCAGAAATGACCATATCGCAATTATTCTGCTCTGCGGATTCTACAAGTAATCTGGTTGCATTTGGAGTAATCCAATCATCTGCATCCAGAAACTGTAAGTATTCTCCTTTTGCTTCATCTAGTGCTAAATTTCTCGTATCGGAGACACCGCTATTTTCTTTGTGAATTACTCGTACTCTCTCGTCCTTCGCAGCATACGCATCACAGATTACTCCCGATTCATCCTTACTTCCGTCATCTATCAGCAATAATTCAAAATCTGTGTAATCCTGGTTCAAAATGCTGTCTACACAACGTTCTATTGTTTTCTGTGCATTATAAATTGGTACGATAATACTCACCTTGGAACTCATCGTCTCACTCCTCCATATTTCTCAAAACTAAAGAGATAACCCTCATTTATTACTTTGAGATATATAATACACCTAATGTTCCAGGTCCGCAATGAGAAGAAATTACACCACCAGCTCTAGTGACTAAAATTTCATCAAAATAGTCCAGCTCATTCAAATAAGTATAGACTTTGTCGATAGTCGCTTGCTCACATCCTGAATGGGTGATAAACACACGACTTTTGTCTGCCATTTTCAAGTCTTCTTCTATATCTTTCGCATAGTCCATGATTACTTTATCCATTTTTCCACGATATTTTTTATCTGCACTCATGGAACCATTTTCTACAACAATTTTGGGATGTAATTTTAATACACCTCCTGCCAAAGCGGATACGCTGCTACAACGGCCGCCTCTATGCAAATAAGTAAGTGTGTCTACTACGAAAGAAGCTCTTACCTTTGATTTTACTTCCTCTATATAGTGACAAATTTCTTCTCTGCTTTTGCCTTCTTTTGCAAGCTCCGCTGCTTTTATAACCAAAAGACCATTACCTGTAGAAAGATTTTCAGAATCCACTACAGTTACGCGATTTTCCAATTCTAGTTCTTCTGCCGCCATGCGAAATACATTTGCTGTAGTAGACATTTTTTCTGAGATTGTGAAAATAATCATCTCATCTTCTGTTTCTAACAATGGCTGCATTAGACTTATTGCTTCCTCAAACCCTACTGCTGAAGTTTTTGGAGTATCCTCTTTTGCATCAGCCCAAGTATATATCTCATCTGGACTTATTTCTTTTCCGTCTAAATACTCTTTTTCACCTAAGACAATGTGCAATGGCACTATAAAAACTCCATGTTTTTCTATTAATTCCTTGCTAAGATCACAAGTACTATCTGCTACTATACGAATCATACCCTTACCTCCCTTATTTCATATAGCTTTCATCAAAAATTTAGCACAGAGATTTTTTGCTATCATTTACCAAATTTTTCGATGTGTCCAATTTTGATATTATATCCTCTTCTTTTGAAAGTAAATAAATTTTATATTCTTTTAAGATTAAATTCATAAATACATAATATGAACATAGACTATTATAATCACAATTTTTGAAACGAGGATTATCTTGAAACGATTTTTGGCTATCATACTTTCTTTTTGTTTTGCCTTATGTACCTTGACAGGATGTCAAAAACAAATTTCTCCACAAACAGAATCTGACACTGTTAACAATAACTTCGAGGAATTTTCAAATAGGCTGTTCTTAGAGGAGCTCTCCGCAAACACCATCAACCTTCATTATTCTGTAGAAGATCCTGCTGCTTTGGGTATCTCGAATTATAAAATTTCTCTCGGTGATTTCTCCAAGAAAGAACGAGACAAATCACTCACGAATTTAGAGACGACCAAACAGGATTTAGAAAACTTTTCCTACTCTTCTTTATCTCAGGAAGAACAGCTTACATATGATATACTGATGAACTACCTAGATATACAAATTGCACTTTGTGAATACGACTTATATCAAGAGCCTTTGTCTTTCTCAGGTGGTGTCCAAATGGAACTCCCTATTTTATTTGCAGAATATGAATTTAACTGTGAACAGGATGTGAAAGATTACCTAAAGTTAATTGCTTTGACAGACGAGTATTTTAACCAAGTCATGGAGTTTGAAGCGGAAAAATCTAGCAACGGGCTGTTTATGTCCGATATACAATGCCAAATGGTCATCGAAAGTTGTGAATCTTTTCTAAATAACACAGAGGAACACTATTTGGTTTCGACTTTTGAAAATCGCTTAAACTCGCTTGGGCTTTCTCAGCGAAAAACGGCTTCCTATATGCGACAAAATCAATCTATCTTAGAAAAACAACTCTTTCCCGCATATGAAGATATGATTATTGGTTTAAAAGAATTGATGGGGACAGGCGTAAACGAGAATGGTTTATGCTATTTTGAAAAAGGTTCGGAATATTATGAGCTTTTGGTTTACGCAGCAACTGGTTGTGAAGATAGTATGGATGTTCTTTTCCGACGCATCGAATCAGAACGACTCAATAATTTAATCGCTTCTTCTAATTTGCAATCTGCGGACGAAGGTCTTTTAGAAGAGTGCCTTTACTTAGAATGGGAAATGGAACAACCAAGTGATGCTCTTTGCAGTTTACAAAATAGTATTTTAGAATCTTTTCCATCCCCACCTGATTGTAGTTGTGAGATTAACTTTGTAGATCCTACTCTACAGGAGTATTTAGCTCCAGCTTTTTATATCGTGGCACCTATAGATAACTATGGGGAAAATGTCATCTACATAAACGAAGCATATGTATCCTCAGATATTTACGCATTTACTACCTTGGCTCACGAAGGATATCCTGGTCATCTATACCAAACAGTAATGACCTATGAATACGAGCTTCCAAATGTGCGCTCGGTCTTGGATTATCCTGGATATGTGGAAGGATGGGCTACTTATGTGGAAATGATGTCCTATGAATATGCTGACTTGGAAGAAGATGTTGCCGCTTTTTTATCTCACAATCAGGCTGCGACTTTAAGTTTGTATGCATCTTCTGATATTGGCATTCATTATTATGGATGGACAGAGGAAGACATGTACGCCTTTTGGTCGGGATATGGTATCACAAATAAAGACGTTATAAATGAAATTACCCAGCTCATTTTATCTGAGCCGGGCAACTATTTGAAATATTATGTTGGATATTTGGAATTTCTTGAATTAAAAGAATATGCAAAAGACCTACTAGACTCTAGTTACTCAGAAATAGAATTCCATCGCACTATCCTAGATATTGGTCCTGCTCCATTTTCTATCTTAGAAAAATATTTTGAAAATTATTATTCTTCACCCCAAACCTCTTCTACAATTGACTCACAAAGCTCTTTGGAGAATTCCGAATCGTGATTAAGAATCAGGTTTTCCGAAGCTAGTTCTTCGGTGTAGTCTTCTAAAAAGTATACGGTGTATTCTGTTCCTTCGGCTCTATGACAGACGATTGGAACAGCGCCGTATTCTAGGATTTCTACTTCTCCCTCTTCATTTCTTCCTATGGTTACATCTGCGATTCCCCCCACCTGACGGTTCGTTACGCCGCTACCAGTGGATGAAGTTCCGTTGATAAAGTTTCCTAGAGAATAGTAAACCAACATCTCGTTTCCTTCTTCATCGGATACCCATTCGATTGGTTCGATAACATGAGGATGCGCTCCTAATACCAAATCTACGCCTTCTTCCAAGAATATCTGGGTCCAACGTTCCTGTTCACTGGAAGTTCCTAAATTGTACTCTGTTCCCCAATGAGGACAGACAATCGTAAAGTCTGCAATTTCTTCCGCTTTCTGAATGTCAGAGCGTACTTTAGCTTCTTTCATCAAGTTTACCAGATATGGCTTTCCGCTTGGAAGGTCTATTCCATTGGTTCCATAGGTATAATTTAATATGGCTACTTTGATTCCGTTTTCTTCGTAAACATAAATGTCATTATCCTGTTCTTCCTGACTTCTATTGATTCCCACATATCCCATATCAGGAAGATACGTATCTAAATAATCCATACAGTTTATTACACCCTGTCCACCTTTGTCCAAGCTATGGTTCGTTGCGAAAAGCATCACATCAAATCCAGCTTTTGCTTCCGCATCTGCTAGGGAATACGGCGTATTGAAACTTGGATATCCAGTATATCCAAAATCAGGGCCACCCAAAATCGTTTCCTGATTCAAGATAGCTAAATCCGCAGCCTGGATGTAATCTTTTACATTTACAAAGATATGATCAAAATTATAGCTTCCATCTTCTAGCTTGGCCGATTCTAAAACTGGCTCATGCATAAGCATATCGCCTACCATCACAAGCTGCAAGGTGTCATTTTCTTGCTCTTGCATCTCTGTCTGCAACTGCGTTTCTGTTTCCTGCGTTTCGCTTTGGGTCTTTGCTACATCAGCATCCGTCGGCTGAGGATTGAAACTATTAATCCATAATATGAGCGCAATCAATACTATGCTACCTGCTCCTGCTCCAAATCCTATTTTTATTAAACGCTTTCTTTGTCGCTCTCTTCTTCTCTTTTCTCGTAATTTACCCATTTTATTTTAGCAAGTACTGATAGATATCGCGCTTGCTTACCCCTCTGTCTTTTGCTACTAATTTCATAGCTTCTTTATGATCAATTCCTTGGCTTTCATAATGTTCCATATGTTCTTCTATGGACATTTCCTCCCATGATGACTGTTGTTCTTTTCTGATTTCTTCTCTACTTTTTCCGCAGATAACAAGTACATATTCGCCTCTTGGTTCCTTATCTTCATAATAAGATAAAAGAGACGAAAATGTTGTCTGGATTTTTTCTTCGTGTTTTTTTGTAAGTTCTCTACATATGGTCAGCTCTCTATCGCCCAATACTTCCATCAACTCTTTTACCGTTTTTAGTAAATGGTGTGGTGCTTCGTATAAAATAATGGTTCTGGTTTCATCTTTCAATTCCTCCAAAACCGCCGCACGTTCTTTCTTGTCTTTTGGTAAAAAGGCTTCAAACGCAAATCTTCTCGTTGAACGACCAGACATAGTGAGTGCAGTAACACATGCAGCCGCGCCTGGAAGAGAAGTTACTTCTATCCCTTCTTCATAACAAATGCGTACGATATCCTCTCCTGGATCAGAAATGCCTGGCGTACCAGCATCTGTAATAAGGGCAATATTTTTTCCTTCTTTTAGCTTCCCAACCAACTGATAGGCTTTTTCTATCTTATTAAATTCATGATAACTTGTCATTGGTGTCTGGATATCAAAATGATTCAATAGCTTTATCGAATTTCTAGTATCCTCTGCTGCTATCAAATCCACTTCTTTTAACGTGCGAAGTACACGAAAAGTGATATCTTCTAAATTTCCAATTGGCGTTGCACACAAATATAATGTCCCTGCCATTTTTACCTCCTGCATTTATCTGCAAAACCGCTCAATTTGTTTAATCCTCATTTAACATTCCATATGCCTCTAGTATATCTCGGGTATAAACACCTTTTTCTTCGTATACGATTAATGGCTTTTCCACCGTTAATCTGGACTTTCCACCCTTGTATCCTTCAATTAAAACCATGTTTGGTTCCTTATCTACAAACGGATAAACCAGCTGCATTCGCTTTGGTTCAATTTTGTATTCCACCATCTTTGAAAAGATTTCTGCCAGACGAAATGGACGATGCACCATATAAAATCTGCCATTCTGTTTCAATAGGCGAGCACTTTGCTGAAGAATATCATCCAATGTACATAACACTTCATGTCGTGCGATACTCTTGGCATCTGCTTCGTTTTTTAGTCCATGTTCTCCTATCATATATGGTGGATTCGTAGTAATTACATCAAAAGAAGATGCTCCAAAAAGGTTTGAAGCATCTTTGATATCTCCTGTTACAATCGATATCTTTTCTTCCAGATGATTGTACTGTACACTACGAGCTGCCATATCCGCACTATCTGGCTGAACTTCTAAGCCTGTAAAGTGCTCCCCGTTTGTCTTTGCCGCAAGTAGGATTGGTATAATTCCAGTTCCTGTGCCTAAATCCAGCACTTTTTCCTGTTTTCGCACATTGGCAAAATCCGATATAAGAACCGCATCCATACCAAAGCAAAACCTTTGGGGATCCTGTATAATCTGATATCCATTTTGCAGGTCATCTAGTCTTTCATTATTCTTCAGAAGATGGATTGTTTCTTCTTTTGTTTTTTCCATAATAACGTTTTCCTTTTCCATTATGGCGTTTTTTATGGTGATGATTATTTTCGCTTTCTTCGCGATTTTCCCTTTCGAGACGCTCTGGACGTTCCTCCTGTTCAGGTGTTTCTACACCTTCATCCTCAAGTCCTTCCAGCTCCTTTAATTCTTCTTCTGTAATTTTTACATCTTTACGCTTTTTAGGGCGGAAATTAAGTTCATCCACCTTATATTCTCTTAGTTCTTTTTCGTCTCCGTTGTCAATTACAACTTTTACGAGCTGTCGAAGTACGCTTACACTCTGTACTTCTCCTTTTATTCCATCTTCGGCAAATACAGTATCTCCTACCGATGGGAGTCTACTATTTAAATATTCATAAGTATCCTGTTCATTTTTCAAACAGCACATTAATCTTCCACAGACTCCTGAGATTTTCGTAGGATTCAGAGAAAGATTCTGTTCTTTTGCCATCTTAATCGATACTGGCACGAAATCAGAAAGATATGTTTTACAACAAAGTGGTCGTCCACAAATACCGATGCCACCTAAAATCTTCGTTTCATCACGTACACCAATCTGGCGAAGTTCGATTCTTGTGCGGAATACTGCTGCCAAATCTTTTACCAATTCACGGAAATCAATTCGACCATCTGCTGTGAAATAGAATAAAAGTTTATTGTTATCAAAGGTGTATTCTGCATTCACGAGTTTCATATCCAGACCATGCTTGATGATTTTTTCTTTACAAATCGCAAATGCTTCTTTTTCTTTCTCTCGATTGCGTTCGATGGTTTTTTCATCTTCATCGGTAGCAATACGAATCACAGGTTTTAAAGGCTGTATTACTTTATCGTCTTCTACTTCTTTATTTGGGATAAGGACTGTTCCCATTTCTACACCACGCGCAGTTTCTACGATGGCATGCATTCCTGTTTCCAATTCAAATTCGCATGGATCAAAGTAATAAATTTTTCCAGCTTTTTGGAAACGGATTCCTACTACTTTTGTCATAATTAGTTCTCCTTTATTGTCAGCAACAACATTTCTATCACTAAATCAAAATTTACATTGGCATTTAAACGAGTTTTCGCCAATTCCAATGCCTGCAGGATTTTTTCTATTCCGGCATAGCTTTTCTTTGCTGCTTGTTTTTTTATATCATAAACCTCATCTTTAAAAATAAGGTTATTTACATCGTTGGTGGCTTTCATGTAAAGCACGTCTCTAAACCATAACGTCAACAAATCCAAGTATTCCTCGATTTGTTTCTTGTATTCGCCGACCTGTTTTATCATCTGAGTCATTTCATAAATTTCCACGTCATCTGCTTTTTTTACAAAAGAGAGCATGGATTTTTTCATTTCATTAAATTCACCCGAAGAAGCAAGTTGTATCGCTTTACCTACATTTCCCTGGGCAAATGCTGCACATACCTCTGCCTGATAATCAGGAATCTGATATTTCTTCATCAGATGTTCTTTTATTTTTTCGTCATCTACACTTTTTAAATTTAAAGTAATACAACGCGAAAGAATCGTTGGCAAAAATGAGTCCGCATTTGTGGTTAGAAGAAGAATCACACCATAAGATGGTGGTTCTTCAATTGTTTTTAGCAAAGCGTTTTGCGCCTGCTGATTCATTCTCTCCGCGTTATCTACGATATAAATTTTATACTTGCTACTATATGGTTTTATCGCTATATCATTGTTTAACTGGCTTCGAATCTCATCTACCGATATAGATTTCGGTTTTTCTAGTTTGATCTCGCCTGTTTTTTTATCTTCTACTTCCTCTTCTCGACCAATATAAATGATATCAGGCTGATTATGTTCTATTGCCTGATGGCAGGAACGGCATTTCATACATGGTTCTGACCCGCCCTCTTCACATTGAAGAGCCATGGCAAAAGCTTCTGCCAACATCATTTTCCCAGACTTGTCCTCTCCATTGAAAATATAAGCATGGGAAATTTTATCCATAGAAATGGCATTTTTCAAATGTTCCACTATTTTGTTGTGTCCTATAATATCTTGAAATCCTGCCATTTTTCTCCTTACTTAGGTGAAGATATCTAATAAAAGCCCTTCAATTTCACCAATTCTACTTAGTATCGCCAAATGATTTTGTTCATCTGCCATTAACTCTTCTGCTAACGCATCTAAGTTTTCGTCAATCTTTCGAATGATACCATATACACGGTGTCGTCCACGGCGATCCAAGAAGTTTTCTCTGGAAAACTTATGGGAACGATAAACCACTTCATTTAAGAAATCTTTAATTAAACCGCGGTATCTCTTCAAATCACGAATATCCATGTGACGAGCGATTCTTTCACCCTGGACGGTGATATCATTCATCAGCGATTCTACCCTGGCTTGAAGTTCCGCGTCTGTGATGGCACTTGATAATGTAAACTTAAAGGAGCCATCTCCCTCTGTTACTTTATTGGATTCTGTTACCTGATTTATCTGTGTCAGCTCATTTACTTTCATGTTCATATCCATACAAGGCCACCTCCTTATCTAAGATTTACATCTCTGACTTGATGTATTGTTCTACTTCTACGATTGTATCCACCAAATTCCGGTTCACAAATCGTTTTTCTATGCCAGCTGCTTTTAGGTTTTCTTCTGAAAAATCTTTGGCATCTGCTAAAAATCTACGACACATTTCTTCATACTTTGGTACATCTTGCTCTTTTTCTCTGGATATCGCGCGAAGTAAACGCTCTCCATCTTCTACTTCTATATAAATAGGGATTACATTTTCACTACCAAAGTAATCACGGATTTTTACGTATGCTTCCAATGTTCCGATTAGTAAATAATTTTCCTTTTCCAGCTGAATGCACTCATCATTTACTGTAAAATATTTCCAAATTCCATAGACGGTATCATAAGCGCGAAGTTCTACAATTCGTCCTTCTGCTTCCATTTTTTGCACGTCTTCTTCTGTGCAAAAATGATATTCTCTTCCTGGAACCTCTCCCTCACGGATTGGTCGTGTAGTATATGGAATAATTCTCTGTAATTTTAATTCATTTTCATGCAGCAGTTTCTGATAAATCGTATCTTTTCCTGTTGCACTTTTTCCCATAACACAAAATATTTTGCCCATGTTGTCCTATCCTCTTAGTATAATATAGTCAGGAAAAATTGACAATGCAAATCCGATTTTTCCCAGGTAGTCCCTCTACCGTAAGTCCAGCTTTTTCGCAAGCTTTGATATCTTGCAATACTTCCTTTGTAATCTTTTCTCCTGGTACCAAAATCGGAATGCCTGGTGGATAAAGATAAATGTATTCCCCAGCAATCTCCCCTTCGGCTTTTTCAAAATCTGCCTGCTCTTTTTCCATATCTTCTATTTCATAGATGGGATATATCTGCGTCTGTTTTTTATAAACACTATTTTTTTCCCAAGCTGCATTTTCTTTTCCTACCAAAAGCTCACTCTTATCTATTTCCTTTAAAGCTCGTGCCAAGCGAAGAAATCCTTCCTCGGTGTCCATCAGACTACATAGTGCTAAAACATATTGACCACTAACCATTTCCATCTGTAAATGGTATTTCTCCAAAAGAATTTGGTGTAAATCCTTTCCTGAAACATTCTTTTTACATGAAAAAATCAGGATTTTAGATTCATCAAAGTCATAGGCTTCCTCTGATTTTAAATCGGACCTCTTCATTATTTTAATATTAGAAAGTCCGCTAGTCTCTTGGTAAAATTTATCTAGGTTTTTTCTGAGTCGAATGAGTGCATCCTTACCGTCTTTTTCCATGTACTCCATACAACGATCAATTCCAGCCATCAATACATAAGATGGCGAGCTGGTTTCAAAAATTCCCAAATATTTTTTTAGCTTCTCTTCTGAAACGCGCTCACTACAAACATGCAATAATGCTGTTTGCGTAAAAGCCGGTAATGTTTTATGTACACTTTCGATTACGATATCCGCATTTTGACAAATCGGATTCTCTGGAAATCCTTCGACAAATCCAAGATGTGCACCATGGGCTCCATCTACAATGAGAGGTATTCCATATTCATGTACTACTTCAGCGATTCCTCTTATATCCGATACAATTCCGTCATAAGTAGGCGAGGTAATAAGCACTGCCTCTATTTCCGGATTTTCCAACAAGGCTTCTTTGATACTTTTAACAGTAACCTGTCCTTGAATTCCCATCTCGGTAACCTCTGGATAAACATATATTGCCTCTAGCTCTCTCAGAAGGATTCCACTGTATACTGCCTTGTGACAATTTCTTGCCACTAATATCTTCCCATGTTTTTTTACAGAGGCCGAAATCGCAGCTAAAATACCACAGGTGCTTCCATTTACCAGATAAAAACAAGTCTTTGATCCATAGATTTGTGCTGCCTTTTTCTGAACCTCTAATAGTATCTCTCTTGGCGCATGAAGATTATCAAATCCATCTATCTCTGTAATATCCATTTTGTATGGATTCCACTCATCCATGCAAAATCGCTTATGTCCTGGCATATGAAATGGATAGATATCGGTTTTGGCATAATGAATTAATTTCTGATCTAACATGCTTTATCCTTCCTATCCAAAAAATCGTTCCAATTCTGGCATCCAGTCATCAAAGAAAATCTCATCTGCGCAAAAAGCAGTCCAAAGAGGTGTCAGGAATTTTTCCATTCGCTCTACAACCTCTTCCCAGGAATCCGCATTTTCTTTATGATTTCGCACATACTGCTGCCATCTTCTCTTCATATATCCATAATTTTTGTAAGAACGAACCTGTTCTAAGCGTTTCATAGATACTACTTTGGGTTCTTTCTCTCCCATGACTTTGAAATCTTCTATAATATGTCGACCACTAATGGACTGGCTTTTTATAATTTCATTCACAATATCATAATTTTCCATGTCTGAAATCAATTCTAGCTTTCGCATAATCTCAAAAAGTGCTTCCGAAAGCGTACTTTCCTTTGAGAAAGAAAGATATTCACAACTCTTCTTTTCAAACATGAGATTTAGCTGATGCCGTTTGGATCTCTGAGGTCTTAGCTTAGCAACATGGATTCGCATCATAACTGGTACGTGCATTTCCATAATAGTTCCAGTCAGTAATAAATCAACACTTGTCCCCATTTCTCCTAGATTACACTCCCAGGAAATATCCGCTTCCTTATCCGAAAACAATTCTGTTTTCAACAATTCCAAAACCTCTGCATCAAGTGGTTTCCCTGCCACAACAGCCTCAGAGTAACTTCTTTTTTCACTTTCGACATATAAGAACCCCAGACTTTCCTTTGTCACTTTCTTATATGCACTTTCTCCTAGTGTTTGCTCATTGGTCAACCAAAGATATTCTTTAAATGTGGACCTTTCCATACGTTTCATCAAATCTTCTACTGCAAAGCCATACAGAATATCCGATAATGAAATTTCATCTTTTCTGCTTTTTTCTTTCCAACTCTCTGGAAATTCGACTCCCAGCTTCATTATAACCACACTCCGATTAAACTCTGCACTTTCTTCAGCACCTTTCTCTCTCTAGCATATTCCATAAGTGCAGAAATATCTTTATCTTCGTCTTTAATATAAGACTGGATAGCTTCTTTGAAATCCCCGCGATCCATTTTACTTTCATATTTCAAGCAGTCACAAATCAATCGGTCCTTGTCATAAATATAAAACTGACAATTTTCATACTCTATGGTCGTTGTACCGATTTTCAAAACCTCTGGTTCTGTATAATATGGAATTACCTTTGGATAATCCATCTTGAATCTGGACTTTGATGTGTTCTTATCTACTGCCAAATGAAAACCGAATGGCTTGCGTGAAATATAGCCATAAGCATACAACGCACTTTCCATACAAAGTACTGCATCCGAAAAAAGCTTTGACACCAAAGCTTCCTCTGAAAAACGCTCTATCCCATAGCTATAATATCCGTTCTTGATTCTTATAATGTCTTTATTCTCAACAAAATCCAAAATTCGTCGATAGTCGATGCCCAATGCTGCCAATTGCTCTTTTTTTGCAATTCCACCATTTTCATCGATACATTCAAATACTTCTTTTAATATACGTTCGGTTTCCTCTGTCTTCTTATAAATCATTGGTAATTTTTTCCGCCTTGCAAAATTTATTGTGGTATTTATAATCATTTTAGACCTATTTGTTGCTGACGTCAACAAACAAATACTTATTTCACATGTCTTCTTTTTCTTGTAAAGACATGCATTTTGTCGTATAATAAAACAAAAGACATCGTTATTTGTCTTTTACCTGTTTTTAAAAGGAGGAAGCATGGATAAATCGACAACTTTAAGAAAAAACCCATCCCGCGAAGCATGTGAAGGGATCATAAAGCGAATACTTATGACGGAGGTGTTGGAACACGGAAGCAATAAACATTTCCGTTTTGCTTCTGATTTCATGAATTACTTTGAATCTTTATACCCAGCTTCAGATGCCTTGACCAAACAGGTTCAACGCGCAGTGAAATCCTTGGATATGCCAAAAGATGAACGAGGATATTTCATCGTTAATAAAACCTCATCACAGTTAGAACATGAAAAAGAACTCACACAGTTACTAAAAAACGCAAATGTATCAGTACATCCGATGGAACAGGTAGATACCGTTTTTTTATCTGTTAGCAGTTATATGAAATCCTACCTCATCCACTTAATTGAAACAACAGAGACTTTCCAAGGCAAGTATATTACCATTGTGGAAACCTCTAATGGCCTTCTTATATATACAGAAAACAAGAGCCAATTACTTATTTTGTTAAATAGTCTGACAATTTAACCTCTTTAAAACATTGTCTTAAAAACAAAAACCGACAATATATTTCAAAATATATTGTCGGTTTATTTTTATCTTGTCTTCTTATCCGTCTTATTTTCAGATAAAGACTATTTAAACATGCGATCACTACGTCTTCTACGTCTTTTTTTCTTCTTAATTGGACGGAATCTCGAATTTCTTTGTTTTTTCACCTTCATATCATGAAGGATTACATAAAAGTTATCATATAATCGTTTTCCAAAGAAGATTACTACACCCAAGCCTGCAATAATGAAAAATATCAATACTAATGTAGTTGATTTAATTTCAATTACATTTACATCGGAGTTTCCATTATTTTTGTCGAAATAATTTTCTTCTATTTCTGCTCCAGATGCGACTAAATCTACAATACCTACAACATGTCCACCATACGTATATTTTAACTGCGCAATAATATCACCTGGTGTATCCATATTTTCTAGCGAGATTTCTACATCTGCTGAATCCGCCGTAATCGGAAGTACTACATATGATACATCACTAAAGGTTACATAGGATTCATGATTATTCATAATTCCTGCATAGGTGTTACTACCTACTTCATTTTCCCCAGTCTCAGATAGTGAATGGGCCGTAAAGTTTTGGAAACAATATTCAAATAAACTTGTGGTTTCCAAATACTGGTCTACGCTATTGGTTCGCATTACAACACAAACCAATGACAATCCATCTTTTTCCGCATAGGTTACAAGAGTCGAACCTGCTACATCTGTATATCCCGTCTTTCCACCAGTACAATAATCATATAAGTATTTGTTGGTTTTATAATAACTTAACATGGCATGATGATTATTCAATGGTGTAATCTCATCATGCTTATTTGTTGGTGCAATCTGATAGCTTCTTGTACCAATAATAATTCGAAAAGTTTCATTTTTATAAGCTTCCGCTGCGATTAACGCCATATCATGGGCACTCGTATAATGATCCTCATCTGGAAGACCATTTGCATTAGCAAAATTCGTATTCGTACAACCCAATTCTTTGGCTTTTTCATTCATCAAATCAATGAAGGTCTGATAGTCGCCCCCTAGTTTCGCACCCACATGTTCTGCAACTGCATAAGCACATTCATTAGCCGACTCAAGCATTACTGCATAAAGACATTGCTCCATGGTCATCTGTTCATCTAAATCTCTGGCAATATGAGAGGTATTGCCTTCATTTTTAAATACAGCGTCTGCAGAAAATGTAACAACTTCATCCAAGTCACAATATTCCAATGCCAACATTGTCGTCATTATTTTTGTGATACTAGCTGGATAATTTACTTCGTCACTATTTTTATCATATAGGACAGCTCCAGAATTTACTTCCATTACAATTGCGGTTGGCGTGTTAATGGACGGTCCTTCTGGCCAATATACATCCGCCTTCGCGGTAGTTGGGAATATGGATAATAAGCATAAGCCCGCTAAAAGCGCGCTAACTGTCTTTTTCCATCGGATTTTTCTTTTAATCATAGTTCACTCCTGTGGATTTTTCTGCTATTCTTAAGTATAATATGTATGAATTAAAATGACAAGGAGAAAGAATATGAGACTTCGTAATATTCCAGGTGCTGATGAAGTTGTTTCAAACAGCCCATTTTGCATACAGGAACCTGTTTTACATAAAGGAAACTGGTCTTCTGTCTTTGAAAACGATAATCCCATTCATATAGAAATTGGAATGGGGAAAGGTCGCTTTATCATGGATTTAGCTGCACTTAACCCAAACATTAATTATATTGGCATTGAGCGTTATACCAGTGTATTGCTTCGTGCTGTTCAGAAAATGGAGGAAAATCCTCTTCCTAATGTGCGTTTCTTGTGCATTGATGCCGCTACCTTACCAGAGGTATTTGCAAAAGATGAAATTCAGCGCATTTACTTAAACTTCTCTGATCCATGGCCAAAAGACAGACATGCAAGACGACGCCTTACCTCTTCTGAATTTTTAGCACGCTATGACCAGATTTTAGCAAAGGATGGTCGCCTAGAATTTAAAACTGACAACGTCGGTTTATTTGACTTCTCATTAGAGGAAATTAAAGACTCCGAAATATGGCATTTGGATGCACACACTTATGATTTGCATAATGATACTACATTAAACGTGGGAAATGTTATGACAGAATATGAAGAAAAATTTTCTAGCAAAGGAAATTGCATCTGTAAATTAATTGCGTCAAGGTAAATAAAAAAGCACCGACCCCGCTAGAACACTAGCAAAATCGATACCTTATAAGTGCGCCTTCAGGGGCTCGAACCCTGGACACCCTGATTAAGAGTCAGGTGCTCTACCAACTGAGCTAAAGGCGCTTATTTATGACTTTCATAAACGCAAAATTTATTATATATTATTAGTATTAGAAATGCAACCATTTTTTTGAAAAATTAAAAAATTAGAACAATTAGCGGAAAGGACTATTTTATGAGAGTAGAAGAACGTTTTTTAAACTATGTGTCTTATTGGACTACTTCAGATGAAAATGGTACGAAAAATCCTACAAGCGAAAGGGAGTTTTCTCTCGCAAAAGTTTTGGAACAGGAACTCAAAAATTTAGGATTGGAAAAAGTACTTCTTAGCGATACCTGCTATGTATACGGATTGCTTCCAGCAACTCCTGGCATGGAAAACAAAAAATCAATTGGATTGATTGCCCATATGGATACAGCTCCTGATTACTCTGGAGAAAATGTAAAACCACAAATTATTGAAAAATATAATGGAAGAGACATTTTACTAAAAGGAAGCAACACGTGGCTTAAGGTATCCGATTTTCCTTCTCTTAAAACTTTAAAAGGCCATCGTCTCATCACTACCGATGGCACCACTCTTTTGGGCGCAGATGATAAGGCTGGTATTGCAGAAATTATGACTGCAGTTGAGGAAATCAAAAACAGCGACATTCCTCATGGAGATATTTGGATTTGCTTTACACCTGATGAAGAAGTCGGTATGGGACCAGATAGTTTTGACTTAGATTACTTTAAAGCAGACTATGCTTACACAGTAGACGGTGCATATGAAGCTGATATAGCTTACGAAAACTTCAATGCAGCCAGTGCAGAATTTAATATCACTGGCGTAAGTGTTCACCCAGGGGAAGCAAAAGATATCATGGTAAACGCTGGACTCATAGCATGTGAAATTGCTTCAAGACTTCCAAAACGTGAAACACCTTCTCACACAGAAGGCAGAGAAGGCTTTTTTCACTTGACAGATATTTCTGGTGATGTGGTTTCCGCAAAACTTTCTTATATTATAAGGGACCATGATAAAAACCTTTTTGAATCCAAGTTAAATCGACTTCGTGCATTAGAAGTTGCGATGAACCAAAAATATGGAGCAAATACTGTAGAATTAACCATCACTCACTCTTACGAAAATATGCTTTCTGTTATTGAAGAAAACATGTATGTAGTGGATTTAGCAAAAGATGCTATTTTCGCAGTCGGACTAGAACCTGTTTCTTCTCCTGTACGTGGTGGTACGGATGGTGCCAGACTTTCCTTCATGGGTCTTCCTTGTCCAAACCTTGGAACTGGTGGATACGGATTCCATGGTCCTTATGAACATGTAAGTATTGATTCTATGGAACGTGTTGTAAAGATTTTAAAAGAGATTCTATCAAATCCTATAGATAAATAATAAAGGGGCTGCTTAGCAGCCCCTTTTCATATTATTTTGCTATTTTATTCAACTGTCTATTTAACTTTGCAAAATCTTTCTGTGTAACTCCATCCATCATGCCCTCAAGCATTGTAATAGGAGCCTGACCCATCATTCCCGCAACAGCTCCTATCATAGAAGCCAAAGTCAAGTTACCTTGTGCCATAAACCAGCCTTTTACAATCTTTAGACATTCTTCGTTTGCAACTAATTCACCAAATGGATCTTCAATTGAGTA
>CAZVOY010000008.1:0-25295 GCA_964628865.1 uncultured Lachnobacterium sp. | reverse complement strand
TTCTTATGAAGCATTAGATAACATGGTGGCTGCATATAATAAGCTGGCAAAGAAAGTTGCTGAGTTGAAAAACGACGGTGAAGTAAACAAGGAAGTATTTGCAGAATACAAAGAAAAATTCTCAGATGCACTTTGTAACGATGTAAATACATCTATGGCAATTACAGTATTATATGATGTATTAAAAGCAGATACAAACGATGCAACAAAATTAGCACTAATCAATGATTTTGATTATGTATTATCTTTAAATCTTTATGAAGAAGGCAAAAAGCTTGCCGAAACACCAGCAAATGCAGGTGTAGATCCAGAATTGGAAGCTTTTGTGCTTGCAAAGATTGAAGAACGTGCAGCAGCAAAGAAAGCAAAAGATTTTGCTACCGCAGATGCAATCCGTGATGAATTATTGACAAAAGGCGTAGCAATCAAAGATACAAGAGAAGGCGTAAAATGGGAGATGGTATAATGAGCGCAAGTGAGATTGAGAGAGCAAAGCTCTCTCACAACGAACGGCGAAATGCAGTCACAAACAACGTTTGTGACATAATGGAGATGAAGATTGATTCCTATATCAGAGAACAGTTTGGTATTCAGGATGTAGATATTCGCACATACTCGCCACTAGCGTTGGCTTATATCGGTGATGGAATTTTTGATTTGGTAATCCGTTCTCTCATAGTAGGGAAAGGAAATACCAAAGCTAGCCAGCTCCATTATCAGACCAGCCATATTGTAAAGGCAGAGACACAGGCGAAGATTATAGAAGCATTGGAAAATGATTTGACAGAGGAAGAAGTGGATGTTTATCGCAGAGGTCGTAATGCCAAATCACCAACAATGGCAAAAAATGCTAGTATGGTAGATTATAGAAAAGCTACAGGTTTTGAAGCACTTATGGGATATTTATATTTAAAAGATGAATTTCCAAGAGTGGTAGAGCTGACAAAGTTAGGATTGGAACGTGCAAATATAAGTATATAAGACAATAACCAAAGCTGGAGGAATTATGGGATACGAAGAAAATAAAATTGAAGGACGAAACGCCGTATTAGAGGCATTTCGCTCTGGAAAAACAATTGATAAATTATTTGTATTAGACGGTTGTCAGGATGGACCTATTAAATCCATCACAAGAGAGGCAAGAAAAGGCGATACGATTATCAACTATGTTTCAAAAGATCGTCTGGATCAAATTTCTGAAACTGGAAAACATCAGGGTGTGATTGCTATTTCAGCAGCCTATGATTATGCAGAAGTAGAGGATATCTTAGCAAATGCAGAAAGTAAAGGGGAAGCTCCATTTATTATTATCCTAGATGGAATAGAAGATCCTCACAACTTAGGTGCAATTATCCGTACTGCTAATCAGGCAGGTGCTCATGGTATTATTATTCCTAAAAGACGTGCGGTAGGATTGACACCAACCGTTGCACGTACTTCGGCAGGTGCCATTAATTATACACCAGTAGCAAAGGTAACAAACATTACACAGACCATCAAAGACTTAAAAGATAAAGGTATGTGGTTTGTTTGTGCAGATATGAACGGTACACCTATGTATGATTTGAATCTGACAGGTTCGATAGGTCTTGTTATTGGAAACGAAGGAGACGGCGTAAGTAAGCTGGTAAAAGAGAATTGTGATATGATTGCAACAATTCCAATGAAAGGGGATATTGATTCCCTGAACGCATCTGTTGCAACAGGTGTTTTAGCATATGAAATCGTACGTCAGAGACTAGGTAAATAGAGTTTTGAATGGCCGAAGTGCGATTCAAAACGGAGGAAGTACATGAATTATTCAAACTATACAGACGAAGAACTTATTGAACAACTTCGAGCTGGAGAAGTAGAAATAACCGATTATATCATGGAAAAATACAAACCATTGGTGCGAAAGAAGACCAATGCAATGTATCTAATTGGTGGCGAAACAGAAGATTTAATACAAGAGGGAATGATAGGTCTTTTTAAGGCGGTAAGGGATTATAATCCGCAAAAGGAGTCTAGTTTTTTCTCTTTTGCAGAGCTGTGTATCACACGTCAGTTGTATTCTGCGTTAGAAGCATCGAATCGAAAAAAACATATTCCGCTAAACACGTATATTTCTTTTTCGAATCAGGGAGAGGCAGATGGCGTAAACTTAGAACAGATGATTACAGAGCAGGCTGCCAGTCCAGAACAAATGTTAATCGAACAAGAGGTAAAAGCAGAATTTTATCATAAATTGGAAGAAAAACTAAGTGCTATGGAAAAGAAAGTGTTATACTCTTATTTAGAGGGAAACAGTTATACGCAGATAGCTGAGCTTATGAACAAAACCCCAAAATCTATAGACAATACCTTACAGAGAATTCGTGGAAAAATTAAGTTGGTAAAAGAGGAATCTTAGCCGATATATGTTATAAGAATAAATAGAAAGGAGAGCGAAAATGGAATTTAGCCGTGAAGGAAAAAATATTATCCGTTGTGTGATATCTGAAGAAGAAATCGAAGAATTGGGATACACAATAGATGACATTATTAGTAATAGTGTGCGCACACAGGAATTTATGAATCGTATTTTTGATATGGCTGAAAAAGAACTTGATACTAAATTTGATTTTGGAATGAAGGCTGTTCGTGCAGATATTATGCCAGATCATACCATATCGCTTACCTTTTCCGAACATCCTGGAACAGAAGGAATGATGGGACACATCAAAGATATCGTAAATGGTCTTTTGAATACGATTCCTAAGCAAAAATGGGATGAAATCAAAGCAATCAAAGAGCAAGCAGAAATGCAAGCTAAAGATGGAGAAACTGGAACGTATGCAGAGCCAGTAGATATCATCGTGTTATTTGCATTTTTTGACTTAGATATTCTAATTCGTTATGCAAAACAGATTAGAATGAAAAACATTCCTTTTAATCAATTATATAAAATGGAAGATATTTATTTTTTGATGATAGATATGTCAGAATGTGAAGAGGAAGACGTGAAACGTCTATCAGCACTCACCGATGAATATGCCACCGACATTTTTGTAGGTGCTGAAAAGCGCGCTGTTCTCTATGAGCATGGAACGCCAATTCTGACGGAACGCGCAATAGAACAGTTAAGAGAGGTGTAGCCAAATTTTGAAAAAATAAAGCACAGTTGTATGCGAGCATACACTGTGCTTATTTTTATTCATTCACTTGGCTAAATAATTATCCTAACACTTTTTTGATTGATTCCAATACACGATCAGCCTGGAAAGGTTTTACGATAAAGTCTTTTGCTCCTGACTGGATAGCTTCGATAACCATTGACTGCTGTCCCATAGCAGAACACATAACACATAATGCACTTGGATCAGCTGCTTTAATATCTTTTAATGCAGCAATACCATCTTTGTTTGGCATTGTGATATCAAGTGTTACAAGGTCTGGCTGTAATTCCTGGTATTTCTGAAGAGCTTCTACACCATCAGCTGCTTCACCAACTACTTCATAACCACCTTTTGTAAGGATATCTTTGAGCATCATTCTCATGAATGCTGCGTCGTCTACTACTAAAATTTTCTGTGCCATTTTACATGCCCTCCTGGTCTAAAATCTGTTTTACGATACTCAATGGATATAGTTGCCAAATAGTACTGTTAATCAAACCATCTACTGTCAAACGGAATGTTACTTTCACAATATCCGTCCCGTTACATAATTCATCTGGAATAACGAATGTAGTTTTATATTTTGAATTGATAAGTGGGAATCCAATATCAGTAGGTCTGTGCAAAAGCTCAGACATGGATGTGGCTATACGTCCACACATCTGATTCATGGCTTCTGAAATAGCTGAGAGAGTAATGTCATCAAAACTCATTCCAGTAGGATCACCATTTCCACCCATCATAAGGTTTGCAATAATCAATGCGTCTTGTTCTTTTAAAATCATAAGATTGGTTCCATCTAATCCTTTTGTATATGGAACCTTTACTAATATACGATCTGGTTTAATCAAAGACTCTTCTTTTGAGAGAACTTCTACAATAGGAGTCGTAATATTAGTAGGTCTGTTCGTCATCATGCTAAGTGCTGTCGCTGCATTACCTGTGCAGATATTAGCAATCTCGCCAATGATATCAGCTTGCTTTTTTGTAATCCCTTCCATTATGTTCCTCCATAGTACCTTAATCCTAAAAAACATTATATCAAAGATATGAGAAATATGGAAGAAAATTCTACTTATTTTTTTATTTATAGGCTAACAATGAAAAAAGCCCAACTTATAAAAGTTAGGCTCTTAAGCTGACGAGCGGAATTGAACCGCCGACCTCTTCATTACCAATGAAGTGCTCTACCCCTGAGCCACGTCAGCATTTGTATTGACGTCTGCGTCAACCGTTAAATCATACTATAACCAGTATCAAATGTCAACTCGAATTTCCTATGAATTATAGTAGGATGTCACCTTTTTTACATAGTTTTGGGTTTCTTCAAATGGAGGCACGCCTTCATATTTATCTACGTTTCCTGGTCCCGCATTATAAGCGGCGAGCGCAAGAGTAGTATCGCCATCATAACGGTCCAACATTTTGGAAATATACTGAGCGCCACCCATGATGCTTTGATATGCATCGTATGGATCGGTAACACCACATTCCGCTGCGGTCTCAGGCATCATTTGCATGATTCCCATAGCACCTGCTGAACTGGTTGCAGAAGGATTAAAGTTTGATTCTGCACAGGCAATGGCCTTCAATAGTTTTACATCTACGCCATAGGTTTCGGCGGCTTCTTCAAAATAGGCATTTAGTTCATCACTACAGCATAACAGCCCCTCGTTATATACATTTGAACTTGATGTAGAGGCTTCTGTGGTAGTAGTCTCTGGTGCCGAGCTAGAAGGTGAATCTACTGGAATTGGAGCCTGAATATTACTTCCTAGTGTGCTACGGAATTTCATGATTGCAGCGGCGTCTACCGCATCTGGATTTACAGAACCAGTTGCACTATCAGCAACCATGGCATCAATAGCCATCGCTTTTAATGCGGTTTGATTTAGAACCAACACATCTTCAAAAGATTCTTCTACAGGAGTAGTATCAGAAATATCTACAAGTGTAGTTCCCTTTGGGTTTACAGATGAAGTTGTATCGTACATGGTTACTTTAATACCCATAATCTTCCTCTTTTCGTATATTGCATCTATTATGTATATCGACAAAATACCTTTTTGCTATAGTCCATATTTATGAGAATTATAACATAAAAGTAACTTGAAATAAACGCTAACTTGTTGTAGTCTAAAAAAGTATTATATTTTGATACCGTACCAAATAAAATTTAGGAGAACAATAGATGAACAAAGTACCATTTGTTACAAAAGAAAAAGTAGAGGAAATTGTGAAAACATATCCTACACCATTTCATCTTTACGATGAAGCAGGCATACGTGCAAATGCAAAAGCTGTACAGGAAGCTTTCGCATGGAACAAAGGATTTCGTGAATATTTTGCGGTAAAAGCTACCCCAAATCCATTCCTTTTAAAGATATTAAAGGAATATGATTTTGGATGTGACTGTTCATCCATGACGGAGCTTATGATGGCAAAGGCTTGTGGCTTTGCTGGTTCACATATTATGTTTTCTTCCAACGACACACCATTGGAGGAGTTTGTATATGCAAACGAATTAGGTGCAATCATCAATCTGGATGATTTTACACATATTCAGTGTTTGGAAGATACCTTAGGATATATTCCTGAGACCATTAGCTGTCGCTATAATCCAGGTGGTGTGTTTGAAATGAGCAATGGCATCATGGACAACCCTGGAGATTCTAAATATGGAATGACAAAAGAGCAGTTGATAGAAGGATATAAGCTTTTAAAAGAAAAAGGTGCAAAGAATTTTGGTATTCATGCATTCCTTGCAAGTAATACCGTTACAAACGAATATTATCCACAGCTTGCGAAACAGTTATTTGAACTTGTGGTAGAACTGAAAGAGGAGACAGGTTGTAATTTCACATTTGTCAACCTTTCTGGTGGTGTAGGTGTTCCTTATACACCTGATCAGGAACCAAACGATATCTATGCCATTGGTGAAGGTGTACACAAAGCATTTGACGAAGTGTTAGTTCCAGCTGGTATGGGAAATGTAGCTATTTTCTGTGAAATGGGAAGATTTATGATGGCGCCATATGGATGTCTCGTTACACAGGCGGTTCATGAAAAACACATCTACAAAGAATATATTGGTGTAGATGCCTGCGCAGTAAATCTTATGCGTCCAGCCATGTATGGCTCTTACCACCACATTACTGTGCTTGGAAAAGAAGATGCACCATGTACAGAAACTTATGATGTAGTAGGTTCGCTTTGTGAAAACAATGATAAATTTGCCATTGATCGTAAACTTCCAAAGATAGATAAGGGAGATTATCTGGTAATCCATGATACAGGTGCTCATGGTTTTGCCATGGGTTATAGCTATAATGGAAAATTAAAATCGGCAGAACTTTTATTGCAGACAGATGGAAGTGTAAAAATGATTCGTCGTGCAGAAACACCAGAGGATTATTTTGCAACCTTTGATTGTTTTGATGAATTTAAATTCGAAAAATAATATGAAAAAATCAATTTTATTTTTGCTTTTGAGCATGCTTGTGATTGTTTTGATGGGTTGCAGGAGATGGGGCGCTAGACGTCCGGTGGACGTCTGTTTAGCGCCGACCGAAGCGGAGCGTAGACCTTGTCCCCAGGGTACAAGACACGCTCTGCATGAGAACAAAAAAGAGCAGGTCATATAGACCTGCTCTTTTTGCTCTCAATGCAGGAGATGGGACTTGAAGCCCCCACCACTCTCGCAAAGCCAATAAATACAAGGAGAAAAAGTAGCGTCGATTACCAAGTATCGCAAAAGTATCGCAAATTTGTATTGTATGATTGTATAGTAAAAAAAGGGGGTTTTAACCCCCTTTTAATCTGTACATATTTAAGTCCTTAAAACTTCATTATTTTTCTCTACTGATAAATTTTACTACAATACCAGCTACAACCAAGAATAAAGATGTTTTTAATAACATGTCTTCGCGACTACTTGGACCTAACAACAACCACATGATGAGTGTGAATAAAAACACACCCACACCACCTAAAATTAAACCTGTTCCTAACTTGCGACCTTTTTTGCCTTTAAGTTCAGCCTTTCTAATCTGGCTATTTTCCCAACCACAGTTTGGACAATTTTTAGCGTTATCACTAATTTCTTTTCCACATTCTGGACATTTAATCATTGCCATTTTTTTAATTCTCCTTTTTGTATAAAAATTTAATTAACTGCATAAAATTAACGTCACGCCGTTAACGTTACACCGTTAACATATTACCATCTATTTCCCTATAATTCAAGATAAATATTAAAAAATAGGAGAAAACAATGCGATATTCGGATGCTATTAGTGGACGCCTTAGACAAATATGTGCAGAACGTAATATTACTATAAATAAACTTGCTACTCTTTCAGGAATTACACAGAGTACAATCCAAGATTTAATTTCAGGCAGAAGTACGAATCCAACACTCAAGACTCTGCACAAAATTTCGGTAGGTTTGGAAATGACAGTATCTGAATTATTAGATTTTCCCGAAATGAATGAAACAATATTTGAAGATGAATAAAAAGATATTCCATAATGAGGTACACTTCATTATGGAATATCTTTTCTATTTCTTGTACATCTATCTGTATTGCACTCTCTTTAAATTAAATCAGTATAATCATTATGATTTACAATATCTCTCATATTTTTCATAAAATTTTATAATTTTCAAAAAAGGTCTTGACATGACCTTTTAAAGAAAAATATCGACATTACGACATTTTATTTTTTAAAAATCTCGTAATGTCGACTTTTTTTGTAAAAATCCCGTTTTGCTATAATGAGTAAGTAAAAAATATAAAAGAAAGGAGGCTAACTTTATGTGTAGAAATGATGAAATTCTAATTCACAAACGAATCCAAGAATTAAACAATATCTTGGAAAAAGATGAGAAAGACGGAGAACTTTCGATCCAAGAATTTAATCAGTTTTGGTGCGAGTTACATCAACTCGAACATAGCTTGCTTCTAATCTATGTCAAAAGATTTCTGAAGCAAAAGAAGAAACCCGTTACATTAGATTCATCACTTTTGTATGGATATGATGAAGAAAGTGATAGCGAAACAGAAAAATGTAAGGAACATAATGAAACTCATATTTTCCAATCTCACAGGAAAAGTGACAGTTTCCAAAGATAGGGTCGAGGGCATCCCCTCGCTCAAATATACTGGGCTCTGCCAAGTATGGATTTGAGCCACTACCAACAAGCGTCACTTTTTGGTAGTGGAAAAACGCCCTAGCTGAACTAAAAACACAAGAAGGGAAGTGATAATCATGGCATTAACATTATCTTTTAGCAAAGGAAATCTTAGTCCATATCACGATATGCGAATAGGAAAAATCCCCGATAATGTAGACCCTAATTTGATGTGCAATAACTGTGTAATGATAGATAAATTGGGTTCATTTGATTATGATATTGAGTCTTACACAAACGAAAAATTCCAACCTATTATTGATGCCTATAACGTAAAGCAAACTAGGGATAATCGTAAAAAGACAAAACCTTATGTAGAGTTACTAAAAGAAGAAAACGAAAAGCTAATTAAAAAGGCAGAAGAAAACAAAAAAGAGGGAAAGAAAACATCCGTTAGAAAACCTACTTCGATTGCATTAGAGTACGTCATGCAGTTTGGCAACAGGGACACAAACGGAACAATAGCACCTAGCACAAACATGGAGCAAAACAAATATGCAGCGTACTTATTTTTACAGAAATTTCAAAAGAAATATCCTCATATGAACATTTTACTCGCCACATTCCACGGAGATGAGCCAAATGGCACTCCGCACTTACATCTTGTTTTACAGCCAACTGGAGAAAATTACAAACAAGGTTTAGAACAACAAATTAGCCTTTCAAAAGCATTAGAATGTGATGGTTTTGAACGAAAGAATGTGCGTGGTGATTATGCAATAGAACGTTGGCTAAATGATGTAAAAGATGGAATTATGGAAGATATTTTAAAAGAGGTTTTTCAAGAAGAACGAGACATACTTGGAGAACATCGCAAACATGAGCCGACAGCTATTTTTCGCGAAAAAGCAAAAAAAGAAGCAAAAGCTCTTGAGGAAGAACGAGAAGCTACACAAAAAGCTAAAGGTGAATATGAAACCTATGTCACATCACAAGACCAAAGGCTTATTCAGGTTCACGATAAATTGGTAGAACATCGCGACAGGCTTACAGAAACAAAAACTGCTCTCGATACAGAGCGAAATTCACTCACGGAAGAAAAAGTCAAATTTGACGAATATAAGGCTTTAGAAATTCAAACCTTACAAAAACAAAAATCTGCTCTGGATAAACGAGAACAACAATTAGACTCATTTACCGAAAGAGCTTCCGAAATGTTTTCCGAAGCTCTTGAATTGTTAAGCAAAGCAAAAAAGCTTTATAAATTGCTTGATGTTACTCATCAGGCTCTTTATAACAAGCAAATAACACAGTTAGACGAACGTTTACTTCCACATAAAAAGAAACAAAAGCAACGTTCGAAAAGTCTATAAACCTACTTACCGAATTGTTTCGTAGGTTCATAGAACAGTACATATCATTTATTTGCTTAACTATCATTTACACCAATTCAAAATTATATGTCAATGATGTGCTTGCACAGGCGATAGCCCTTGTCATTGATATGTAATTTTCAGTTGGTGTATTCTCTGACAAGCAAATTTTGATATCTAATTGATACTATCATAAAAATTTTCTTAAGAAAGGAGGTGTTCCATTGACTTTACAAAACATGTTGCGTGATTTTGAAATGCAAAAACTCACTGTTGAAACACAGCGAGATTGTGGTATATTAAGTTCAGTCGATGCTACTTTAGAAGTAGAAATGATTGAAAAAAAAGAAAACAGAATAAAGGAGTCACTAATCAAACAATACCATGTTTCAAAAAATGGAACACCTCGTAAAATAGTTTATTTAGAAGAAAAGAAGCTATACACTACATACATGCCAAACGCTTCGCGTTTATATGCTCCAACTTTGAACGAATTATACGATAAGTTGATAAAATATTATGATGTAGCAATTCATAATACTTCTTTTAAAGAAATTTTTAACCTTGCTCTTGATGAACAAGCAAGAACAGAAAATCTTTTGAAAAAGACTATAGACCGTAAACAAGATGATTACAAAAGATTTATAAATAGTGATTTTGGAAAAAGAGATATTCGACAAATCACAATTGGAGATTTAAAAGAATACTCACAAAATTTAGTTAATTCAGAATCTTTGATAATTTCTGCGTTTAAAAAATATAAAGGTGTTCTCTATCTTGCTTTTAACTATGCTCATGCTAAGGGTATTATCCAAACTAATCCTGTTGTACATCTTAAAAATTCAGTATACATAAAGTCTTGTGATAGTACCAAAGAGCATGACGAGGAAACAAAAATACACTCTGTTGCAGAAATAGAGCAAATCAAAGATGAAGTTCGTAAGAGAATGAGCCATCGACGATACAAGGGATATTTTATCAATGGATACGCCATTCTACTATCAATTGAAACCGGTGTACGTTGTGGTGAGCTCTGTGCTTTAAAATGGGAGGATGTAAAAGACACTTATATCCACATTCACTCCCAGCAATTGGAGGAAGAAAATCAAGATGGAAAGAAAGGTAGACGATTCTATCTAGTACCTTATACAAAAAACGAGAAGGGTATTTCCAAAAAGGGACGTAAATTTCCTTTAACGCAATCTATAAAGGCGTTATTGAACGAATTAAAAGCCCTACAAGAAGAACTGAATATTCATTCAGAGTTCATCTTCTTTCACGAAGACGGAGAATGGATAAAAACACGAGCTTATCAATCGTGTTTAAGAGAAATGTGTAAAAAATTGGGAATGAATGTAACTAATAATCATGCATTCCGAATGTCTCTAAATTCCAATGTATTTATACCATTGGGAATACCTGAAACTGAACGAGCTCGTTTACTTGGTCATTCAGTTGAGACAAATCTCAAATATTACTCGTTCGGGAGACGAGATAATTTACAAGATATATGTGATTTGCTCAACCAATCCGCCTAGTATCGTGGGTATCGTGAATGTAATGCTTTTTCGAACAATAAAAAAAGCAAGAAACTTTGATAACTCATGGTTTCTTGCTCCATAATTTTAGAATGCAGGAGATGGGACTTGAACCCACACGAGGTCGCCCTCGTCAGATTTTGAGTCTGATGCGTCTGCCATTCCGCCACTCCTGCGTGTTCTTTACGAACGTATCTATATTAGCATAAGAATTTCATGAATGCAACCACTTTTTTTTATTGACAAAAGTTATCATATATGATAACTTAAGGGTATGATTTGCATCGGTGACTGGTGTGAGATGAGAACGTGATTTAGGGAAAATAGGAGAAGAAAGCATTGAGCAAGGCAAGTTCGCCTAGGGAAGATGTGGTGCGTCAGCTAAAAGAAGTTCGAAAGGCAGAGGGGATGACCCAGGAGCATTTAGCGGAATTGGTTGGCACCAAGAAGTCGAACATTTCCCGTTTAGAAAGTGGGCGTTATAATCCGAGTTTGGATTTCCTCGTCAAGGTAGCGGATGGACTCGGAAAACAGATTTCAGTGAAGGTAATGTAGGAGGGGATTATGGCAACAGTGAAAAAGCTAGGAAATTTTACTGGCAATGATATTGAATTATGTAGAACGACAAATCACAAAGCAAGTAATCAGACTGTGCAGGCACTTTTAAACGCACGTATTCCATTTACACAGAATTCAAAGCGTATCCCATTTTTTAAGAGGGATCAGTATAATGGTGCCAGCGAAGTGATGGTGATTACCATAAATCCACATAGCTATGGTCAGGCAAGACGTGTCATCGATCAGATTGATTATATGTATCGTCGTAGATTAGTACTTTCTAATTTCTAATTTTATGCAATATTTTTATAAAATAATTTTAAAATGAAAGCAGGTATGATAGAATTATTTCTAATGTACCTGCTGTCTTTATTTGTAGCAGTATGTAAAAGGAATTATTTATGAAACGAGAAACATACAAGAAAATTTTAAATATCTTAATCTTCATAATGGTACCAGTGCTTCTGTTTTATTTGATGGAAGCTTATGAGCACAATCCATTTGTAGAGGTGCGCTCGCTAGCGCAAGTGTACAATATCTTTTTATTTGAGTTAATTGCATGGATTTTATTTTTCCTGACAGGTAGTGGAAAAATAGCATTACGCGTGGAAACGGCAATTGCCTTGGTGTATGGCTTGGTAAATCATTACGTAATGGCATTTCGTTCTACGCCGCTTGTTCCATGGGACATCTATTCCATTAAAACAGCGGCTAGTGTAGCAGGAAACTATGATTTTACGCCTACGGCAGAGGTGATTTGGGTAACGATAGCATTTGTTGCGATTTTTGTACTATTGCATTTTCTGGATGTGAAATTTCCACATAAAATAGTAAAACGATTGATTCCTACCACCTGTGTTACCTTGGTGCTTTGCGGTTTTGTGGGCTTGTTGTGGAATGATGAGTTTCAGACGGACAGCTATTTGTATCCATTTTTATTTACGCCTGCCCATATGACAAAAGTAAATGGTATGGCGGTAACCTTTGCCATGGATATGGAATATGTCCATGTAGATAAGCCATCTGGTTATAGTGTGGAAAAAGCGCAAAAGATATTAGAGGAGTACGAAAGCGATGGAATAACGGGAGCAGAAGAGCTGCCAAACGTGATTGTGATTATGAATGAGGCGTTTTCTGATTTGTCGGTTTTAGGTGACTTTACGACAAACGAAGACTATATGCCATTCATCCATCGATTGCAAAATGGATATGCCAATACGATTACTGGAAACGTAACGGTATCGGTATGTGGAGGAAATACGGCAAATTCAGAATTTGAATTTTTGACAGGGCATACGATGGATTATTTCCCAGTTGGAAGTATTCCTTTTCAGCAATACATTACAGAAGAGGTTCCTTCTTTGGCTAGTCAGTTAAAGGAACTTGGCTATGCTACCTATGGAATGCACCCATACAATGCTTCTGGGTGGAAAAGAGATGAGGTGTATCCTCTTTTGGGATTTGAAACCTCTTATTTTGTACATGATTTTACCAATCGTCGCTACATTCGTGATTATGTCAGTGACAAGTCCGCATATGAAAAGATTATTGAAACCTATGAGTCAAAAGAAGAGGGTGAACCTATCTTTGTATTTCAGGTAACTATGCAAAATCATGGAGGGTATTCGGAAGAAGACGAGTATTTTACACCTTTTATCGATGTAGAAGAATTGGATAGCTTCTCGTTAGAACAGTATTTGTCTTTGATATCTGTTTCCGATTCAGCATTAGAAAATCTGATTAATTATTTTAATGGAGAAGAGGAAAAGACGATTATTGTTTTCTTCGGAGACCATCAGCCAAGTGATTCTGTAGCAAATCAGATTTTGCGACTGAACGGAGTAGATACATCAAATATGACTGTAGAAGAAGCGCAGCTTCGTTATCAGGTTCCATATGTAATTTGGGCTAATTATGATATTGAAGAGGCTATAAACGCAGATACAGATATTAGTTTTCTTGCTGTAAATATGCTAGAAGCAGCAGATATACCTACCACGGCATATCAGAATTTCTTGTTAGAGTTAGAGAAAAATCCAGATTCAGAAGAACTTTTGGAAAAATACGAAATTTTACAATACTATTTTATGTTTGATTATCAGGAAGAGTAAGAATGAAAGAAAAATGTAAAGCTTTGTTTGAGAAAAACTGGATATGGCCATTTTTGGCATTTGCCATCCCTTTTTTGGCAAGTGTGGTGATTTGTGCGGTGGCAGGAGTATATCCTTTTGGAGAAAAATGTATTCTCCATATTGATATGTACCACCAGTATTGTCCGTTTTTCACAGAGTTCCAGCAGAAACTCCAAGAAGGTGGAAGTCTGATGTATTCCTGGGATTTGGGTCTGGGAACAGATTTTTTTGCAACCTATATTTATTATTTAGCAAGTCCATTGAACTGGCTTTTGATTTTATGTCCAAAGGGTCTTGTGATTGAATTTATGACGTTAACAATCGTCTTAAAAATTGCGTTAGCTGGATTGTTTTTCTTTTGGTTCTTGAAAGAACATTTTTCCTTGGTGGGCGAAGATGGAAAATACCATACAGCTACCGTAGCACCAGCATTGGTCTTCTCTACAGCTTATGCTTTTTCGGGATTTGTCGCTACCTATAGTTGGAATATCATGTGGATGGATTCCGTTGCGCTTGCACCACTTATTATTCTAGGATTAGAACGTCTGGTGAAAAAGAGTCGTCCTACTTTGTATTATGTGACATTAGCACTTTCTATTTTTTGTAATTATTACATTTCGATGATTATCTGCATCTTTTTGGTGCTGTATTTCATACTACTGTTTTTAGAGCAAAAAGAAGGAAAAATAAAATCGGTGTTTCGCTTTGCATGGTACTCCCTTTTGGCAGGCGGAACGGGGGCTGTATTTTTGATTCCTGAGGCTATCGTCCTTAGTTATTCTTCTTCTCAGGACAGTTCCTGGCCAGAAGCGGTGGAATGGTATTTTAATATTATTGCAGAATTGTCGCGACTTTGTGTGGCAGCGGATCCTTATACAGGAACCAGCCATTGGCCAAATCTGTATTGCGGTGCATTTACAGTCTTTTTAGTTGTGATGTATGTGATGAATGGACGCATTAGCTGGAAAGAAAAAGTTCCAAAACTGATTCTTTTGACATTATTTATACTTGGTTTTGCAAACAACTATTTGGACTTAATCTGGCACGGTTTGCGTTTTCCTAGATCTTTGCCAGGCAGACAGTCGTTCCTATTCATTTTTATGATGCTGGTAATAGGTTATGAAACCTATCGAAAGCGAAAAGGAAATAAGATATGGCAAGCTGTACTAGCTGCGGTCTTGTGTATTGTGGTACTAATTGCTAGTGCTAAAATGACAGAAGAAGATATTACAGAGCCTATTTCCTTCTTCCTTACTGGAGTCTTTATCTTGGCATATGCATTGTGCTTTGTGATAGAAAAGATGAAGGTAAAAAAATTGCAGGGCATGATCTGTGGATTTGCTTTTGGATTGGCATTTTGTGAGGTTATCTTAAATATGGCGATTACTGGGTTCTATACTTTAGATAGGACATCTTATCTAGAAAAGACGGATGAGTATGAGGTTTTATTGGAGATGGCGGAGGCAGATGCAAAGGCAGACGCAGAGGAAGGTACAGAAATTTTCTATCGTATCGAAGATACCGAGAGAAAGACGAAAAATGACAGTACATTATATGGTTACCCATCGGGTACTATTTTCTCTACGATTATGGATATCGAGGTGAGCCATTTTTACCAGAGCGTCTATATGGAAGGCGGTTCGAATTACTATGGTTATAATGGTGCTACACCGATTTTATCATCCATGCTTTCTGCAAAATATATGATTTCAGATAACGCAGAAGGGGAAAATGCGCTTCGAGAAATCGTGGGAAGTTATGGTGGTTATTATCTTTATGAAAATACTTACTGTTTACCACTTGGATTTATGATGAGTGAAGAGGCAGTAGAAAACTGGGATAATAGTACTGGACAGAAGATTAATCATATTAATAGCTTGGGATACGTGTTAGGAGCAAGTGAAAATATTTTAAATAGTGCAGATGTTGCAATGGAAGTTGCAGAAGGTAAGACCGCCATTACAGTAGAAGAGGATGGTATTTATTATGCAAATTACGCAAGTTGTTCCGCAGACAATTTAACCATTAGCATTAACGGAGGAGCAGGTACCAAATATAGTAAGACAACCCACCGTTATCTGTTTGAATTGGGTGAATGTAAAGCTGGTGATGAGATTATCATTACAAATGCGAAATCAGAAAATATCAGTTTTACAGTATACAAACTAAATTTAAAAGCTGTGGACGAAGCCTATGAAACTTTAAGTCAGCAGACCATGGTGATGGAGGAATACACAGACACCAGTGTAAAAGGTCATATTGAAGTAGAAGAAGCAGGACGCTTGATATTCTCCATTCCGTATGAAGAAGGGTGGACGCTTTATGTAGACGGCAAGGAAGTAGAGGCAGAAAGCTTCAAAGATACCTTTATCAGCGTACATCTGGAAGAAGGGTATCACAGTATTGAACTTAAATATTTTACACCAGGACTTGTGGAGGGAGCAGGAATATCAGCCATTTGCGTAGGGCTGTTTTTTATAAGCTCATTGGTTAGAAGAAAAAATTGCAGAAAAAATAAAGAATTAATGTAAACATTCATATTGTTTTGTGATAAAATACACTTTGTGAATAGAGGCACATTTGTCTTAGAAATGTGAAGGAGAAATAAAATGAAAAGAGAAACCATGTGTATCCAGGCTGGATACGAACCAAAAAACGGTGAATCACGTATGATTCCGATTGTACAGAGTACAACATTTAAATATGATACAAGTGAAGATATGGGAAAATTATTTGACCTTGAAGCAAGTGGATATTTTTATTCGCGTCTTCAGAACCCTACCAATGACTATGTCGCAGCAAAAATTTGCGCATTAGAAGGTGGTAGCGCAGCGATGCTTACTTCATCAGGTCAGGCAGCCAGCTTTTTCTCCATCTTTAACATCTGTGGAAATGGCGACCACGTAGTATGTTCATCTACCATTTATGGCGGCACATATAACTTATTTGCAGTAACTATGAAACGTATGGGTATCGAATTTACTTTCGTAGATCCAGACTGTTCCGATGAAGAATTGGAAGCAGCTTTCCAGGAAAATACAAAAGCAGTATTCGGCGAAACTATCGCAAACCCAGCGCTTATCGTATTTGACATCGAAAGATTTGCAAATGCAGCACATGCACATGGTGTTCCACTTATCGTAGACAATACATTTGCTACACCTATTAACTGTCGTCCTATCGAATGGGGTGCAGATATCGTTATCCATTCTACAACAAAATACATGGATGGACATGATGCAACAGTTGGCGGTGTTATTGTAGACTCTGGTAAGTTTGACTGGATGGCACATGCTGACAAATTCCCAGGACTTACTACTCCAGATGATTCTTATCATGGAATCACATATGCAGAAAAATTCGGTAAAGAAGGTGCTTTTATTACAAAAGCAACAGCACAGCTTATGCGTGATCTTGGTGCAATCCAGGCTCCAATGAATGCATACTTACTTAACCTAGGACTGGAATCTCTTCACGTACGTATGCCACGTCACTGTGAAAATGCACAGAAAGTTGCTGAATTCCTCGAAGCACATGAATGTGTAACATGGGTTAACTATCCAGGACTTCCAAGCAACAAATACTACGAAAGAGCACAGAAATATATGCCAAACGGCACATGTGGTGTTATCTCTTTCGGCGTAAAAGGTGGCAGATCAGCAGCTGAAAAATTCATGAAACAGCTGAAAGTAGCTATGATTGCTACACACGTAGCTGACGCACATACATGTGTACTTCATCCAGCTTCAGCAACACATCGTCAGATGAATGATGATGAATTAATCGCAGCAGGTGTAGGCCCAGACCTTATCCGTCTTTCTGTGGGTATCGAAAACGTAGATGATATTCTTGCTGACGTAGCACAGGCTCTTGAAGCGTGCAAGTAATAACGATTTAGCTCACACTATTTCGCCATGCGAAAGACATAAAATGAACTGCAAGTAAGCTTGCTTACATTGCAGTTCTATTTTTATGTCTGAGATTTGGCGTTTAGCAAAATAGCGAGAGCCTGAGTTGCGAAGCAACGGAAAGGCACGAAGTGGAGTGAGTCGGGCTAGCGCATGGCTAAATATAAAAATATACGCGTAGATTTAGATTTTAACATTTTTAAAGAATAAGAACGCGCGTGATTTTCTAATTAAAAAAATGGGGCATATATGGAAAATTTTCTTCTTTTGCCACACTCAGAATGAAAAAATTTAAAAAAAACGGGGTATAAATATCATATTTTTTGATATATGCCCCGTTTTTCAGCTATATTTTGATATTTATTAATATTTATAAAAACTTCTCTAAGAAAACGTGGCATATATATATGATTTTTACATATATGCCCCAGGATGTTTTTATTTGCATGAAAAATGAAAATTTACGCGCAGATTTAGTTATAATCCAACCGAATTATTCTTCCTACGTCAACTTTTAATACTATATATTTAGAAAAGCTAGCTCGATTTCGTTTTGCTGCATCTCGCTAGATGGCTAAACGCCAAATAAAAAAGGGGTTGACAAGTTTCCTTGTCATTGATATAGTATGCTTGACAAGAAAAGTTGTCAAAATGAAAAATAAACTTGTCAAAGGAGGATATAGATGCCACTACATAATCGTTTAAAAGAACATCGAGCGAAGCTCGGAGTGAATCAGCAGGAGATGGGCGCGCTGGTAGGTACGAGTCGTCAGACTATCAGTCAGATAGAGCGTGGCGATTATTCGCCATCGGTAACTTTGGCACTGAAAATTGCCAAAGTGTGTAATACAACAGTAGAAGAAATATTCGAGTACGAGGAGGACGGTGCAGATGAATAAAAATACGAAAGATAAAAAAATATATATAAAATTTATAATAGTATGTATTTGTGCATTAATCGGTGGAATCCTTTGTGGATTTATAGGAGCTTTCATCGGGGATCATTATAGTGGAAATATTGTTGATGGCATACAAAATCTAATGTCAGTATGTGTTCCAGTCATTTTTATCGGTGCAAATGTAATCGTGTACGCCATTTGTTTTAGTAACTATTTTAAGGCAAAAAAATTAGCTGATGAATGGGATGGCTGGGATGAAGAAGTGATTGATGAGGCAGAAAAGAAATTAGGTATAGCATTAGCACCTTCAAATATATTGACCGTTGTAAACTTCTTTTTCTATGCAGCCATGATGTATATTTCCGAATTAGGAGTTGACGATTTGGGAAATATTGAAATGGGAGTGCTTGGAATAGGTGTGTTTATTGTGAGCATAGTACTTATGACTGTTTTACAGAAATTAGTTATCGACTTGTTGAAAAAGATTAATCCTGAAAAAGAAGGGAATGTTTTTGATACAGAATTTAATAAGAAATGGGTGGACAGTTGTGATGAGGCTCAAAAACAGATGATATTTGAAGCTTCTTACATAGCATATAAAGCTACCAATATGGTGTGTATGGTAATGTGGGCGATTTCTTTAATTACTATGTTGACGTTTGATACTGGTATTTTTCCAGTATTCTGTGTCTCTGTAATTTGGTTAACTTTGATTACTTCATATACTATCGCATGTCATAAGTTAGAACATAAGAAAAAATAAGGAGTACGTATGGAAAAAGTAATTGTAAGAGTAGAAGGCTTAAAAAAGACATTTAAGCTTTCCAAAAAACAGCAAAATTTACAAAATACAAAAGAAAAAGTAAAGGTAGCGGTAGATGGCTTATCTTTTGAAGCCTACGAAGGAGAAATCTTTGGAATTTTAGGACCGAATGGCGCAGGAAAAACGACTACGCTTCGTATGCTGTCGACACTGATTAAGCCAGATAGTGGGGATGCATGGATTGATGGAGCTAGCGTAATCTCTCATCCAGAAGAAGTTCGCGGAAAAGTTGGCTTTCTAACTAGTGAATTAAAACTGGAAGAATTTTTTACACCGAATTATTTGTTCGATTTCTTTTCAGATCTTCATAAAGTAGAACCAGAGGTTCGCGAAGTTAGAAAGAAAGCGATGTTTGAACGTTTTGGAATTGATGAATTCGCAGAAGTAAAGGTCGCAAATATGTCGACAGGTATGAAACAGAAAACTTCTCTTGTAATTTCTTTGGTACATGATCCAGATATCATCATTTTTGATGAGCCTACGAACGGGCTGGATGTATTGACAGCCAGAGTCGTTACTGACTTTTTACAGGAATTAAAGAAACAGGGAAAGACAATTCTCTTGTCTACGCATATATTTAGTTTAGTAGAAAAACTGTGTGATAGAGTGGGTATTGTTATGGATGGAAAAATGGTGCTCTGTGATACATTAGAAAATCTTACAAAAGACTGTGATTTGGAGGATAAGTTCTTCCAGATTTGCGCGGAAATGGAGGCAAAATAAATGAAAAGTGATTTACTTACAATAATGAAAAAAGAATTTGCCCGTTTCTTTGGAGATAAACGAATGGTGATGACAGCACTTATGCCAGGTATCTTGATTTATGTGCTGTATACCGTTATGGGTAGTGGATTTTCAGAAATGTATACCACAGAAGATGACTATGTGTATGAAATCCAGGTGGTAAATATGCCACAAACATTGGCGGGCTTAGGAGAAATGGAAGAAGTATCTTTTAATGAAGTTAAAGCTGCTCAGATAGAGGATGTGAAAAATGCTATTGAAGAAGATGAAGCAGATTTGCTAGTGGTTTTTCCAGAAAACTTTGATGTAGCATTTATGACCTATGATGTAACGACAGCTACGGAACCAGCTCCAAATGTAGAGATTTATTATAACTCTGCAAGCACAGAGTCCAGCGGAGCGTATAGTATTATGCTTACTGTGTTGGACCAGTTGGAGCAGGCGGTGGCAAATAAATTTGATATTTGTCAGGGGGAACAGGATTATGATTTAGCTTCAGAAGAAGACATTTCTGCGATGCTAATTTCCATGATTATGCCGATGTTGGTGCTGATGATGCTCTTTAATGGATGTCTTTCAGTATCTGCGGAATCTATCGCAGGGGAAAAAGAGAGAGGAACCATTGCAACACTTTTGGTCACTCCAATGAAACGTAGAAATTTAGCATTAGGTAAAATGATCAGTTTAAGCGTGATTGGTTTACTAAGTGGGTTATCTAGTTTTGTGGGTATTATGCTTTCTTTACCAAATCTCATGGGCGGCTCAGGTATGGAGGATATGACATTTGGTTATAAGGTAGAGGATTATGCGGTGCTATTGCTTATTATTATTTCAACAACTTTGGTAATAGTTGGAGTGATTTCTATCATCTCGACATTCGCTAAATCGGTAAAAGAAGCTACTAGCATGGCAACACCACTTATGGTTCTTGTTACCCTTACAGGAGTTACTAATATGGTGGGGACAAGCTCTGTACAGGAATGGTATATGTATCTGATACCGATTTATAATACAGCACAGTGTATGGATGGAATATTCTCTATGGATTATCAAATGCTCCCAGTTATTATTACAGTTGTTGCCAATATACTGTATTCTGGTGTGTTAGCGTTCATACTTACGAAGATGTTTAATAGTGAAAGAATTATGTATACATAATAGGAGGTATAGAGAATGGAATATTTTGGAGTGTTTGCATTTATCCTTGTACTGGCATATTCCTCCTATCCAGGGAAAGTAAAACGTTTGGAAACAAAGCTTAGAAAAATGGAAAAGAAACAAAAAGGAGATCCAGTTATGTCAAAATTGATTAATGAATTGATTGGGAAACAGTGTAGAATCAAGCCAAATGAAGAAATTGAGTTGGTGGATTCATGGATTCAGTGTCAGGTATTAGATGCTGATGATGAATGGATAAAGATCCGTTATGAGGATAAGAAGAAAGGTGTAGTAACAAGGCTTTTCCGTATTGAGAATATCGATGAAGTAGAAGTGTTGGGATAGATAGGATGATGTAAACTTGAATTTATGTACATGAATATTTTTTACAGGAGGCATCAAAGGATGCCTCCTGTATTTATTTGTAAATATTAGCAATTTGTTTTATAATGAATACATATTGATAAAAATGATATTGAGGTGTAAATATGAGCGAATGGAAAGAAATTAGTTTACATAGCATAAAAGGAATAAAAATCGGTCATGCACAGACAGAAGAGCATGCCACAGGATGTACGGTTATTTTGCCAGAGAAAAAGGCAATTTGTGGTGTGGATGTGCGTGGTGGTGGACCAGCTTCCAGAGAAAACCAGCTGTTAAATCCGCTAATGAGTAATGACGGTGTCAATGCAGTGCTTTTAAGCGGTGGTAGTGCGTTTGGATTAGATGCAGCAGGCGGCGTAATGAAATACTTAGAAGAAAAAGGACGTGGTGTCAAAGTTGGAGATGCTATTGTACCGATTGTAGTTGGTTCTTGTATCTTTGACCTTGGTTGCGTGGATGGTAAAGTGCGTCCAGACGCGGACATGGGATATGCGGCTTGTTTGGATAGTGAAGATAATGTGGAGCGAAATGGAAACGTGGGAGCAGGTATGGGAGCTACCGTAGGTAAATTGCATGGTGCAGAGGCTTCTATGAAATCAGGTTTGGGTTGTTATGCAGTACAGGCGGGAATGCTTCAGGTAGGTGCTATCGTAGCAGTAAATGCGATAGGTGATGTATTTGAAATGGATTCACAGAAACAGTTGGCAGGACTTTTGAACAAAGAAAAAACAGCGATGATTTCTAGTGAAGAAGAAGCGGTAAAACTCTTGCAGCTGGCAAGCTTATTTTCTTTAAATACTACAATTGCATGTATCGTAACAAATGCGAAGCTAGATAAAGCAGAGATGAATAAGGTAGCAGCAATGGCGAGCAATGGTATTGCACGTACGATTCGTCCTGTTAATACTTCAATGGATGGAGATTCTGTTTATGCACTAGCTACAGGTAAAGTAAAATCCAGTGCAGATGTTGTCGGTACTTTGGCAGCACATGTGCTGGGGAAAGCGATAAACCGTGCGGTTCTTGAAACAGAAGAAATCTATGGAATGAAATCAGCAAAAACATTTTTAAAGTAATCAGAAACGTAGACAATAGAAATGGCACAAACAATGACACAATACGATAAGATGACAAAAACGCCTTTGGTTAAACTGATTATTTCACTAGGTATCCCTACTACCATATCAATGATGGTAACTAGTATTTATAACATGGCTGATACTTATTTCGTAGGAACCTTGGGAGAAAGTCCTCAGGCGGCTACAGGTATTTTGTTTACGCTACAGGCGATTATTCAGGCAATTGCATTTATGCTGGGACAGGGATCAGGAACAATGGTTTCTAAGGCATTGGCAGATAGAAATAAAGAAGAGGCGTCGGAATATGTATCTACGGGATTCTTTACAGCTTTGGCAATTGGTACTGTTTTGATGCTTGGCGGATTACTATTTTTAACTCCTCTTATGACCTTGCTTGGAAGTACAGAAACAATCCTACCATATGCAAAACAATATGGCACTTGTGTGCTACTTAGTTGTCCAGTGGTAATGGGGTCTTTTGTATTAAATAACAATTTACGTTATGAAGGACAATCATTTTATTCTATGATAGGTCTGGTAACGGGTGGAATTATTAATATATTAGGTGACTATTTACTGGTAATAGTATTTCAGTTAGGTGTTCTGGGTGCAGGTATAGCAACGGCTGTATCACAGACCATTAGTTTTTTGATTTTACTACATTTCTTTCATAAAATGGGACAGAGTAAAATTCGATTGTCATGCGTCAGCAAAAAGAAAGAAGTATACACTACTATTGTAAAAGTAGGTTTCCCATCTTTGGTTCGACAGGGATTAAGTTCTATTTCCAGCGGACTATTGAACAATTTAACCAGACCTTATGGAGATGCAGCTATTGCAGCCATGAGTGTAGTAAACAGATTCAGTATGTTTATTATGTGTGTTGGATTAGGTATTGGACAGGGATTTCAGCCAGTTGCAGCGTTCAACTATCAAGCAAAGAAATATAGTCGTGTGAAAAAAGGGTTATTGGTTACTATGGCAGTAGGCATGTGTTTTATTCTTTGTTTGGCAGTTCCAGGATTTGTTTTTTCCGAACAGATTATTTATGTATTTCAGGATAGTGCGAAGGTGGCAGAAGTGGGAGTATTTGCTCTAAGATGTGCTTGCGTTGGAACAGTGTTCTTAGCACTTTCAGTACCAGTAAATATGTTGTATCAGAGTACGAGACAGGTGAAGATAGCTACCGTTTTGTCTATGCTTCGAAATGGACTTATGCTTATTCCGACACTATTAATTACAACTCATTTTTGGGGACTTACTGGTATACAGATATCCCAGCCAGTTGCAGACATTCTTACAGGATTGACGTCGATACCATTTATGATTCGATTTTTGAAAAAGAAATTCCCAGATGAAAACATAGATTAGAATATGTACATTGAAATGTAAGAGGGGCGAATAACCCCTCTGATTTCAATTCTAGTTTTCACCAGGTCCATCTTTTCTAGGTCTAGTGGATTCTGGTAACGGTTCTACGCTGTAAGATGAAGTTCAGCGACAGTTTTTTGTACTATCTTTAGAGCTGTCTTTGTAGCTATCTTTGTAGCTGTCTTTTGAATAGTCTCTTAAGTTGTCTCTAGAAGCATTCTTGTTGTTTTCTGAATAACTGTTTCTAAGTGAGTTGTTTTTTTTGTTGTTTTGATTATTTTTGTTTGCCATAATATACACCTTCCTTTCAAAGTTAGAATGTGTAATTGGTATGATTTCATGCGAGGAGATAAATGTAAATTAAATAGGAATTGATTTCTAGTTTAATATTATTTACAATAATAAAAGAAAAAATTCAAAAATGGAGAATAAAAATGGCTAGAAGAGATAAAATAAATTATTATTTAGATTTAGCAGATGTCGTTTCAAAAAGAGGTACTTGTCTTAGAAGAAATTACGGTGCTGTTATTGTAAAAAACGATGAAGTAATTTCTACAGGATATGTAGGTGCACCACGCGGCAGACAAAACTGTAGTGATATCGGAACCTGCATCCGTCAGAAAATGAATATTCCTAGAGGCGAAAGATATGAGCTTTGCCGCAGTGTACATGCAGAAGCAAATGCGATTATCAGCGCAGAGCGTGAAAAAATGATAGGTAGCACACTGTACCTTTCAGGAAGAGAAGTAGAAACGGGAAAATTGATTGCAAATTCATGTTGTTGTTCTATGTGTAAGAGAATGGTAATCAATGCAGGTATTGAAAAGGTTATCGTGAGAGATACGGATACTGACTATCGTGAAATCAATGTACAGGATTGGATTGAGAATGACGAATCAGTAGAAGGAATTATGGGATATTAAAAAATGGGCTGTCGTTTTATGACAGCCCATTTTTAATTATTTTGCTTTTGGAATCTTGTTAAGTTTTGCGTTGATTTCTAATAACTGTTCTTTTGTAATGATTGGGCCGCCTTTCTTTTCGCCACCCATGTCAG
>CAZVOY010000007.1:0-26126 GCA_964628865.1 uncultured Lachnobacterium sp. | reverse complement strand
TGAATTTAGAGGGTGTTTGAGGTAAGTTTTTTTCTATATAGATTTTAAGGCAAAAATTTGAGCTAAAACATGGTGAATTTGGATATATAGAGGAATTTTTTCTGTATATAGATAAATCCAATATAAAGTAGAAGAGGAAAATAACAATGGCAGATAAAAGAGATTATTACGAAGTCTTAGGCGTTTCCAAAACAGCCGATGACGCAGAAATAAAGAAGGCATTCCGTAATCTTGCGAAAAAATATCATCCAGATGCTCATCCAGGAGATGCAGAATGTGAAGCAAAATTTAAAGAAGCTCAGGAAGCATATGCTGTACTTAGTGACGCAGACAAACGTAGACAGTATGATCAGTTCGGTCATGCTGCTTTTGATGGTGCTGGTGGAGCTGGAGGATTTGATTTCTCTGGTATGGATATGAGTGATATCTTCGGAGATATCTTTGGAGACATGTTTGGTGGCGGATTTGGTTTCGGTGGCGGAAGCAGACGTTCCAACAATGGTCCTAGACAAGGTGCAAATGTTTGCATGAGTGTTCGCGTGACCTTTGAAGAAGCAATATTTGGATGTGAAAAAGAAATTGAATTCTCATACAAAGAAACCTGTGGTACTTGTGGAGGAAATGGAGCAAAACCAGGAACTTCTCCAGAATCCTGTACCAAGTGTGGAGGAAAAGGAAAAGTAGTTATTACCCAGCAGTCTCTCTTTGGTATGATGCAGAATGTTACTACATGTCCAGATTGTAATGGTAGTGGTAAAGTAGTTAAAGATCGTTGTCCAGATTGCTATGGTAGTGGATTTGTTGTAAAGAAAATAAAGAAAACCGTAGAAATTCCTGCAGGTATAGATAATGGACAGTGTGTTCGCGTACGAGAATTTGGTGAGCCAGGTATCAACGGTGGTCCACGTGGTGATTTATTAGTAGAAGTAGTAGTATCCAGAAGTTCCCAGTTTGAGCGTCAGGATATGAACATCTTCTCAGATGCAAACATCTCGTATGCAATCGCAGCCTTAGGTGGAGATGTACGTATTAAGACGGTAGATGGAGATATTATTTATACAGTAAGTGCTGGTACGCAGTCAGGCACACGTATTCGCTTAAGAGGAAAAGGTGTACCATCTGTGCGCAACAAAGAGGTACGAGGTGACCACTATGTAACACTTGTGGTAGAAACGCCAAAGAACCTTAGCAAAGAGGCCAAAGAAGCACTTCGTAAATTTGATGAATTAACCGGTGGTTCTCTCACGCAAGAAGGTGGTGCTACCACAACAAAAAGGAAAAAAGGATTTATGGATAAAATCAAAGAGTCTTTAGATGACTTGTAAAAAAGTTCCCAACTTTTGTTGGGAACTTTTTTTATACTTAGTACAAATTGCCTATGGACTTGTGACACAAAATGTAGTATCATATCTACGTTAGTGAGACTAAATATAGTCGAAAACTAGTTTTTGATGCATGAATACAGTTGTTACGTAGGTTGGATACATATGAAAGGGTTGTGTCATGACACTCAGTGAAGAACGTAGGGAGTTAGATGAACAAAAACGTATTCTTGACAGAGAAAAAAAGGAATTTTTCAGAAAAGTTGAGATAGAAGATCGTAGATTAGAGCAGCAAAGAACACTTTTTGAGATGAAGTTCAAGATATTGGAAGATGAGTTAGTGAAACTTGCTGCTGAAAGAGAAGAGATTGAAAAGAAAAAAGCTTTTTACGATATGGTAGATGATTTCCATGAGAAGGCTTATCGACAGATTCCTGATCAGCAGGTAGGAGAACTCTTCTTCCGTGGCGTTGTTACGCAACAGTCTTTGAAAAAACGTTATAAAGATCTTATCAAGATTTATCATCCAGACAATATTGATGGTGATAATGCGTTAGTACTTGAAATTACAAAAGAATATGATCATCTTAAGCAGGTGTTAGCTTAAAAGAAAGAGAAGAATATTTTCCAGGATGGAAGATGTTCTTTTTTTTGTTATATTTCATTGTTTATTTTATGGTTTTCATGTATTATGATATTTGGAGATTTTTTGTTCGGTAATAAATTGAGAGTGAGGAAGGAAACGAAATATGAAGTGGAATAAATACACCATCGAAACAACAACAGCGGCTGAAGATTATATGAGCTTTATGTTATCAGAACTTGGAATCGAAGGTATCGAAATAGAAGATAATGTGCCTCTTACAAAAGCGGATCAGGCAGATATGTTTATTGATTTTCTGCCAGAGCTTCCACCAGACGAAGGAATCAGTCACGTGAGCTTTTATCTGGAAGACGATGGAAGTGATCATTCAGATCTTCTAAAACAGGTGAAAATGGGATTGGAAGAGCTGCGCTCTATGGTTGAAGTTGGTAGTGGTGTGATTTCTTCTTCAGAAACAGAAGATTTGGATTGGATTAATAACTGGAAGAAATATTTTTCCTCATTCACTATTGAAAATATTTTAATCAAACCAACCTGGGAAGAATGGAAAGAAATAGACAAGGATAAATTGTTAATTGAAATTGATCCAGGAATTTCTTTTGGTACAGGTAAGCATGAAACAACTCAGCTTTGTATCAAAGAACTTATCAAATATATCAACAAAGAAGAAGCACCAAAGGTATTAGACGTAGGATGTGGCAGCGGAATTTTATCTATTGTTGCATTAAAACTTGGGGCGAGAGAAGTGGTTGGTACAGATTTGGATGCAGATTGTATGACTTCTACCAGAGAAAATATGGAAGTAAATCAGTTGGATCTTGGACTTGGACAGTTTTATGTTGGAAACTTAATCGATGACGTAGAACTCCAGGAAAGAGTAGGAACCGAGGAGTATGAAATCGTAGTTGCAAATATTTTGGCAGATGTCATCATTCCTATGGCGCCAGTTATCCCAGCCCGTTTGAAAAAAGGTGGGTATTTTATCACTTCTGGAATTATTGATTTCAAAGAAAATGAGGTAAAAGAAGCCATTGAAAATGCTGGTCTCGAAGTAGTACAGATTAATCATCAGGGAGAATGGGTGAATATTACCGCCCGCAAAAACTAATATGTATCAATTTTTTGTACAAGAAGAACAATTGACAGGTGACAGAATTTCCATTGTTGGAAGTGATGTTAATCATATAAAAAATGTACTTCGCATGAAGACAGGTGAGAAAGTGCGTATTAGCATTTCGGAAAATGGGCGTAGTTTCTTTGGAGAGATTTCTGCCGTAAGTGATGATGAAGTTATCGTATCTGTAGAAAAAGAAGATGAAAATGGTACAGAGCTTTCCAACCGTATTTATTTGTTTCAGGGATTACCAAAGGGTGATAAAATGGAACTTATCATTCAAAAAGCAGTCGAACTTGGTGTTTATGAAATTATCCCAATCGCCATGAAAAACTGTGTAGTAAAATTGGATGATAAAAAAGCTGCCAGCAAGGTAAAACGTTGGCAGGCGATTTCGGAAAGCGCAGCAAAACAGTCGAAGCGTACGTTGATTCCACAAATTCAGATGCCACTTAGTTGGAAAAATGCGCTAAAGAGGGCAGAAGATTTGGATGTGGTTTTGGTGCCATATGAAAATGAACGTGGTATGGATGCTACTAGAGAAATTATGCAAAGCATAAAACCAGGACAGAGTATTGGTATATTTGTAGGTCCAGAAGGAGGATTTGCGCCAGAGGAGATTGAGGCGGTTACAGGTCATCGGATTTCCCTCGGCAGACGCATTCTTCGTACGGAAACTGCCGGACTTGCGACCCTGTCGATGTTGATTTTCTGTTTAGATGAATAGGAGTATATATGGAAGCATATTTAGACAATTCTGCTACTACCAGTTGTAGTAAAGCAGCTACAGAAAAAATGGTAGAACTTTTAACACAGGATTATGGAAATCCATCCTCTTTACACATGAAGGGTGTTATCGCAGAAAAATATATCATAGAGGCGAAAAAGAAAATTGCAAAAACCTTAAAAATAGATGAGAAAGAATTGATTTTTACTTCAGGCGGAACGGAATCAAATAACCTGGCGATTATCGGCAGTGCTCTTGCAAACAAAAGAGCGGGTATGCATGTGATTACCACATCCATTGAGCATCCATCCGTAACAAATCCTTTTATCTGGTTAGAAGAAAATGGATTTGAAGTAACATTCCTCAAAGTGAATGAGTATGGACAGATTGATTTGGAAGAATTAAAAAGTGCAATTCGACCAGATACCATACTTGTTTCTATCATGCAGGTAAATAATGAAATTGGTGCGTTGCAGCCAATCGAGGAAGCTGGTAAAGTAATCAAAGCTACAAACTCAAAGACATTATTCCACGTGGATGCCATTCAGTCTTATGGGAAAATGGCAATATTTCCAAAGAAATGGAATGTGGACATGCTTTCGGTCAGCGGTCATAAAATTCATGGACCAAAGGGGAGCGGGTTCCTTTTTGTCAAGGATAAGACAAAGATAAAACCACTTATTCATGGTGGCGGACAGCAAAAAGGAATGCGTTCTGGCACAGAAAATGTACCTGCGATTGCAGGTCTGGCTGTGGCTGCGGAAGAAATGTATGCTAACTTAGAAGAGAATAGAAATCATCTTTTCGCACTTCGAGATTACTTTATAGAACAAGTAGAAAAAATGGATGGCGTATCTGTAAATGGACGAACAGACCATGACAGTGCACCTCATATTGTGAGTGTTAGTATAGAAGGTGTAAGGGCAGAAGTGATTCTTCACACTTTAGAAGATAGAAATATTTATGTATCAGCCGGTAGTGCTTGTTCTTCTAATAAACCTGCAATCAGTAGCACGTTGCAAAGCATTGGATTAAAGAAGGAATTATTGGACTCTACCGTACGATTTAGCTTTAGTATTCATACTACAAAAGAGGAATTGGACTACGCACTTGAGGTGATGAGAGAAACGATTCCGATGTTGCAGAAATATACCAGAAAATAAAAAGGAGAAATTATGTATACAGCATTTTTAATTAAATATGCGGAAATCGCAATCAAAGGAAAAAACAGATATTTGTTTGAAGACGCATTGGTAAGAAATATTCGTTATCAGTTAAAAACAGTAGATGGAAACTTCAATGTGCGTAAAGAAAATGGACGTATCTATGTAGAAACAGAAGGGGAATATGATTACGAAGAAACCGTAACAGCGTTACAACGTGTATTTGGTATCGTAGGAATCTGCCCAGTTATTTTGACAGAAGATGAAGGTTTTGAAGCACTTTGCAAAAAAGTAGTAGAGCATATCGACGCAGCATATGAAAACAAAAATTTCACTTTTAAGGTAAACGCGCGTCGTGCAAGAAAAAATTACCCTATGACATCAATGGAAATCAATGCCGCAGTGGGTGAAAAAATCTTAGAAGCATTTCCAGAAACTTCTGTAGATGTTCACAATCCACAGGTTATGGTAAATATTGAAATTCGTCCACAAATTAATATTTATTCTACGGAAATTCCTGGTCCAGGAGGTATGCCACTTGGTACAGCAGGAAAGGCAATGCTATTACTCTCAGGAGGAATTGATAGTCCTGTTGCAGGTTATATGATTTCCAAGCGTGGAGTTACTATCGAAGCAACCTACTTCCATGCACCACCTTACACAAGTGAACGTGCAAAACAGAAGGTTATCGATTTGGCGAAGAAAGTAGCTGCTTATACAGGACCAATTAAGTTGAATATCGTAAACTTTACGGATATTCAGTTATATATTTATGAAAAATGTCCACATGAAGAACTTACTATTATCATGCGCCGTTATATGATGAAGATTGCAGAGCATTTTGCAAAAGAAGGAAAATGTTTAGGACTCATTACAGGCGAAAGCATTGGACAGGTAGCAAGCCAGACGATGCAGTCTCTCGCTGCTACAAATGATGTATGTACCATGCCAGTATATCGTCCACTTATTGCAATGGACAAACAGGATATTGTAACAATTGCAGAGAAAATTGATACTTATGAAACATCCATTCTTCCATACGAAGACTGTTGTACCATTTTCGTAGCAAAACATCCTGTAACAAAGCCAAATGTGGAATATATCAGACGTTCAGAATTGAAATTAGCAGAAAAGATTGACGAACTCATGGAAACTGCAATTACCACAACTGAAACTATAATGGTTGAGGCTGAGTAAAAAACAAAAAAACGTCCCACTTATATTCTAAGCGGGACGTTATATAGATTAAGTTACTCAACCAGATATGGTTTCAACACTTTCATAATTTCATCAAGATTTTCATCAGAATGAATTGCAAGTTCAATAGGTTTTGATAAATCTAAGCTGAAGATACCCATGATGGATTTTGCATCAATGACATATCTTCCTGAAATTAAATCGAAATCATATTCAAATTGTGTGATTGCATTCACAAAAGATTTTACTTTTCCAATAGAGTTTAATGAAATCTGTAATGTTTTCATTTATATGCCTCCTTAAAACTTATTAGCATTTTTACTATTAAAATACTAATCGTTTTTTGTGGAAAAGTCAATTTTAAATTAGAAAGTTAGGAATTGATAATGAAAAAAGCAGCATTACACAACTTAGGTTGTAAAGTAAATGCATATGAAACAGAAGCCATGCAGCAGATGCTAGAATCTGCTGGCTATGAGATCGTTTCTTTTGGAGATGTAGCAGATGTATATGTGATTAATACATGTTCGGTAACAAATATGGCGGATCGAAAATCCCGTCAAATGTTACATCGCGCAAAGAAGTTAAATCCAGAAGCGGTTGTGGTGGCTGCTGGTTGTTATGTGCAGACAAAAGAAGAGGAAGCTATGGTGGATGAAGCCATAGACATTATCATCGGAAATAATAAAAAACATGAGTTGGTAACCAGATTGGATGAGTTTTTCCGCGACCATGGAAAGATTGATGCTGTATTGGATATTAATGATAAAACACATGAATTTGAGGAATTGTATCTCGAACAGCCATCGGAACACACCAGAGCATTCATTAAAGTTCAGGATGGATGTAATCAGTTTTGTAGTTACTGTATTATTCCATACGCCAGAGGACGAGTGCGTAGTAGAAACATGAATTCGGTATTAGAAGAAGTAAACCGCCTTGCAGAAAATGGATATCAGGAAGTGGTTCTTACAGGCATTCACCTTAGTTCCTATGGGATTGAGACAGGAGAAACCTTGCTTCAGTTAATACAGGAAATTCATAAAGTGGAAGGTATAAAGCGTATTCGATTAGGCTCCTTGGAACCAAAGGTTGTCACAGAAGAATTTGCATCAGAACTCAGCAAACTGGGAAAGGTATGCCCACATTTCCATTTATCATTGCAGAGTGGCTGTGATGCAACTCTGCAGCGTATGAATCGAAAATATACAGCAGAAGAATATGAAAATGGATGTAAGATTCTGCGCAAATACTTTGAACACCCTGCGATTACCACAGATGTCATTGTAGGTTTTCCAGGGGAAACTACAGAGGAGTTTGCTACTACTAGAGCATTTTTAGAGCGTATTCATTTTTATGAAATGCATATATTCAAATATTCAAAACGTCAAGGCACGAGAGCTGCGGTAATGAAAGATCAGATTGCAGAAACTGTGAAAACAGAACGAAGTGCAGATCTGCTTGAATTAGGTGTTAAGATGTCAGAAGAATTTCGTCGATATTATTTAGGCAGAGAAGAAGAAGTGCTTTTTGAAGAAGCTGCTACCATAGACGATGAGAACTATTATGTAGGCTATACAAAAGAGTATGTAAAAATAGCAAAGAAATCGGAAGTTCCATTGGATAATCAGATTGTGACAGGAAAGATTATAAAAGCAATAAATGAAGAAATTTATCTAATGGAATAAGGGTTTTTAGTTGTTTTTTTAAGTCAAGTAGTTTACAATGTAAACATATAGGGCTTATGGAAATAAAGAACAAAAGCAAGGGCGTGAAATTATGCAAAATTTAAACAACACACAATATTTCAGAGTAGAAAAGGAACCGGAACTTCAGGTAAAAGACGTTCTTAAAGTTGTCTTCGCGGCAATGAAAGAAAAGGGCTATAATCCTGTAAATCAGATTGTAGGGTATATTATGTCAGGTGATCCAACATACATCACAAGCCATAACAACGCTAGAAGTTTGATTATGAAGGTAGAAAGAGATGAAGTAGTAGAAGAAATCTTAAAAGCCTATATCAAGAACGAGGACTGGGCATAATCCGGTAAGGTGATTTATGCGAATTTTAGGATTGGATTTTGGTACAAAGACAGTTGGTGTAGCGGTAAGCGACGAACTGTTAATTACTGCGCAAGGAGTAGAGATTGTACGTAGAAAAGCGCCAAACAAATTGCGTCAGACATTGGCCAGAATCGAAGAGCTGGTAAACGAATACGGTGTAGAAAAAATCGTATTGGGTTATCCAAAAAACATGAACAATACAGAAGGCGAGCGCTGCGAGAGAACAAAAGAATTCAAGGAAATGTTAGAAAAGCGTACGGGACTTGAAGTAGTTCTTTGGGATGAACGTCTTACAACGGTGGCTGCGGACAATTCCATGATGGAGATGGGAATTCGCCGTGAACACCGCAAAGAATATGTAGATGAGATTGCGGCAATATTTATTTTACAAGGGTACTTGGATTATTTATCAAATCATAAATAATCAAGTATCTGTTTTGTCATGCATAGAAGAGGTGAAATATGGAAAAAGTATTATTTACAGACCCTGAAACACAAGAAACAGTAGAATTTATCGTAGAAGAAGAAACACAGTTAAACGGAACAAAATACCTTTTGGTATCAGAAGATGCAGAAGATGGCACATTAGATGCCTACATTTTAAAAGAAATAGTCACCCAGGACGAGGAAGTACTTTATGAAGTGGTGGAAGATGAAGTGGAATTTACTGCCCTTGCAAAAGTATTTGCCGAACTGACTGACGAAGAAACAGACGTTGAATATTAAAAAAGGACGGGATTATATGTCAAATATTAAAAAACAGAATAGCAAACTAAAGATAATTCCTTTAGGCGGTTTAGAGCAAATCGGCATGAATATTACTGCATTCGAATATGAAGACAGTATTATTGTTGTGGATTGTGGTTTGGCTTTTCCAGAAACAGATATGTTGGGCGTGGATCTGGTAGTTCCAGATGTGACATATCTCAAAGAGAATCTAGATAAAGTAAAAGCATTTTTTATTACACACGGACATGAGGATCATATTGGTGCGATTCCTTATGTGCTTCGTGATGTTAATGTGCCAATTTATGCCACCAAATTAACAATTGGTTTGATTGAGCATAAATTGTCAGAACATGAGATGGAAAAAAAGGTAAAGACCAAGGTTGTAAAATATGGACAGCATATTAATATTGGTCAATTTCGAGTAGAGTTTATTCGTACAAATCATAGTATTCAGGATGCAGCAGCATTGGCGATTTATTCACCAGCTGGTATTGTTGTTCATACAGGAGACTTTAAAGTTGATTATACTCCTGTTATCGGTGATGCGATTGATTTAGCGCGATTTGGTGAAATCGGAAAGAAAGGTGTACTTGCACTTATGTGTGACAGTACAAATGCAGAACGCTCTGGTTTTACGCAGTCGGAAAAGAGTGTGGGTGCTACACTAAACAAGATTTTTGAAGATCATAAAAAACAGAGAATTATTATTGCTACATTTGCGTCTAACGTAGACCGTGTACAGCAAATTATTAATTCGGCAGAAAAGTATGGTAGAAAAGTAGCGATTGAAGGGCGTAGTATGGTGAACACCATTAATATTGCCCAAGAACTCGGATACTTAAATTTGCCAGATAATATTTTGATAGAAGGAGAAATGCTCCATCATTATACAGACGAACAGACGGTTATCATTACAACAGGTAGCCAGGGTGAGTCTATGGCAGCGCTTTCTCGTATGGCGAATGGAACACATCGTAAGATTTCTATAAAGCCAAACGATACTATTGTATTTAGTTCATCACCAATCCCAGGTAATGAAAAATCTGTAACAGGTGTGATCAATGAACTGATGAGAAAAGGTGCAGACGTTATTTTCTCTGATGTACATGTATCAGGTCATGCATGTATCGAAGATATTAAACTTATCTATTCTTTGGTAAATCCAAAGTATAGTATTCCTGTTCATGGCGAATACAAACATTTAATTGCGCAGGCTAAAATTGCAGAAGAACTCGGATATGACACAGATCACATTAAAATATTATCATCTGGAGAAGTGCTTGAATTGGATGACGAGAGTGCAGAAGTTACAGGCCGCGTACCAGTTGGAAACATCATGGTGGATGGAAACGGCGTCGGTGATGTAGGTAATATCGTAATTCGCGATAGACAGCGTCTGGCAGATGATGGTATCATTATTGTCGTTATGACGTTGGATAGTGTGACAGGAAGTGTTCTTGATGGTCCAGATATCGTGTCTCGCGGTTTTGTATATGTTCGTAATTCTGAGACGCTTATGGATGAAATGCAAGCAGTGTTAGATGCAACAATGGAATCTGTTATGGATCGTCGCATCAAGGACTGGAGCAAAATAAAAACAGAAGTAAAAGATGCAGTTGGTGAATTTGTATGGAAAGAAACAAAACGTCGTCCTATGATTTTACCAATCATTATGGAAGTATAGGAGTAAAGTATGAGAACTAGCACGAATAAAAACATGTATAAGATGATTAAAATTGCTTTTACCGTTATGGTGGTTCTTATCATTGTATATGTCACAATGAGTATAAGCATGACCGCTTATGATTTGGGATATCGCATTTTTACGGAGACAGCGATAGATGAAGCACCAGGCAAAGATGTAGAAGTGATCATTGAAGATGATATGAGTGCAAAAGAAATCGGAGAAGAGTTGTACAAATGTGGATTGGTTCGAGATGCGAATCTCTTCTATCTACAGTATAAGCTTTCTGCTTACTCTGGTGAAATCGTTTCAGGTGTATATACATTAAACACCTCAATGGAACCAGAAGAGATGATGGAAATTATGGCAGATACGCCAGATGATGACGAAAGTACAGGTGAATAAGAATGGTAGTAGATGAACGTCTGGTAACGTATATTAACTCACTAGACCGTGGAAATACAGCCGTTCTCGATACTATAGAGAGAGAAGCTCTGGATTCCTATGTTCCGATTATTCGGAAAGAAATGCAGAGCTTTTTAAAATTGCTTTTGGCAATGCAAAAGCCAAAACGTATTCTTGAGGTAGGAACAGCCGTAGGTTTTTCTGCGATCTTGATGGCAGAGTATAATCCATACCCATGTGAGATTGTTACCATAGAAAATTATGAAAAACGAATTCCGATTGCACGAGAAAATTTTATCCGTGCAGGAAAAGAAAAACAGATTACGCTTATCGAGGGGGACGCAACAGAAGTGTTAAAAACTTTAGAAGAACCTTTCGATATGATATTTATGGATGCAGCAAAAGGACAGTACATTAATTTTATGCCAGACATTCTTCGTCTCTTGAAAAAAGATGGTGTGTTGGTATCGGATAATGTGCTTCAGGATGGAGACATCATCGAGTCTCATTTTGTAGTCACCAGAAGAAACAGAACCATTCATAAAAGAATGCGCGAATACTTATATGAACTGACGCATCGTGATGATTTGGTGACAGCAGTATTGCCTATCGGAGATGGAATAACGCTAAGTACAAAAGTACAGGAGTAAATATGAGAAAAATTGAGTTATTAGTTCCAGCAAGTAGCCTGGAGGTATTAAAAATCGCCGTAATCTACGGTGCAGATGCGGTATATATCGGTGGAGAAGCCTTTGGACTTCGTGCAAAAGCAAAGAATTTTTCGCCTGAAGAAATGGCAGAAGGGATTAAATTTGCCCACGACCATGGAGTAAAAGTATATGTAACTGCAAATATCTTGGCACACAACTATGATTTGGATGGTGTACGCAGATACTTTGAAGAATTAAATAATATGAAGCCTGATAGACCAGATGGTCTGATTATTGCTGACCCAGCAATTTTTATGCTGGCAAAAGAAATCTGTCCTGATATCGAAAGACATATCAGCACACAGGCAAATAATACGAACTATGGTACCTTTAACTTCTGGTATCAGATGGGAGCCAAACGTGTGGTAACAGCCCGTGAGCTTTCTCTTCGAGAAATCAAAGAAATTCGTGAAAATATTCCAGAGGATATGGATATCGAAACCTTTATCCATGGTGCGATGTGTATCTCTTACTCTGGCAGATGTTTGCTTTCTAATTTCTTTACAGGAAGAGATGCAAACAAGGGCGCATGTACCCATCCATGCCGTTGGAAATACTCAGTGATGGAAGAAAAGCGTCCAGGGGAATACTTCCCTGTATATGAAAATGAACGCGGCACCTATATCTTTAACTCAAAAGACTTGTGTATGATTGAGCATATTCCAGATTTGATTGAAGCTGGTATCGACAGCTATAAAATAGAAGGACGTATGAAAACAGCCCTTTATGTAGCTACCGTAGCTCGTACTTATCGTAAAGCGATTGACGACTATTTAGAATCTTCTGAAAAATATCAGGAAAATATGTCATGGTACTTAGATCAGATTAGTAACTGTACCTATCGTCAGTTTACTACTGGTTTCTTCTATGGAAAACCAACCAACGAAACACAGATTTATGATAATAACACCTATGAAAAAGGTTACACTTATCTCGGTTTTGTAGGGCCAAAAAATGAAGAAGGTCTTTATCGTATGGAACAGAGAAATAAATTTTCTGTGGGTGAAGAAATCGAAGTGATGAAACCAAACGGCGATAACATCGTTGTTACTGTAAAACGCATGGTAGATGAAAAAGGTCAGGAAATGGAATCTTGTCCACATCCACAGCAGGTATTTTATGTGGATCTCGGTATGGAATTAGATGAATTCGATATTTTGAGAAGGCAGGAAGAAGAGAAGATTGCGTTAGAATAAGATTATGTGAATTAAGAAGAAAATAAAAAGGAGTAAAATGAATTATACTACATTAAAAACCGTAGATAGATGGCTCACAAGAGGATTAGCAAGTTGCGTTATAGTTTTTATGATTGTCTTTGCAATATGGTTAGCTGTACGGGGTATTTTATTATTGATGTAGTTTTTTGACAGTGTCTAAATTGAGTCCTGTTTTTTCAGCGATTATTTCATCTGGTAAGTCACCAAGTAAATTAATTGCAATTTTAATTTGAGTTGATTCAATACCTTGCTTAATACCTTCTTCAATACCATCGTTATACATCATCTGACCTAATCTTGTCATACCTACAGCCTACTTTAATTCTTCAATTGTAACTGAATCCATAAATTTTTCTGCCATGGCATATACCACCTTTCAGTTTTTTGCTATCTTGGAAATCTTTCCAGAAATCGGAATGAAATCTAGATAATCAAGGATGCAAGAGTATCCTTGACATAGAAATTTTGATAAAGTCGTATAATTTGTAGATGAAATTCTATTCATCGCTTGTTAGTGATTATATTTTAGCAAAAATAGAGTTGGAATGCCAGAAAAATTGTGCGTCTGCGAAGAATGTGTTATTATGATTCTTAAGCATCTGTAACTATAACATAAAAAGAATAGAATTGAGAAATTTTTAGAGGAAATTGTAGTGAATAAAAATATATATTTACATGAATGGAAACACCTTTATCCAATAAGAAAAGTATTATATTTTATACAAGTAATGATATTTTTCGGATTTGGGATTTTAGAAGGCATTTTCACCATAGCAGAACCTCCAAATTCATTTGTTATGTTATTTGTAAACATATTCTTAATGATGAGTTCAATTGCCTTGGGAATAGTTACTTTGAAACCTATGTTGTGTTTTGTTGTAGAACCTTTTCATGTTGTGCCTGTGACGGCACGATATATTAAATCGAGGAAAATCAACGCATTATTAAACGATGAAACTTTTATCTATAATGACGATTACGAAGATACTGAGTCACATGATTTCCTTTCTTTTAGCGATAAGTGGATGTATGTAAATGGTTATTTTATTCCATATAATTCTATTGCAATTATGGCTTTGACATATGAAAGCCGCAGAAATAATGGCCGCACCTATTATATCTACTATTTATATCTCACATATATCAATGGTAAGAGTACAAAGATTAAACTTCGTAGAATGTCTAAATATATTGGTCAAACAGAACCATATTTTTTTACAGACGATTCATTTATAGAATATTTTATAAAACAAGTTAATAAAAACACTAATATTAAAGGAATTAATATTTTTACTCCTCATTATAGTATGAAAGAATATAAGAAACTTATAAAACCTATATTGTGTGAACTTAATAAATACAAAATAACAATAGAAGACATAATGTGTCCTTATACACAAAGAGAGAAAATAGAAAGAATACTAGAAGATATTGCAAAGAAAGAAAAACACCGCTATAGCATCAGCGAGTGGTCGGAATATATTGAACAAGCAGACAAACCACATAGGTTACTTTCAAATTCGGTTCTTTTGAGTGATGGAAGTACAAAACCTTATGATTCATGTAGTGCAAAAGAATTATGCGAAATATGTGATGCGCTTAACATTTCAATTTATCCAAATAAAAGAAAAGATGTTGAATTTATGTTAAAGACCATTTATGCTTCTTATGAAAAAGGTAAGCTAATGAATAGGAAAAAGAGGACAGAAGATATTTTATGGTTAATACTTGTATTAATAATATCTGTAATGGTGTGCATATTACGAATTATTTTTTAGAATAAAAAAGGTGAATAAATGAAAAAACAGTTATTACTTATATTACTGCTTATAGCACTACTATTAAGCGCATGTTCGAATAAAAGTTATATCCATTATCCAACTAGCGATCAAAAAGAGATTCTCTTCGACCTGGGATTTTCAATAAGTGAAATAAACGAAATGGAAGAGGAGGGAATACCTGAATCTACATATATTTTCGTTACAAAAGCAGAAGAAACCTTAGAATGTCTCGAAGAAAAATATAATATATCATTCCGAGTAAAAGGCGGACAAGCTCCTTCTCTTTTAACATCTGGTTATGAATTTTATTGCTGTGCAGCGGAAGGCCCATTAAAAAACATTGAATTTACAATGTATTGCACAACAGACGAAGACAAAACAACGATTGAAGAAGGGTATTACGGGTTATTAAAGGCTTATGAACTGGAAGAAGAATTAAATAACCAAATGAGCGAAAAAGAATATGAAATAAAAATACTTTTATCTACTTATTGTACGGTTCCACTTGATTATGATAATGAAAATATAGATGTATTTAAAGAAGACTGCACATATGTATATTGTTTCATGGCAAGTGAATTCAGTGAAGAAGAATTTTTATCATTATCGAAAGAATTAGAATCTTCATTAAGAGAAGAGGGATATTGGGTGGATTTTCGTTCTTATCATGTTTGTAATGACGACATCCTAGATACACTTAATGCAGTAGATGATATATATGATAAATATGATGGCAAACTATTAGAAAACAATCTTGCAGATATAAAATACGATAATGGGGAAATAACAAGAAATAAATAGAAATGCAAAGGAGAAATATCAATGCATCCAATAATAGCAATGTTTATAGTCGCAACAACTTTTTTGATTATAATTTTTGCTTTTGCTATAAAAAACCAACCTAAAAAGAAGATTGTGGATAATGACAGCTCCATTACTTCCATCACCAATCTTAACTATCATAGGAACAATACTAAATAATGATAAGTTAACTATACTGGGAATGTTAGTTCCATTTGCTTTGTTCTTAGGTGTTGCATGTTCTATACAAATCATAAGATATTTTGAATGTAAAACAAAAATAATCGGCAAATGTGTTGGTTCAACATGTGTAAGCAGTACTAGAGGTCACAAAACCTACGCTCCTACATTTGAATACAAGTATAATGGAGAAAAATATAAATCTTTAAGTTTTATAGGATACACATTACCTAAAATAAACAAGTTATTTGAATTCGGTAATGAATATGAGATTTATATAAATGAAACTGAACCAAACGACGTAGTAGATAAAAGACATTTCCCTCCTGGATTTGCAGTAATATCGATTTTCTTGTTAATTATAATGGCAATAATTGTTATTGTTTTATTTAGTAATGCAACTGTTAGTCTAGCATAAAAAGGAGATTGCATAAAATGGAAAAATTTATTTTATTTACAATAAGCATAATAATATTCATTATTTTTTTAAACCATTATACCAGGACATACAAAAAAGCACATGAAAAAATCGACGGCGTGGAAACGATAGACGGCATTCAGTACATAGTCAGAAATACTGATGTAAAATATGTAATGGATAGACTCGCAGCTATACGAAACAGCGAAGTCATTAAGGAAAAAACATTTGAAAAGATGAGTGACACATCAGGAAAGATAAAGTTCGGTGGCGTTAAATACGATTTGGGATTACGTGGTTCCGAGAGAGATATGAACATTGGAGCTACATATTATATAGAGTGTTATCAGCTGGAAGAAAATGTAGTAATGAGGGTTAAATTTATCGGTAGAGATTTCCATGGGTGGTCACCTAGTTTTACATCTACGGGATTAGTATTAAACCAGGCATATCACAGATGGTTCAAGGAACTACTTAATGTGGAGGTATATATGCAATAATGATTATAGTAAACATAGTATTATTTATATTTGTATGTGTACTTATAGCAGTTATAATAAATCAAATAAATACAATAAAAGATATAAGAAATTGTGAGACAAAGCTACTGGCTAGTATTATAGACTACAAAGAAATTCCAGGTAGAGGCCACAGATATATTTACGAAATAGCTTTTAGGTATAAAGGGGAAACAATTAGAACTAAATTCACTAGCTATGATAGAAAGATAAGACGGTTATGTAAAGACAAAATACTTGGTATACTATACATACCAAGTAAAGATAAGGTTTACTGGGAACACGAGTCATTAGTATCGTATATAATTACGATAGTATTGTGTTCGCTTATGATATTAATATATAGCATAGTATTTATATATTTATTGCTATAGGAATTCTATACATAGTTTATTATGTTATATTTTATTATAACTGTGTAAACAGGAGGAAAAATGGGAATATTATACACAATAATTAAATATATAATTATATATTTTGTAATCAATCTGTTCTTAAAAGTGATATTCACAGTAGGAGATTTCATTGATAACACGAGAAACAAGAATAGAGCCGCATTTCATTTTACTGCTAGATATAATTTTTTTATTATTCTAATAGGAATTGTTGCATTACTTTTCTTCGGCGGTTGTACATATTTTTGTTGGATGGATTGCGTTGCAGGAAAAGAGGATTTTAGTACAGTATATGTTTTCCTAGTATTTGATGCTTTAATCCTTCTTTATTTGTTGGCGTTCTCCGTATCGGTAAGGTTTGAGGAGTTTTATATCATATATACAAATATGTTTGGTTTTAAGAAAAAATATCGTATGGAGGATTTGGAATTTGTATCCTATAAAAATGATATAAGAGCATATAAAGATGGAAAAAAGGTTTTTAATTTTCCTGCATCTATATTTTGTACAAACTCATATGAAGTTTTTCAAGTGCTGGATGGAAATTCAAACTATATTGATATTGACTGTTTTTCAAAAACGGAGTTAAAGAAAAAAGGCTGGTTAGATAAACCTTATATCCAAAAACTTCTCAATTATAATAAGATACAGGAACCAAAAGAAATTCGTATTATGCAATACATAGGTGCACCATTTTTATTAGTTTTTGCAGGTGTTATATTTTCCGCAGGATTATACAGAGAGGAAACAGAACAGAGAATTGCTATATGGATAGCGTTTTTATTTTTTACAGGTCTTGGAATGTATCTTCTTAATGAAGCAACGAAGAAAATTACGCTATACAAGGATGAATTCGAAATATCACGATTTTGGATATTTAAGAAAATGTACAAATATGATGACATAGGAAAAGTTGAAGTAAAAACAGTAGATGGATTTAATCCACAGACAGGTGGAAAGAGAAAAGTATTTATTGTGCGATCAAAGACAAATTGGCCGCTGATTAAATTTACCGAGATGTCATCAAATATATATGAAATAAGAAATAGAGGTTAGCGGCATGGGTTGTGTAGATTGTTGATACGTAAAATAGAAATAATATTGTTTTGAGGAATGTTTTGTGTTATTATGTATGCAAGAGTGATCGTGTACAAAGTGGATAGGAATAATAAGCGAAAATAAAACGGTACATTGCGTGACATAAAAAAGGAGGTCTTGCCATGACGATAAGTGAAAAGATTTTTGAAATTTTAGACACCAGAGGAATCTCGCAAAAGGAATTTTCTTTGGCTACGGGTATTCCACAGAGCACTATTAGCGATTGGAGAAAAAAGAATACAAATCCTGCCTCAGACAAGATTTTAGCAATATGTGATTTTTTGGATGTTACTCCATATGAGCTCCTTTCCAACGTGAAAGAAGAGGGGAAGCGTGCCAATAGGATGGGTTATAGAATTGTGGTAGAAGGCACAGAGGAAGACCGTTTAATTGCTACATATGAGAAGTTAGATCTAAAAGCTCGCGGACGATTGTTAGGATATATTGAGGCATTAAAAGAATAGTTTTTTGCCTATATACCCTCGTCATGCGACGAGGGCTAATATATAAAGTCAAATCCGCAAAATAGGATAAAATGCACAAAACAGAAAGAAGGGGAAATGAAATGGAACAAAAGACAGAATTGATGGAAATGAACAATATACAAAAGAAAGTATATGTCATTAGAGGACAACTGGTTATGTTGGATTTTGATTTGGCGGAGATATATGGGTATGAAGTGAAGAAACTGAACCAACAAGTAAAACGAAATAGCACACGTTTTCCAGGGGATTTTATGTTTCAGCTTAAAAAAGATGAAATTCCAGAAGATTGTTTAAAGTCACAAATTGTGACTTTAAACGAAGCTGGAAATAAAAGAGGTCTTCATGTAAAGAAATTGCCATACGCTTTCACCGAACAAGGAATCTATATGCTTGCTACGGTACTTAGAGGTGAACTCGCTGAACAACAAAGTATATTTATTATGCGTGCCTTTAGAGAATTGCGTCATTATATAAAACAAAATCAGCAATTCGTAACACAATCAGAAATGCAATTAGTAGAGGCCAAGATGTTGGAAGTGTCAGTTCAGATGACAGGGATGTCGGATAGACAAAAGAAAACAGAAAAAGATGTTAAAGATGTAAAGGAAAAAATTGATGTTTTAAGTGAAAATTTTATCACTGAAAAGGATTATAAAGAGTTTGTCATTTACAAAGGGTATAAGTTTGAAGCAGATGTGGCTTATATAGATATCTATCAGCAAGCCGAGAAAAGTATATATGTTGTAGATGATTACGTTAATACAAAGACTTTAGAACTTCTATCGCAGAAAAAGAGTGGCGTTGATGTAATTCTATTTAGTGAAAATGGACATGGAAGAAAAGGCTTTCTTACACCTTCAATAGTAAATGATTTTGAAAGTCAATATCCACATATTTATATTAAGTCAAACCCAGATTGTCATGATAGATTAATTGTTCTAGATTATGGAGAAACAACAGAAAAAGTTTTTCATTGCGGAGCATCCAGCAAAGATGCAGGGAAAAAACTTTGTGCAATTAATAAAATTGAGAATAGTTCAATCATTCATCCTGTAATAGATGCCTTACTATTAGGTCCAGATAAGACTATCTAGCAGAATAAATACATAAAAAAGGGCAGGTATCACCTGCCCGTACATAGCCAATTATCTATAAAATTCTTTCATCTTATCCAAACGATTTCCCATATTCTCCAGCATCGCATCTAAAATTGTAATAGCGGCCATGGCCTCCACTACAACTACAGCTCTAGGAACAATGATAGGATCGTGTCTACCATGAATTTCGATTTCGATTTCTTCTCCGTCTTTATTTACTGTCTTCTGAGTAGCAGCGATAGAAGGAGTAGGTTTAATTGCTACACGCATAGTCAGTGGTGAGCCATCGGTCATACCACCAAGGGTTCCACCAGAATGATTTGTAGCTTTAGAAACAGTATCATCAGCCATAACAAAAGCATCATTATTCTCCAGCCCAGTAGCTGTCGCTACATCAAATCCATCACCGATTTCAAAACCTTTGACAGAGCCGATAGAGAACATGGCTTTTGCCAGATTCGCATCGATTTTATCGAAAACTGGTTCGCCAAGTCCTACTGGAAGTCCATTTACTTCACAGTAAATAACGCCACCAGAAGAGTTTTTTTCTTCTAACAATTTTTCTAAATAAGCAGAAGCTTTCTCAGCGGCTACAGCGTCTGGCATATACAATTTATTGTTATTAATTTCTGCTACATCAAATCTAGTATTATCAATTTTTACAGGACCAATAGATTCCGAATAGGTCAGGAAAGAAATTCCCATTTCGCTAAGTAATTTTATCGCAATCGCACCAGCAGCTACACGTCCGATTGTCTCTCTTCCCGAAGAGCGTCCGCCACCACGGTAATCGCGGAAACCGTATTTTTCATCGAAACAGAAGTCTGCATGTCCAGGACGATAGTAAGATGCGATGTCACTATAATCTTTGGATTTCTGATCTTTGTTCCAAACTACCATAGAAATAGGTGTACCTGTCGTTTTTCCTTCGAATACACCAGAAAGAATTTCCACAGTATCTGCCTCGTTTCGCTGAGTGGTAAATTTGGATTGTCCTGGTTTTCTACGATTTAAGAAAACTTGGATATCCTCTTCACAAAGTGGGAGTCCTGCTGGACAGCCGTCTACGACTACACCGATTCCTTTTCCGTGGGATTCGCCCCAAGTAGTTACTCGAAATAATTTTCCAAATGTTGAACCTGCCATAATTTTTCCTCACATAAAAATATATGGACTTATTATACCTTTTTTTGCTTCATTTTTAAAGTAGATTATGTTAAACTTTCATGGAGATAATTAGAAAGAGGTTATTTTATGGCAACATATGAATTGTTAAAAGAAGAAGGTCGCGCAAAACGTGGGGTTTTTCATACAGTACACGGTGACATTCAGACACCAGTATTTATGAATGTAGGTACAGTAGCTGCTATTAAGGGGGCTGTGTCTACGCAGGATTTAAAAGATGTAAAATGTCAGGTGGAATTATCAAATACCTACCATTTACATGTGCGTACGGGAGACAAGCTGATTAAAGAAGTGGGTGGTCTTCATAAATTTATGGTTTGGGACAGACCAATTCTTACAGACTCTGGTGGATTCCAGGTGTTTTCTTTAGCTGGCCTTCGTAAAATAAAAGAAGAAGGTGTATACTTCAATTCTCATATTGATGGTCGTAAGATTTTTATGGGACCAGAAGAAAGTATGCAGATTCAGTCTAACCTTGGCTCTACGATCGCTATGGCATTTGATGAATGTCCATCCAGTGTGGCAGAGAGAAAATATGTGGAAGATTCAGTAGCTAGAACAACACGTTGGTTAGAACGCTGTAAGGCAGAGATGGCACGTCTGAATAGCCTAGAAGATACTGTAAACAAAGAACAGCTTCTATTTGGTATCAACCAAGGTGCGATTTATGATGATATCCGTATTGATCACGCGAAACGCATATCCGAAATGGATTTGGATGGTTATGCAGTTGGTGGTTTGGCGGTAGGAGAATCGCATGAGGATATGTATCACATCCTTGATGTGACGGTACCACATTTACCAAAGAATAAACCAACATATCTTATGGGTGTTGGTACACCAGCAAATATTTTAGAAGGCGTGGAAAGAGGTATCGACTTCTTTGATTGTGTGTATCCTACTAGAAATGGACGTCATGGACATCTTTATACCAATCATGGAAAAATTAATCTCTTTAACCAAAAGTTTGAAAAAGATATGCGACCAATTGAAGAAGGGTGTCAGTGCCCAGCATGTAAACACTACAGCAGAGCGTATATTCGTCACTTACTTAAGGCAAAAGAGATGCTCGGAATGAGACTTTGTGTGCTTCATAATTTGTATTTCTATAATACGATGATGGAAGAAATTCGTGACGCATTGGATGCAGGTCGTTTCCATGCATACAAGGAAGAAAAATTATATAATATGTCCCAGGGACAGAAATAGAAGTAAAAACTTTATAAAATCCTTTGAAATATAGGAAAAAAGCTTGCCCCAAAAGGAAAAGTTTAGTATACTTTGTAACAGAGTTTATAAATTAGGAGGAACAATTGATGTATTCAATTTTAGCAACAACATCTACTACAACAGGAATTAGCTCATTACTTATCTGGGTTGTATTCTTTGTGGCTATGTATTTCTTAATGATTCGTCCACAGCAGAAAGAACAGAAACAAAAAGACCAGATGCTTAGTGCATTAGCTGTTGGTGATACCGTTCTTACAACAAGCGGATTTTATGGAACAGTTATTGATATTCAGGATGATACAGTTATTGTTGAGTTTGGTAACAACAAAAACTGCCGTATCCCAATGCAGAAATCTGCTGTAGCTGTGGTTGAAAAACCAGAAGATGCTCAGTAAGATAAAGAGACTTATGGAAGAGGTTGTCATGCAGGTGATAACCTCTTTTTTACTTTTGAATATTTGAAAGAAAGTGATTGGAAATGAAAAAATTACTTTATTATTTGAAAGATTATAAAAAAGAATCTGTGATTGCACCTATGTTTAAAATGTTGGAGGCAATTTTTGAATTAATTGTTCCACTGGTGGTGGCACAGATTATAGATATTGGAATTACTACAGGAGATAAAACATACATTTTTCAAAGATGTGGGATTTTGATTTTGCTGGCGATTATCGGTTTAACCTGTGCAGTTTGTGCACAGTATTTTGCTGCAAAGGCGGCTGTGGGCTTTGCTACTAAGCTTCGTAGTGCTTTGTTTGCACATATTCAGAAATTATCATTTGCGGATATGGATGAAATCGGTACCTCTACATTGATTACTCGAATGACAAGTGACGTGAATCAGTTGCAGTCAGGGGTAAATATGGTACTTCGTCTTTTTATGCGTTCACCATTTGTGGTGTTTGGTGCTATGATTATGGCTTTTACAGTAGATGTAAAAGCTGCTCTGGTGTTTGTAGTAGCAATTCCGCTTTTATCGGTGGTGGTATTTGGTGTAATGTTAATTACGATTCCACTATATAAAAAAGTACAGGTAGCACTGGATAATGTGTTAAGTAAGACGAGAGAAAATTTAACTGGTGCCAGAGTGATTCGTGCTTTTAACAAAGAAAACGAAGAAATCCGTGCGTTCAATGAAAAAAATGAAATACTTACAGAGGTTCATCTTTTAGTTGGCCGAATATCTGCTTTAATGAATCCTGTTACGCTTATCATTGTTAATGTGGCTACTATTGTAATTATTTGGATTGGAGCTGGGCAGGTATATGAAGGCATAATATCTCAGGGTGAGGTTGTAGCATTGGTGAGCTACATGTCTCAGATTCTAGTTGAGTTGGTTAAGCTGGCAAATCTGATTATTCTTATTACCAAGGCGGTTGCCTGTGGAAATCGAGTAGCAGACGTATTGGAGAAAGAACCACCTATTCTGGAGGCGAATGTAGAAAAAGTGCATGGGAAACCTTCGGCACCTATGGTTGTTTTTGATGATGTAGCCTTTGCCTATGGAAAGAGCAACGAAGAAGCCTTAAGTAATATTTCTTTTACCGCAGAAAAAGGACAAACCATTGGTATCATTGGAGGTACAGGAGCTGGAAAGAGTACATTGGTACATTTGATCCCTCGTTTTTATGATGTGGCAAAGGGAAGTGTATATATAGAAGGTGTAAATGTGAAAGATTACCCACTCTGCGACCTTCGTGACAAAGTGGGTATTGTGCAACAAAAAGCGGTTCTTTTCCGTGGAACAATTGCAGAAAATTTGCGTTGGGGAAATCCAGACGCAACAGAAGAGCAACTATGGAAAGCTCTTGAATTGGCGCAGGCGATGGATGTTGTAAAGGAAAAGAAAGATGGATTGAATCATATCATAGAGCAAGGCGGTCGTAATCTTTCAGGTGGTCAGAGACAGCGCCTTACAATTGCTAGAGCCTTGGTAAAGAATCCAGATATTTTGATATTAGATGATAGTGCGTCAGCCTTAGATTTTGCTACAGATGCAAAGCTTCGTGCAGCCTTAAAAACTGTCGCAGGGGAACGTACGATTTTTATCGTATCACAGAGAACTTCTTCTATTCAGCATGCGGATAAAATTATTGTGTTGGACGATGGAGAGGCAGTGGGCATCGGAAGTCATTCAGAATTATTAAAAACATGCGAGGTCTATAAAGAAATTTACGACTCCCAGTTTAAGCAGGAAGAAAGGGGGCGTAGTAATGGATAAAAAGAGATCACAAATGGATACATTAAAAAAAGTGCTTCGGTACATGAAAAAATATATTCCGTTGTTAATCGTTTCTATTATTTTGGCTGCCATTACTGTCGCAATGACTTTATATTTTCCTATTTTAACAGGCGAGGCATTGGATTTGATTATTGATAAAGGCAATGTTGATTTTGAAGGAATTATAGAAATTGTGAAAAAAACCATTGTGGTAATCGGTGTTAGCGCCATTGCGCAATGGATTATGAATATTTGCAATAATCGAATGACATATCATATCGTAATGGATATTCGTAAAGATGCGTTCCAAAGAATTGAAAAATTACCATTGAGCTATATTGATACAAAATCACATGGAGATATTGTGAGTCGTGTAATTGCTGATGTGGATACATTTGCAGAAGGCTTATTGATGGGATTCACACAATTGTTTTCTGGTGTAGCCACCATAGTGGGGACGTTATTATTTATGTTGTCATTGGATATAAAAATCACCTTGGTAGTGGTGGTGATTACACCGATATCGTTGTTTGTCGCTAGTTTTATTGCAAAGAGAACTTATTCTATGTTTCAGTTGCAGTCTACAACAAAGGGAGAACAAACTGCGCTCATTGATGAAATGATAGGAAACCAAAAGATTGTCCAAGCGTTTTCCCATGAAGACGAAGTGCAGGCAAAGTTTGAGGAGATTAACAACCGCTTGGAAAAATGTTCGTTGAATGCAACATTCTTTTCAAGTTTGGTAAATCCATCCACTCGTTTTGTCAATAGTTTGGTATATGCAGTGGTAGGAATTTTTGGTGCATTGTCTGCTATTGCGGGCGGTATTTCTGTAGGACAGCTTTCTTGTTTTCTGACTTATGCAAATCAGTATACGAAGCCTTTTAATGAGATTTCTGGCGTAGTAACAGAATTACAAAATGCGCTTGCCTGTGCGGCGCGTATTTTTGAATTGATCGAAGAAGAGGCAGAAAAACCAGATGCAGAGAATGCCTATGTGTTGGAAAAAGCAGATGGAAGAGTGTCTATAGAAAACGTAAGCTTTTCTTATACGCCAGAGAAAAAACTTATCGAAGATTTTAATCTTCAGGTAGAACCAGGACAGCGCGTAGCAATTGTAGGACCAACGGGCTGCGGTAAAACAACCTTTATTAACTTGCTGATGCGTTTCTATGACGTAAATAGCGGTGAGATTTCACTGGGAGAAGCAGCAGATGGACTTCATAATATTACGGAGATTACACGAAAGAGTCTTCGCAATAATTATGGGATGGTACTTCAGGAAACATGGTTAAAGGCTGGCACGATTCGTGAAAATATCTGTATGGGAAAACCAGATGCTACAGAGGAAGAGATGATTGCTGCAGCAAAAGCATCTCATGCCCATAGTTTTATCAAACGTTTGCCAAATGGATATGATACAGTAATTACCGAAGATGGAGGAAATCTTTCTCAGGGGCAAAAACAGTTGCTCTGTATTACTAGAGTTATGCTTTGTCTACCTCCAATGTTGATTTTAGACGAAGCCACATCTTCGATTGATACACGTACGGAGATGAAAATACAAAAAGCTTTCCTCACTATGATGGAAGGAAGAACAAGTTTTATCGTTGCTCATCGTTTATCTACCATTCGTGAGTCAGATGTCATTCTTGTCATGAAAGAAGGAAAAATCATTGAGCAGGGAACACACGAAGCTCTTCTTGCGCAAAATGGATTTTATGCAACGTTATATAATTCGCAATTTGCTCTTTAGCGCACTAGTACCAAGATAATATTTT
>CAZVOY010000006.1:0-29162 GCA_964628865.1 uncultured Lachnobacterium sp. | reverse complement strand
CCGAAATAAGGAAGTAAAAAATAAGGACGAATTATATATAGGATGTATAAGTAAAATAAAAAAGCCATCGCGCCACGGAAATAAAATCCGTTTTGCGACAGCTTTCTTATTTTTTCTTTTTGTTTCCTATATGGAAAAGGCTAAAACCAAGAGTTAATCCGATGATACATCCGAATATAACGATGAGTCCATATAAGGTTTCGTTTTCAACAACCAGCCATTCTGCTGCGGTTGTTCCCCAAAGATTAAATAGAAAATGAAAGAAGATAACGTGATAGATACTTCCTCCTTTGTAGCATATATAACCGAGGATTAATCCCAGTACAAAAGCGTAACATCCTTGAAGCATATTCATATGGAAAACACCAAAGAAAAATGCCTGTATGATATTTGCAATCCAAAAAGGAAAAGTTCTTTGTGCAATACGAAGGGTGACACCTCGGAAAATAAGTTCTTCACTAATTGGAGCTAGAATAACTGAGTAGAGAATCATTAATACGGAGATGTCCTCACTTAGTCCAGCGGTTTCCATCATCTCCTCGTAGTCAGCCAGCCAACTAGGGAATGCTGTAGAAACCAAAGCAGTTACGATGCTGCTTAAATATTGAGCGCCAGGAATTAAAAATGCAATTCCTAAAAGTTCTAATGGATGAAAGTCCTTCTTTACGTTGATTTTAAAAGTACCGCCACAGCGCTTTTTGTACCATATGCCAAATGTAATGGAACAGCTGACAGAAAAGATAACCATCACCAAAGTGTTAAACTCGGTGTCAGCAGCTAGCTCCATCAAGTCGCTATAATCATAAGAAACTCCTGTGATTAGTGGAGCATATCCAAACAAAAATGCAATTGCAATAAATAATACATAAAACACAACGACGATTTGTATAGCTAAGCTGATTAGCATCGGTACCGATGAAAAAAGAAGATTTTGAAATTTTTTCATTTAATTATTCTCCTCTGAATTGTTTCCCGTAAAAACGTCGTCTACAATTTTTTCAATCATCTGTTTTTTGATATAAACATCAAAGCTTAATAAACAAATGAAACTAAATGTCTGAAGCATTTCTTGATCCTCTTCAGGGAAATCAGTGAAGGTGTTTTTTGCAATTTGATATTTCTTTGTAAATTCTTTTAATACTTTTTGGGATTCTTCTTTTTCCATATCAAAGATTACCTTGTAGATATCTTCCATATTATATCCGTCTTTGTTTCCAAAGTAGTTATCTGTAATTGGATTTAAAATAGAATGAATATCGCTTATACTTAAAATGTTTTTCAAATAGAAAATAAAAATCAAGCTAAGCAAATGTTCTTTGGAATATTTTTTCTTTACAGGTGGTGGAAGAAGATCGTTTTTCGTGTAGTTGTTAATCATGGTTTTCGTTAACAACTTGTCGTCATCGTGACGTTTAGAGCTTTCTAACTGTCCATCCATAAAGCTTGTAATCTGATCCATATATAGATCAATACTAGGAATGGATTCAGGGTTGATATACTCAATTGTATTTAATTTGTCTAACAAGTCTAAAATAGATTGTTTCATATCAGCATTAGTTTTGTTCATGTCAAATCACCTCTTGCATTTTTTATGCTAGTTTTTTTGAATATTTGTTTCTATTATATAGTATCAAAAACTAGATGACAAGGAAAAATCTTTCTATAAATCGAGGTAGATATATTGATAGCTTTGTGATATAATCAAAAACAAACATATGTTTGAAAGGGCTATGACAATGAGCATATATGATACATTAAATGACGAACAAAAAAAAGGGGTATTCACCACAGAAGGAGCAGTTCTGATACTAGCAGGAGCTGGTTCGGGAAAGACCCGTGTTTTGACTCATAGAGTTGCATATTTAATTGGTGAGGTAGGGGTTAATCCATACAATATTATGGCGATTACTTTTACCAACAAGGCGGCAGAAGAGATGCGTGAGCGTATCGACGATATGGTGGGCTATGGATCTGAAAGTATCTGGGTTTCTACTTTCCATTCTACTTGTGTGCGCATATTGCGCAGATACATTGATCGTTTGGGATATGATACGAATTTTACTATTTATGACGCAGATGACCAAAAGACGGTTATGAAGGATGTTTGCAAGCGACTGGAAATTGATACAAAGATGCACAAAGAGAAGACTTTCTTAAATGCAATTTCCTCTGCAAAGGATGAGTTAATAGATCCGATTGAGTTTGAAACTCGTGCTGCAGGGGATTATACAAAACGCCTGCAAGCTAGAGTGTATCATGAGTATCAAAGTGTACTTAGAAAGAACAATGCATTGGATTTTGATGACTTAATTTATAAGACGGTTGAGCTTTTTAAGTTGGACAAGGACGTACTGAATAGTTATCAGGAACGTTTTAAATATATTATGGTGGATGAGTATCAGGATACCAATACTGCGCAATTTGAGTTGATACGTTTGCTTGCTTCGAAGTATAAAAATTTATGTGTAGTCGGTGATGATGATCAGTCGATTTACAAGTTCCGTGGAGCAAATATTCATAATATTTTGAATTTTGAAAAATATTTTTCGGATGCTACTGTAATCAAGCTGGAGCAGAATTATCGTTCTACACAGAATATTTTGGATGCGGCAAATAGTGTCATTGCGAATAACGTGGGACGAAAAGAGAAAGCCTTGTGGACCAATAATGGAACTGGAGAGAAAATCCGTTTTGAACAGCTAGAGAGTGGATACGAAGAAGCTGATTTTGTGGTTCGAGATATTGCTTCTAAAATTCGAAAAGGAGAATATACTTATAAGGATTGTGCCATACTTTATAGAACAAATGCGCAGTCACGTTTATTTGAAGAGCGTTTTGTAGGAGCAAATATTCCATACAAGATTGTGGGTGGAGTAAACTTCTATTCGAGAAAAGAAGTAAAAGATATTCTGGCATATTTAAAAACAATAGATAATGGTCGTGATGATGTAGCCGTAAAGAGAATTATTAACGTTCCCAAAAGAGGGATTGGTGCGACGTCTATTAATAAGGTGTCGGAGTATGCATATCATCAGGATATATCGTTTTATTCTGCACTTCAAATGGCTAGCGATATTCCAAGTATGGGAAAAGCAGCAGAAAAAATCCGTCCATTTGTAGAATTTATTCAGTCTATGAGAATGAATCTGGATAATGGTTGCTCATTGACACAGCTAATTTTAGACGTGCTTGAGCAGACTGGATATGTGGCAGAGTTGGAAGCTGAGGGTACAGAAGAAGCACAGGCTCGTATTGAAAACGTGGATGAATTGATTACCAAAATTTCCTCCTACGAAGAAGGGGAAGAGCATCCTACATTAAGCGGATTCTTAGAAGAAGTAGCATTGGTTGCAGATATAGACAGTCTGGATGAGAGTAGCGATTATGTAGTACTTATGACATTACATAGTGCGAAAGGTTTGGAGTTTCCGAATGTTTATTTGGCAGGTATGGAAGATGGTCTATTTCCAAGTTATATGTCGATTACGAGTGACTTTGAAACTAATGAATTAGAGGAAGAACGTCGACTTGCATATGTAGGAATTACCCGTGCAAAAGAGCATTTGACAATTACAGCTGCTCGAAGCCGTGTGCTCCGAGGTCAGACGCAGTTTAATCGTGTGTCCCGGTTTGTAAAAGAAATTCCTGAATTCTTATTGAGTGGGACAATTTATGAACCAAAGCCTATGGATGAACCTATTAAGGATAGTGCATATCAGAAAGCGAAAAAAGTATTTTATACACCAGTAAGTAATCAGCGTTCATTTGCATCTACCAATACGGATAAAAAGAGCCTTGACTATGTAGTAGGTGATCGTGTACGTCATATCAAATTTGGAGATGGCGAGGTTATGGCTATCGTAGAGGGCGGTAGAGACTACGAAGTAACCGTTGATTTTGATAAGGCAGGCACAAAGAAAATGTTTGCATCTTTTGCAAAATTAAAAAAATTATAATTTTATAAAAATGTATTTTTCCATAGGAAAATGAGAAATACTATGGTATAATAATGTCATTAAAAGTGTAAAGGAGTGGAAATAAATGAGAGACTTTATCGAAGCATGCAAAATGAAAAAAATTTTAAAAGAAGAGAAGAAAATGAATCCAGTAGTGGTGGTTTTACTCGTGATTGGTGTTCTTGTAATTATCGCTGCAGCAGTATATGCAATTTACCGTTTCTTTGCACCAAAGTATTTAGATGATATGGAAAATTACTTTGATGATGACGACTTCGAAGATGATTTCTTTGAGGATGACGATGAAATCATTTTAGATGATTCTGTAGAACACGAAATTTTTGCTGAGTAAATGAAAATATATAAAGGCTATCCTTTTTAGGGTAGTCTTTTTTGTTTGTTTTAGCTCAAGTGAAAATTGCCTTTTTATAGAAAATAGGTTAGTATGTATTTGTATGTCCATAGGACAGATTGACAAGAAGAAAGGCAGAGTATTTCATGAAAAAAGGTCAAATTGCAGAAGGTCGTATCGACCACGTTGTATTTCCAAATAAAGGTATTGCGATTACAGAAGACGGAGACCGTGTGGTTGTTAAAAACACCATTCCAGGACAAAAGGTTTCTTTTCTTATAAATAAAGTGCGAAAAGGCAAAGCAGAGGCACGTCTATTAGAAACAATAGAAAAATCATCATTAGAGATAGAGGCTGCTTGTCCACACTTTGGTGAATGTGGTGGATGTACGTACCTTAGTCTGCCATATGAAGAGCAGTTGAAACTAAAAGAATCACAGGTGCGTGGAATGATGGAAGATGCCATCGGTGACAAGTGTGACTATGAGTGGCTGGGGATCAAAGGAAGTCCAAAGCAGGCGGAATACCGTAATAAAATGGAATTCTCGTTTGGAGATGCATTCAAAGGAGGACCACTTGCATTAGGTCAGCACAAGCGTGGTAGTTTTTATGACATTTTGACAGTTACCGAATGTCAGATTGTAGATGAGGATTTTCGAGAAATTTTAAAAGCTACCGTGACTTATTTTGGAGAAAGAAACGTGACCTTTTTCCATAGATTAAGTCATGAAGGCGTTTTACGTCATTTATTAGTGCGTAAAGCAACGAAGACACAGGAAATCCTTGTGGACTTGGTTATGACCACACAGATGGTAGATAAAGAGCAGGAAGAAAAAATGCTTAGCGAGTGGAAAAACACACTTCTTGAGCTTTCATTAAAGGGAGAAATTAAAGGTATACTTCGTACGAAGAACGATAGTGTAGCCGATGTTGTTCGAAATGATGGCACGGATATTCTTTATGGACAGGATTATTTCTACGAAGAATTATTAGGGCTTAAATTTAAAATTTCTCCATTTTCATTCTTCCAGACAAATTCGCTTGGCGCAGAGGTGCTTTATGAAACAGCCAGAGAATTTATACTTTCTGATAATGCAGATGAGTTAAAAGGAAAAGTTGTTTACGATTTATATAGTGGGACAGGAACGATTGCTCAGATGCTGGCACCAGTTGCAAAGGAAGTTGTAGGTGTAGAAATCATCGAAGAAGCCGTAGAAGCAGCGAAAGAAAACGCAGCATTAAACGGTCTTGATAACTGTAAATTCTTAGCAGGTGACGTATTAAAAGTACTCGACACCATTGAAGAAAAACCAGACTATATAGTTCTCGATCCACCTCGCGATGGTATTCATCCAAAGGCTATCGAGAAAATTATAAATTATGGCGTAGACAATATGATTTACATTTCATGTAAGCCAACCAGCCTGGCGAGGGATTTGGAAATCTTTTTAGCAAGAGGATATGATGTGAAGAAAATTTGTTGCGTAGATATGTTTCCAAATACCGTCCATTGTGAAACAATATGCCATTTAACCCGCAGAAAATAAAAACGATAGAGAAAAATGAAGGAGTTTCCTGTGAACCAATTTCAAAACCTCCGTTTTCATGGCACGTTTCGTGACTACCAGCAACGTGTCCTTGACAACGCAGATAAATATTTAAAAGACGGAAAAATAAATATCGTAGCTGCTCCAGGAAGCGGAAAAACAGTATTGGGATTAGAATTGATTCGTAGAATCGGCGAACCAGCTATTGTGTTTTCGCCAACTACTGCAATTCGTCAGCAATGGGGAGAACGATTTAAGGAGTTGTTTGTAAAGGATCAAACTCAGTTTGAGGAGCTTTTTTCAAATGATCTGCATAATGTTCGTTTGCTAAATTCGATTACTTATCAGGCGTTATATACGGCTATTGAGAAAGTATCTTCCGAAGAAGATGGTGATATAGACTGTTCCGATGTGGATTTGTTTCAGACGATGAAAGCGTATGGTATCAAGACGATTTGTTTGGATGAAGCACATCATTTAAAAAATGAGTGGCAAAAGGCACTTGAGAAGTTTATCGCGCAGCTAGATCAAGATGTAAAACTAATTTCTCTAACGGCTACACCTCCATATGATTCAGAAGGTTCAGAATGGAATCGATATTGTAGTATTTGTGGTGAAATTGATGAGGAAATTTTTGTTCCTGAATTGGTAGGGCAGAATACACTTTGTCCGCATCAGGATTATATCTACTTTAATTATCCGACTCCAAAAGAAGCAGAGGCTTTTCGAGAGTATAAAAAGCGTGCGAATGATGCTGTTGATGAAATTGGAAAACTTTCATTTATGGAAGAGTTGTGTCAGCAGGTGAATCAAAATCGAAATTATGAAGTGCTTTTTGCAGATGCAAAAGAGTATATTGCATTGTTGGTTCTTTTCCATCACTATGGTATGGAAATCAAGCATAGACTAGTACGTGAATTGACCACAAAAAATGCGCTTCCATCATATAGTCCAAAGTATGCAGAAGTTGCAATCCAGTTCTTGCTAGACTCAGAATTGCTCTCAGAAGAGCAAAAGCAGGAAATGATAGCAATCTTAAAAACGCATATGGTTTATCATAAGCGTAAGGTGTCACTGTTTTTAAATGAGAAATTAAAAAGAACTTTGATTTCTTCTGTAGGGAAATTGCAGAGTATAAAGCAAATCGTAAGAAGTGAATTTGCGTCAATGGGGGCTGACCTTCGTTTGCTAGTGTTGACGGATTACATAAAAAAGGAAAGTGTAACAAAGATAGCTACCACAGAAGAATTTGATTCTATCAATGTAGTTAGTATTTTTGAGATAATCCGACGCGAGAATTTGGATGTAAAGATAGGTGTTTTATCTGGTTCTCTTGTTATTCTTCCAGAAACCACTGATTTATCTTCTGTAAAACATAACTCTACGAAGATTTCTGGAACGGAGTATTGCGTAGTAGAACTGGCGGGAGAAAATCACCAAGCAGTAAATTTTGTGGGAAAACTGTTTGAGCGTGGAGAATTACAGGTTCTTGTAGGGACAAAGTCATTGCTAGGAGAAGGCTGGGATTCGCCTTGTATCAATACCTTGATACTCGCTAGCTTTGTGGGTAGTTTTGTGCTCTCTAATCAGATGCGAGGACGAGCAATTCGTATTGATAAAAACAACCCAAATAAGTCTGCGAATATTTGGCATTTGGTAACAGTAGAACCAGAATACTTGTTAAAAGACAAAGTGACAGAAAAAATGGAGGCGTATTTATATCAGAATAAGAAGGAGATAAATTCTTATGATTATGACATTTTAAAACGTCGTTTTGATTCTTTTATGGGGCCAAACTATGAAACGGGAGTTATCGAAAGTGGAATTGAGCGTATTACCAGTATCTATCCGCCATTTGACCAACAAGGTATAAAGCGCATCAATGATGATATGCTTTTGCGTGCTAGAAATAGAGAGGATGTCATCAATAAATGGAATGGTGAAGTAGCGAATGGAAAATTTGCAGTAAATGTGGAAATTGAGATTCCGACAGAAAAGAAAGTGCCAATATTTACGTTTTCCAACGTTGCACTTTGCGCAATGATATCGACGTTTATATCGATGCTTACTCGTTCTTTACTTAGTCCTCTCATGCAAGAGAATCCAACGGTATCGTTTTGCGTGGTAATCGGCTTATTGTGTGCCGTTTGGGTTTTGTGTCGTATGCTTGTAAAAATGTTGATACATTTTAATCCTGCTCGTTCCATGAAGGCATTGGGTACAGCAGTATATAAGACGTTGTGCCAATGTGACTTGATATCACCCTCTGCGAAGGTAGAAACTGTAGGTACGACAGAATTGGTTTCTGTAAGTATGTATTTACGAAATGCATCCATCCATGACCAGAATATCTTCAACACAGCAATGACAGAGATGCTTTCGCCAATCGAAAATCCGAGATATATTTTGATTGCGAAAAACTGGTTTAATCGTTATAGCTATGAACTTTCTTTTGCATGTCCATCAATAATTGGTAAGAAGAAAGAATATGTGGAGGTGCTGGCAAAGAATCTAAAGACTTTCACCGGTAATTTTGAGCCAGTATACACATACAAGGAGAATGGACGTGACTTGATTATGAAATGTAGAAAGCGTTCCTACATTACATATAATGAAGGAATAATGAATGACAAATATAAAGTTTCCCATTGGGAATAATTATTAATAATTTCATATTATTTTGGGGAAAATGTCAGTAGGAAATCCTACTGGCATTTTTTGTCAGGTGAAATAAGCATATATAGATGATATGATAGGCTAAAAGCTGAAAAGGAGAAGTAGATATGAATAACAAAATTACGGACAAAATAAAGTATATAGGTGTAGATGATACAGAGATAGATTTATTTGAAAGTCAGTATATCGTTCCTGAGGGGGTGTCTTATAATTCCTACATTATCTTGGATGAGAAGGTGGCGGTGATAGATACCGTAGACGAACGAAGACAAAAAGAATGGGAAGAAAACCTGCAAAAAGAGTTAAAAGGGCGTACGGTGGACTATTTGGTGATACAACATCTCGAACCAGACCATGCGGGAGGAATTTTACGAATGTTAGAACTATTTCCAGAGGTGACATTAGTAGGAAACCCTAAGACATTTCTTTTTTTGTCTCAGTTTATAGAGGAAATGGAGGATTTAAAAAAACTGGTTGTGAAAGAAGCTGACAACGTAGAATTGGGACAGCATCGTCTGACATTTTATATGGCGACAATGGTGCATTGGCCAGAAGTAATGGTAACCTATGAAAATACAGAAAATATACTTTTTTCGGCAGATGCTTTTGGAAAGTTCGGCGCTTTACATCTGACAGAAGAGGAGGACTGGGCATGCGAGGCTAGACGTTATTATTTTAATATTGTAGGCAAATATGGAATTGCAGTACAAACACTTTTGACAAAGGTAAAAGAAATTCCTATCAAAATGATTTGTCCTGCACATGGTCCAATTTTGCGTGAGCCCTTGGAAGAATATATGCGTCTATATGATACATGGAGTCGTTATGAACCAGAGACAAAGGGAGTCTTGGTTGCTTATGGATCGTTTCATGGAAATACCAAGAAGGTTGCGGAATATGTAGTGCAGAAATTAAATGAAAATGGTGAAAAAGAAGTAGTACTTCGTGACATTGCACGTGATGATATGGCAGAGGTGCTTGAAGATGCTTTTCGGTATGATCGCATGATTTTGTTGGCAGTCAGTCATGATGCAGGGGTATTTCCACAGATGAGGGAGTTTTTACAACGTTTACAAAGCAAAGGTTTTCAAAAGCGAAAAGTAGCAATTGTAGAAAATGGTACGTGGTCTCCATCTGCTGGTCGAGTGATGCGAGAAATACTGGAAAAAATGACGGAAATAGAAGTTGTAGAACCTATGGTTACGATTTACTCTGTTATGAAAGAAGAGGACAAAACGGCTTTGTGCGCATTGATTGACGAAATGTGTTAGATATTCACTTGGCAGAAAAGTAATTTATTGGTATTATAAAGGTGGGATTTGATGAGAATTCCATCTTTTTTATTATGTAAATTTTTGGAGATGACTTATGTATGATGTTTTAGTCCGCGCAGGATGTTTTATTGCAATTATTGTTGCCGGATATATTCTTCGCAAAGTGAACTTTTTCAAAGAAGGTGACTTTGCAGTATTATCTAAAATAACATTAAAAATCACATTGCCAGCAGCGTTTATTTCAAATTTTTCAGGAAAACAATTGGATTTTTCTATGCTAGCATATACGCTGATGGCATTGGGTGCAGGCATACTCTATATGATACTAGGGTATTTGATGAACATAGGTAAAAGCAAAGAGGAAAAGGCCTTCGGTGTGTTAAACTTACCAGGATATAATATTGGTAATTTTACAATTCCGTTTGTTCAGAGTTTTCTTGGTCCAGTAGGTGTAATTACTACAAGTTTATTTGATGCAGGAAATGCGTTTGTGTGTTTGGGTGGTGCCTTTGGTGTCGCATCTAGCATCAAAGGAAGTGGAAAGTTTTCCATCAAACGAGTAATAAAAGCTTTATCGAAATCGGTAGCGTTTTTAACATGTATCACAATGATGATTTTAGGACTTTTGGGAATTACACTTCCTGCTCCAATTATTCAATTGGCAGATATCGTAGGCGGAGCAAATGCGTTTGTTGCAATGCTGATGTTAGGTGTTGGATTTAAAATATCGGGTGATAAAAGTCAGATTGGAAAGATTGTAAAAATCCTCGGTGTTAGATATGGTGTTGCTTTGGTGTTGGCGATTATATTTTATCATTTACCAATTGAGTTGGAAGCACGTACAGCACTTATGGTTTTAGCGTTTAGTCCAATTGGATCAGCGGTACCAGCTTTTACGGAAGAACTTGGAGAAGATGCAGGTCTTTCAGCAGCGATTAATTCTATTTCGATTATATGCAGTATTGTATTTATGATTACGATCTTACTGATTATGTTATAAAGGGAGATTATTATGAAAAGAAACAACTTTTTGGATGTAATGAAGGGTGTATGTATCTTGCTGGTTATTCTTACTCATTTTGATTGGGTAGAAGCTCAACGCCTGCAGTATCTATTTCCGTATTGGATGAATCCTGCGGTACCTGTTTTTATGATTATTTCAGGTTATGTATCTACAGAATCCTATAAAAGAAAAAACATAGAGAGCTTCAAACAAGCCTATACCTTAAAGGGTATTCTTGATAAAGTGATTCGATACACAGTGCCACTTTTCATGGTTTATATAATTGAAGTTCCACTAAAAATGATTGTATTTGACAAGGTTCTTTCTGTAGGAGAAATTCTGAACCAGCTATGGCAGGGTGGTTTTGGACCAGGAAGTTATTACTATCAGTATATGATACAGTTTATTTTCCTTTTCCCACTCATTTACTTTGTAATCAAAAAGTATGATTTTGCAGGATTAGCACTTTGCTTTGGCATAAATGCAGTATATGAGATAATTAAAGTGCCACTTGGCATGTCATCGGATACATATCGTATTTTAGTGCTTCGTTATATTTTCGCGATTGCACTAGGATGTTACTTCAGTATGGGTAAATTTAAAATCAAAAAGTGGATGGGCGTTCTGTCTTGTGTTTTTGGAGCAGTATTTATCTATGCAGTTTGTTACGCAGGATATAAACCAATGTTTTTCTATAGATGGTCTAGGACATCTATGTTAGCGGTGCTCTATATTGCACCGATTGCGTATTTGCTGATTAAGAAATGTACGTGGGAATGTAAACCATTGGCGATGATTGGTAAGGCATCGTATAACATTTTCTTTACGCAAATGGTATTTTTCCATTTAGCAAATCGCATCTTTGATGGTGTTGATGGAACTTTCTTACCAATGGTAGCAAGCTATGCGTTCTGCATTATTGTAGGGTTGCTATTCTATAAGATTGAGACACCAATTACGAAAAAAGTATTAGCATGGAACGCAAAGCATTTCGAAAATAAATAGTTAAAAGAGCTGTCGCAAAATGGATTTTATATCCGTGGCGCGACAGCTTTTTTGTATAGTTTGCCTAATTTTGGAAATGCTAGTGGTAAATCTTAAATTAGGAGAGTGAATATGGACAGACTTAAAATAGTGAGTGTACGAGGAAGAGAAATTTTAGATTCTCGCGGAAATCCGACAGTAGAAGCTGAGGTGATTTTGTTTGATGGAAGCATAGGAAGAGGTACATCTCCAAGTGGTGCATCTACAGGAGAATTTGAAGCATTAGAATTACGAGACGAAGACATGGGGCGATATAAAGGAAAAGGGGTAAAAAAAGCTGTAGAAAATATAAATACTATCATTGCCAGTGCAATTATTGGAATGGATGCATCGGATATTTATGCAGTGGATCAGGCTATGATAAAAGCTGATGGGACCGAAGATAAATCGAAGCTGGGAGCAAATGCTATTTTAGCTGTATCTATTGCAACCGCAAATGCGGCATCCGTTAGCATGCAGATTCCACTCTATCGTTTTCTTGGTGGAATAACGGGAAATCGATTGCCTGTACCGATGATGAATATCTTAAATGGCGGTGCACACGCTGCTAATACCGTAGATGTGCAGGAATTTATGATTATGCCAGTTGGTGCAGATTCTTTCAAAGAAGCATTACGATGGTGTGCAGAGGTATTTCATACACTTGCATTGTTGCTAAAGGAAAGAGGGTTATCTACTGCAGTAGGAGATGAAGGCGGATTTGCACCAGATTTGTCTAGTGATGAAGAGGTTATCGAATGTATTTTAGAAGCTATAAAACGGGCAGGGTATGAGCCAGGATGCGATTTTATGATTGCACTAGATGCTGCTGCAAGTGAGTGGAAAGGTGAGAAAAAAGGAGAATATATATTACCAAAGGCTGGAAAAAAATATACATCGGATAGTTTAATCGAGCACTGGAAATACCTGGTAGAAAAATATCCTATCATTTCTATTGAAGACGGTTTAGATGAAGAGGATTGGGATGGATGGAAAACGTTAACTGAAAAATTAGGAGATAAGGTGCAGTTGGTGGGTGATGATTTGTTTGTGACAAATACTAAGCGGTTGCAGGAAGGAATTCAAAAGGGGTGCGGCAATAGTATTCTTATTAAGCTGAATCAAATTGGTAGCGTATCAGAAACATTAGAAGCGATTAAATTGGCGCATAAGGCAGGGTATGCAGCGATAGCATCGCATCGTTCAGGTGAAACAGAAGATACCACAATTGCGGATTTAGCAGTTGCACTAAATACCTGCCAGATTAAGACAGGTGCACCTAGTCGTTCAGAACGAGTAGCAAAATACAATCAGTTGCTACGTATTGAAGAAGCATTGAGAGAACATAGTGTTTATCCCAAAATGGATGCTTTTCATGTAAAAAATGTATAAGAAGAAAAAATATGTAAATAATAGATTTAACAGATTAGAAAGAAAGAGGTGCAAAGAGTTTGAAATATTATGTAAATGAAAATTGCATCGGTTGCGGTTTGTGTGTAAATACATGCCCAGAGGTCTTTTCCATGACGGATGCTGGTGTAGCTGTTGCATTAAACTCGGAAGTTCCAGTAGAACATGCAGGAGAGGCTGCAAACGCAGCATATGGATGTCCGGTTGACGCGATAGAAGAAGTCTAAAAAGCTGGATTGACAGAATACCCATATATGATATACCGAAACCTAGTTCTTTTTGAAAGAAAAGCATATCTTAGAAAGGATGGTTTATCATATATGGGTAATATTATGTTTGCATGAAATTATTAAATTTTTATTTGGTCTTGACAAAGGAAAAGAAGAATAATAATATAATACTACTGCATGTGGTTTTTAAAACTATGTGTTGCAATAATTAAAACTTCTAGGAGGTGTTTGAAGTGAAAATTACAATTCGTGAACCAGGAAGCGCTCTTACTCATTATATTGCTATGATGTTAGCTATGATTGCTGCGGTTCCTCTCTTGATAAAAGCCACATATTCTCAGGATGTTAAACATGTAGTGGCTATGCTTATATTTATCTGTAGTATGGTGCTGCTATATGCTGCTAGCACAATATATCATTCGGTAAACCTAACAGGAAAAGCGTTAAAGGTGTTTAAGAAAATAGATCATATGATGATTTTTGTGCTTATTGCAGGTTCCTATACACCAGTATGTATGTTGGTATTAGAGGAAGAGCTGGGGTATCCATTACTAGGGCTTGTTTGGGTTACTGCAGTTATAGGTATGCTGATTAAATTGTTTTGGGTAACCTGTCCAAAGTGGTTTTCGTCCGTGATTTATATAGCCATGGGATGGGAGTGTGTATTGGTATTTCAGCCACTTTTAGATAGTCTTCCTATAGGCGCGTTTTTATGGCTTCTTATCGGAGGTATCATTTACACAATTGGTGGTGTGATTTATGCATTGAAAGTCCCATTCTTAGATAAAATTCATAAGTATTTTGGACTACATGAAATTTTTCATCTCTTTATTATGGCAGGAAGTTTTTGTCATTTCATGTTTATGTTTTTATATGTAGCATAATAAAAAGGCTCTCACTTAGGAATAAAATCATAAGTGAGAGCCTTTTAGAGGAATGCAAATTATAATGTTAAAATTGCAAGTAAATCGTTTAAATCTGAAATTAAGACTTTAGAGGATTGTACGGCTATCTACCATGGTTTTTCAGTTTTTCTAACCAAGCACCGTGAGCATGGATTGCATTTTCTACATATTTTGCAAACTCATCATTTTTGTTTCCAAAAGCCATAGTAAATATCTCTTTTACAATATTTTATTTAATTTTCCCTCTAAAAAAGCCAAATGTCAACAGAATTTTCGTGTTTTCAATAAAAAAGGGGATTGTTTTATGATTAATTTGTGCTATTCTTATAACAGAATAAAAATATGGGATAATTTGTCATTTTTTGTCACTTTTTGTCTAGGAGGTAGATATGTTTTTAGGTGTACAAGTTGTTTCTATTGCATTACTTCTTTCTATTGCAATAGGCTTTAAAAACGTAAGAAGGTTACCAATTCTTTCAACCAGATGGTATGAACGATTTTTAAATGCGGCTATTGCAAATTTAGGGATTGAGTTTATTGCGTTATGTGCGCTTTATAATATCGAAAGATTTCCAGAATGGGTCGTTCAATTATGTTATCGGTTGTTTGTTGTTTCTTTGATTCTTTTAATGCATTGCTTCCTTATGTTTCTCGAGATAAAAGGGCGTAATCAGAGACGTTTTTCCAAAAAAGAACTTTTTCCTAGAACAATCATAGTACTATCAATTGTTCCAGTCGTTATATTTGGAGATATCCAATTATTTGTGGATGGAATGGTGAGATATCCATATGGAAGTATGTTGAATGGACTATATATTTTTATGGTAATTTATATAGTTTCTTATTTCTTGTTAATATGGCATTTTAAAAATAGCTTTACACAAAGAGAAGTGGCTACTTTAATTTTTGGTTTGACTTCATGGCTTGTTGTCCTTGTACTCCAGATTGTATTTCCATTTATGCTTCTGACTTCTATGGGTGTGGCACTAATGGCGATGCATGTGTTTATGAGTTTCGAAAATCCAAGAGAATTAGCAGATCAGGAGATACCACATGCTTTAAATAAAAATGCATTTTTGACATTGTTAAATGAGCATATTCAAAGTAAAGAAGATTTTTATATCGTAAGTATGACACTGACCAATTCGCAGATGCTAAAAGATGCGAAAGGATATAACGAGGCCATAAAATATGTAGAATCGGCGGCAATTTACCTTTCTTATTTTGCTCCAGGGCAACTAGTATATCATCCAAAGCGTGATGTAGTATGTTTGATTTTTAAGAGTAAAGAGAAATACTATGCTTTTATGGAAGAACAGAGAGAACTGTTTGCTAGAGAAGGACACGGAGAGTATCGTTCTGGAAAGTATTTTGTTAGTATCTTAAAATGTCCACAATATGCGTCTACAGTAGATGAAGTTGTGGCTATTATGGACTATGTGGACAAAAATAAAGGTGACATTAAAGAGAAAATACTGCGCATTGATGAAAGAGTTTTGGAAAAGAGAACACGTTTGGCGGATGTAGAAAAATTGGTACAAAAGGCAATAGAAACAGATGGTTTTGATGTATATTATCAGCCAATTTATTCCAATAAAGACAAACGGTTTGTTTCTGCGGAAGCATTGGTGCGTTTGACGGATACAGAGACTTTGGGGTATGTTTCTCCAGAAGTATTTATTCCAATTGCAGAAGAAAATGGTATGATTTGCGAGGTGGGAAAGATTGTATTCCGCAAAGTTTGTAAGTTTATCAGCGAATATAATCTTGCAAATTATGGCATTGAATATATAGAAGTAAACTTGTCTGGCGTTCAGTTTATGGATGATAAATTGAATGAAATATTATCTGGCTATGTAAAAGAATATAATGTGCCTCCAGAGTTTATTAATCTCGAAATTACAGAAACTGCGTCCATCGAAATTGGAGAGATGCTAGAATACAATATGAAGCGATTAAAGGAGTGTCGTTTCAGGTTCTCTATGGATGATTTCGGAACAGGCTACTCAAATTTGGCACAGATGGCTCAGGCTGATTTTGATTTGATAAAATTGGATAAGAGTTTGTTGTGGCCATGTTTTGGTGAGAACGCAAGTTTAGAAGCAAAAGTAATTTTAAATGCATGTATTCAAATGATTCATGATTTAGGAAAACAAATCGTAGCAGAAGGTGTAGAGACCGAGGAAATGGTAAATTATTTGACAGAACGCGGTGTGTGTTATCTGCAAGGATTTTATTTTGCGAAACCATTGCCATCAGACAAATATTTGGAATTTATGGAGAAAGTTAAATAGGTAAAAAAGAAAAGGACAGGTATTCAAATTTTTGCTTGAATGTCTGTCCTTTTTTGTTGCCTATGCAAGGCTATAGGACTTTAGATAGAAAGTCCTTTGCTCTATCACTCTTTGGATTCGAGAAGAATTCTGCTGGAGGTGCGTCTTCCACGATTTTTCCTTCATCCAAGAAGAGTACTCGGTTTGCAACTTCTTTTGCGAATCCCATTTCGTGAGTTACGATTATCATAGTTAAGCCTTCTTCGGCAAGGGATTTCATTAGATCCAATACTTCGCCAACCATTTCTGGATCGAGTGCACTCGTAGGTTCATCAAAAAGAATCACGTCAGGATTCATTGCGAGAGAACGAACGATAGCTACACGTTGTTTCTGGCCACCTGAAAGGGTAGAAGGGTAAACATCTGCTTTATCTTCCAAGCCAATACGTTTTAATAGGTTTAATGCATTTTCTTTTGCTTCTGATTTAATTTGCGCTTTCGTAGTAGTGATTGGAAGAAGAGTTTTTTTCTTGTTAGCTGATTTGAAAAGGTTAGTAATCGTAGTTATGTTGTTTTTTATCTTTGCCTGACGAAGTTCCTGAGTCTGAACATGTACAGGAGCTAACATGATGTTTTTGATTACGGTCTTATTATTAAAAAGATTAAAGTGTTGGAATACCATACCCATCTTTCTGCGGTGAATGTTGATATCTACACTAAAATCAGCAATATCTACACCATTAAAAATAATCTGCCCTCCAGTTGGATCTTCCATACAGTTTAAGCAACGAAGGAATGTGCTTTTTCCAGAGCCAGATGGTCCAATGATGCATACGATATCACCTTTGCTGATATGGGTGCTGATGCCGTCTAATACATTTTTGTCACCAAAGTGTTTTTCGAGATTAATTACGTCTATCACTCTTTCTCAAGCTCCTTTCCATAAGTTTAATTGCTGCGCTGATAATAAGCACAAGGATAATGTAAATAAGTGCCATTACGATGTATGGAACCATAAATTCATAACTATTTGAACCGATTAAATTAAACGCTACATAAAGGTCTGTAGCACCTACAAAGCTTACAACAGAAGTTTCTTTGACTAAGGCAATAAATTCATTGCCAAGAGTAGGTAAAATGTTTTTAATTGCCTGTGGAATTACAATTTTAAACATAGTTGTTGCATAGCTTAAACCGACTGCGCGACCAGCTTCCATCTGTCCAGGATCTACAGAGAGGATACCGCTTCGCATGATTTCTGAAATATAAGCGGCGCTATTAAGTCCAAATACCAAGATGGATACTTCTACACCTGTCATACGAATTCCTAAGATAGGAAGTAGTACATAGTAGAAGATAAGTAACTGCACTACAATAGGTGTACCACGAAACAGTTCTACATAAAATGTACAGATACCATTTAAAATGCGAGGTAAAAGTTTGTATTTTGGTAATACCTTTACAGTAGCAATAAGAGTACCAATAACAATACCGATAATCAAACCAAGGATAGCAATTGTTAAGGTGTTTTGTAAGCCTTCCAAGACTCTTTCGTAGCCGCCCTTGTTTAGGAAGATGTCCATAAAGCGAGCGACTTTTATATCAAAATTTCCCATTTTTTCTCCATTCATAAAAATAGAACTGCTAACGAATACTCGCAAAGCAGTTCTAAACTTATTTCGTTCTACTGAACTTCGTTAATAGCTTCTACGATACAAGCTGCAGGAGCAGAGTCGATAATTACGTAATCAATTCCGCCGTTTAATAAATCCTGTACAGCAAGAGAACCGTTTTTATAACCTGTAGTAGTTACAGGGAATCCAGCGAATCCCCAATCTTCATCACCTTCGCAGTAGAACTGACCAGTTGTACCAGTCTGAACACCGATAATGCAAGAAGAATCTTTTGCATTTAAAATAGCTTCTACGTCAGCTGCAGATGTGCAGTTGTCAAATTCTGTGTTGTCAGCTTTAACAATGAGTTTCTGTGCTGCGTTGTAGTAAGCGTCAGAGAAGTTTACAAGTTCTTCTCTTTCTTCGTTGATCGTAAGACCAGCCATAGCGATGTCGCATTTCTGCTGACCTACAGATAATACTACTGCATCAAATTCCATGTTTACGATTACAAGTTCTTTTCCAAGTTCTTCAGCGAGTAAAGCTGCGATTTCCATGTCGATACCGTAGTATGAATCACCTTCCATGTATTCGAATGGTTCGAAAGCAGCGTTTGTCGCTACTACTAACTGATCTTTTGATTCATCCAGTTCCGCAGATGTAACAGCTACTGGTGTTCCATCACCAAAATAGTGGTTACAAATTTCGTCGAATGTACCATCTTCTTTAATTTTTGTAATGAATTCGTTTACATCTTCTAACAATTCAGGTTGAGTTTTGTCAACTCCGAATGCATACTGTTCTTCCGTAAGTTCGATATCAATAACCTTTACAACATCTGTAGAAGAAGTGTTGCCTGCTTCTGTTCCGTTTACATCGGAATTTGTTGAACTACCGCAAGCGGTTAATGTGCCAAGCACCATTAAGAGCGCAAGTACAAGTGAAATGTTCTTTTTCATTTTAGTTTCCTCCGTTATCAATTTTGTGCATAAAATTGTATATATAGTGTATATTTATGCAATAAGTCATGGGATAAATATACTACTTCTTATTATAAAAAGCAACCATAAAAGATTTGTAGGTATAGATTTGTGCAATGTGAAATGTTTTTGTCTTCAAAACCAGTTTTTGTTGTGGTTTTTTACAACACATATGATATAATGAATATGTATAGTGTGGTTTACTATACATATTGGGGAAATAGGGACTGCTAATATATATTAACAGGAGAAGACTTGATGAAAAAACAGGGAATGACAAAGGAAGAAAAACAGGCATTAACTGCAGCTAAAAAAGCAGAAAAAGAGGCGAAGAAAGCAAAGCAGAAGGTAAAGCCTAAAGTAAAAAAGAAAGCAAAGCAGACGGAGGATTCAGGAAAGAAAGTGAAGTTTGGCATCCAAGCTAAGCTTATGATTTTTATTATTCCTCTTATGGTTGTTTCGTTTGTTGCGATGACTCTTATTGCGTATAATACTTCAAAGGATAGTATTGTGTCCAAAACGGAGAGTTTGTTGACTGCGCAGACTACAATTGCGGCTAGTGATATTGAAAACTGGACGTTAAAGAATCAGCAGGTTTTTGAGACTGTAGCGAATACAATTGTTAACCTACAGTTGTCAGATGCTGAAACTTTGAAATACTTTGAAAACTATTACAATGTTTCGGAAGATTATCCAAACGGCTTCTACTTAGCAACAGAATATAACGAATTAATTGATGCTTCTGGCTGGGAACCTGAGATTGATTTGCGTGAAACAGAGTGGTATCAAGCTGGATTAGATAATATTAATTTTGGTATGGGAAGCCCATATGAAGATGCATTAACAGGAGAAAAGATAATTACCTTTACCCGTGTGTTGGAGAATTTTAACGGTAGAAAAGCAGTAATTGCGGTAGATATTGACTTGCAAGCGGTTATTGACATTGTATCTTCTGCAAGAATTGTCGGAGATGGTGGGGTTTTTGTTGTAGATACTTCTTCTGGTACGATTTTAGCAGATAAAAATTATAGTGAATTAGAAGGAAAGACATTTGATGAGGCCAGTTCCCTTTATAAACAAATGGGAACCTTGGTAAGAGCACATAAAATCGGTTTACAGACGGTTGAAGATAATGGAGAAGAGTATCAGGTGGTATTAGATCAGTTAGATGGTACAAGCTGGTATTTGGTAAGCTATACTTCTTCTAGTAGTGTCTACGGTGAATTAACGACATTGACAATGTTACTGGGTGGCATTGGTGCAGGTGTAACTATCTTAATGAGTGTTATCCTGATTGTTTTAATTCGTCGAATTACAAAACCATTATATAAACTTACAGATACAATCGTTGCAGTTACAGGTGGTGACTTTACGACCAATGTAGTAGTAAAAGGCAACGATGAAATTGCTGTAATGGCAAGAAGTGTAAAAGAATTCTTGGCTGTAATGCGAGAAACACTTGGTTCTATTGCTAATGTATCGGATTCGATTGATACGCAAGCAAAGGGAAGTAATCGTATCTCTGGTGAGCTTCATGAGTCTGCAATTGGTCAGTCAGAGGCAATGAACCAGATGCGACAAAATTTGGTAGAATTAGTAGATTCCATTGGTGTTATTGCGGATAGTGCTACAAAATTAGCAGTTGTTGTATCAGAAACAAACGAATCTGGTAGACAGGCTCTTGAAAATATCGAAGATACGATGAAAGAAGCTGCAGGTGGTCGTGATAGTATGAATTCTGTTACGGTATCCATGGATGAAGTAAAAGGTAGTATGGGAACCTTGGAAGGTGCCATAACTGATGTAGGAACAGCGGCGATTAAGATTAATGAAATCACTACTACGATTAGTAATATCGCAGATGAAACAAACCTATTAGCATTGAATGCTAGTATTGAAGCTGCAAGAGCTGGTGAGGCTGGACGTGGATTTGCCGTAGTAGCTACGGAAATTAAGAAACTGGCAGAAACATCGGCGGATGCCGCGAACGAAATTTCTATACTGATTGATTCTGTAACAGGTTTAATTAATGAAACCGTGGATCAGAGTCATCGCAGTATGGAACAGATTAATTCTAGTGCAGAATTGGTAGATGTTGCCTCAGAGCAGTTCAATAATATTTTCCAGAGTATTGAAAGTACGAATGAAATCATTCAAAACATGATTTCACAGATTTATGAAGCAAATGATGTTGCGACAAATATGGCTGCTATTACAGAAGAACAGTCTGCTTCTGCAGAAGAAATTGAAGCAACAGCACTAAGTGTACAGGAACTTGCAAATGCAGTAACTGAAAACAGTTCTAGTGTAAGTGATGATTCTTCACAGCTTGCAAATACAGCTGATGTATTAAAGAATCATATTGACAAGTTCACTATTTAGGAAAGTAAAAAGGTTCTCTGTAACCGTGTAAGTATACTTGCATAAGGTTACGAGAGAACCTTTTTTTTGTTGCCAAGTATTCTCCTAAATTGGACTTGAAATGAAAACTACTCTGCTCTATAATTTTATGTGTGATTTTATGTCGCAAAAAGTGTTTTGATACAGGAGGTTTATTATGAGTATCAGAGTTGGAATTATGGGTTATGGAAATCTAGGAAAAGGCATCGAGTGTGCATTAAAACAAAATGCAGATATGGAGCTTGTTGCTGTATTTACGAGAAGAGATCCTAAAACTGTAAAGATATTAAGTGAGGGCGTAAATGTATATCATGTAGATGATGCGCCAAAGATGAAAGAGGATATAGATGTACTTATTATGTGTGGCGGGAGTGCTACAGATTTACCAAAGCAGACAAAAGAGTATTCGAAATACTTTAATGTCGTAGACAGTTTTGACACACATGCAAAAATTCCAGAGCATTTCGCTGCTGTAGATGAAGTTGCAACAGCGAATAATAAGGTTGCAATGATTTCTGTGGGTTGGGATCCAGGAATGTTCTCATTAAATCGTTTATATGCCAATGCAATTTTGCCAAGTGGCAGTGACTATACATTTTGGGGAAAAGGTGTAAGTCAGGGGCATTCAGATGCAATTCGTCGAGTGGAAGGCGTGGCAAATGGAAAGCAGTACACAGTTCCAGTAGAAGAGGCGTTAGAAAGAGTGCGTAGTGGTGAAAATCCAGAACTTACTACCAGAGAAAAACACACAAGAGAATGTTATGTTGTAGCAGAAGAAGGTGCGGATAAAGCGAAGATTGAAGCGGAAATCAAAAATATGCCAAATTACTTTGCAGATTACGATACGACAGTAAACTTTATTACAGAAGAAGAGCTTACAACAAATCACGCAGGAATTCCACATGGTGGTTTTGTAATTCGTAGCGGAAAGACAGGCTGGAATGAGGAAAACAATCATATTATTGAATATAGTTTGAAATTAGACTCTAATCCAGAGTTTACCGCATCTGTTATTGTGGCTTATGCAAGAGCTGCATATCGTATGCATAAAGAAGGAATGAAGGGATGCAAGACCGTATTTGATGTAGCACCAGCATATTTGAGTCCTGCTAGTGCAGAAGAATTAAGAGCACATTTGTTATAGAAAGCATATACAATAGGAGAAAATAGGGGAGTTATGAGCGAAGCAAAATGGCAGTCTTATCCAAGACCACAAATGAGAAGAAATATTTACATGAATTTAAATGGGACATGGGAAGTAGAAGGACAGAAGGTTCAGGTTCCTTTTCCATTGCAGAGTCGTCTTTCTGAATGGAAAGGAGAGGTTCCAGAAAAATTTACTTACACAACAACTTTTACCATTCCAGAAGAATTCACACTTCCAAATATTATGATTCATTTTGGGGCAGTGGATGAAATTGTAAGAATTTATGTAAACGGACTTCCTGTGTTAAAGCATGGAGGTGGATATCTGCATTTTTGGAGCGATATTACACGTGCGGTAAAGCGGAATGAAGTAAACGAGTTAAAAGTTGTGGTAGAAGATGAGTTGACTCATGTTTATCCATATGGAAAACAAAGTAAAAAACGTGGTGGAATGTGGTATACACCAGTTAGTGGTATTTGGCAGACTGTTTGGTTAGAGAATTTACCTGACAACTATATTGAAAGAATTAAATTGACTCCTTCTTTGACGGATATTGAAATTTCCATTCAAAAAAGTGGTGTTGACCGTGGCCTTTATACAAAATTTAAAGATGGATTCACGGCTATAGTTTCTGGAAAAGATGGTATCGTTGCAGAACAACATTTTAAAGAAGATACAGGAAAAATCACCATTCCAAATCCAATTCATTGGACGCCAGAAAACCCTTATTTGTATGATTTAAAGATTGTAACAGGAGAAGACGAAGTAGATTCTTATTTTGCGCTTCGAACTGTTAGTGTCGAAAAAATAAATGGTGTAAATTACATGTGTTTAAATGGAAATCCTATTTTTATGCATGGATTGTTAGATCAGGGATATTATGAGGATGGTATTTACTTACCAGAAGATGAAGAAGAATATACAAAAGACATTCTTCGTATGAAAGAACTTGGTTTCAATATGCTTCGCAAACATATTAAAATTGAGCCAGAAAAGTTCTACTATGAATGTGATCGCCTAGGTATGTTGGTTGTACAGGATATGGTAAACAATGGAGGCTATTCTTATATTCTTGATACTGTTCTTCCAACGTTAAAATTCAAAAAGAGAAATGACCGTAAGGGACGTTATCATGATAGTCAGTGTATGCGCGTCTTTGAAAACAATTTGAGACTAACCATACGTGATTTATACAATCATCCATGTATCATTGGATATACGATTTTCAATGAAGGATGGGGACAGTTTAATAGCGATGATATGTATGATATAGCAAAAGAATGTGATAGCACAAGATTTTTTGATTCTACTTCTGGTTGGTTTGCACAGAAGAAGAGCGATGTAGATAGCGAACATATTTACTTTAGAGCAGAAGAACTTCATGCAAAAGAACGTCCTATGTTCTTATCAGAATGTGGTGGATTTTCATATAAAGTGGAAGGGCATGTGTTCAATGAAAAAGATTCTTATGGTTATGGTGCGTGTGAGAGCTCAGAGGAGCTGACAGATCGCATTGTAAATATGTATGAGGTTATGGTATTACCAGGCATTAAAGGTGGCGTTTGTGGTTGTGTATATACACAGGTAAGTGACGTTGAAGATGAAATCAATGGTATGTATACCTATGATCGACAGGTTTGCAAGGTAAATAAAGAAAGAATGCAGGAACTTGCTACACGTATTTACAAAGAAATTGATGAAATTGATTTAGATTAAATTTGCAGTAAATGAAGATACGAAACGGAGAAGAACATGGGAAAACTAGCAGTAGATTATGATTTTGAAGAATATCGGAATTTAATTGATGGATTTGCGCCATGTATGAATGATTATTTGTATTTCTGTGATTTACAAAAAGATCATTACTATATTTCACCAAAAGCATTGGAGCGATTTGCACTTCCAAGCAATGATTTTTATGATGTAATAGAGACACATAAAAAATTTGTTTATGAAGAAGATGTGGAAATGTTGGTTCAGGATCTGGAAAAAATGGTTTCGGGAGAAAAAGATGAACACAACATTGAATATCGTTGGATTGGAAAAGATGGTCAGCCAAAGTGGATCAACTGTCGCGGTCGTGCATTAAAGGATCGAGATGGGAGACCAGCCTGTTTGGTAGGATGTGTAAATGAAATAGGTAAAGGTCAGATTGCAGATAATATCAGTGGTCTAAAGAGTGTGGCTGCTGTTGCGGATAATTTGCAGGCTTTCTGCCAGGTTGCCAGCAGTGGTTATGTGCTTCACATTGGAATCGATGACTTTAAATCTATTAATGAAAGATTTGGACATGAATATGGAAACTTTATTTTACGTGGAGTGGCAGATTGTATCGTAAACTCATTAAGCGCGGGAGAAGAAGTTTATCGTGTGGTTGCAGATGAGTTTTTAGTAATCTCTTATTTGTCAAACAATGAGAACGAAGGAAAAGAATTATACGACCGCATTCGAACAAAGGTAGATGAGTTTATTGAGAAAAATCACTATCAGACTTTTTTCACAATCTCAGGCGGTATTCTTGCCTATAGCGAATTAGAAGAAATGGAATATCAGGAATTGATTAAATTATCTCAGTTTGCACTTAGCCAGGCAAAGAAACTAGGTAAGAATCAGGTGTATTTCTTTAATGAAGAAGATTATGAAAACTTCCTGAGAAAACGCTTGCTTTTAAGTACGGTAAGAGAAGCGGTGTCTTCTTCCTTTGAGGGCTTTGAGGTGCATTTCCAGCCAATTATCATGGATGGAGGTGAAAAGAATCTCTATGCAGCAGAGGCTTTACTTCGCTATACTTTGCCAAATGGTGAGAAGGTATCGCCTGCAGAACTCATTCCTATTTTAGAGGAAAGCGGTTTGATAATCCCTGTTGGAAAGTGGGTATTGAATGAAGGTATTAATTTCTGTAGAGAGGTAAAGAAATCTATACCTGATTTCCGAGTCAATGTAAATGTGTCATATGTGCAGGTGCTTAAGAGCCCATTCATATTGGAGTTTTTCCGTTTGCTAAAGGAAAATGGAATGGAACCATCATGCATTACAATCGAATTGACAGAAAGTGGTCAGTTGGATGATTCGGTTCAGATTCAAAAAGTATGGGAGAATCTTCGCCGGTATGGTGTGACGATTGCTTTGGATGATTTTGGTACAGGATATTCGAATTTAATGAATATTAGCGATATGACGCCAAATGTAGTAAAATTAGATCGTGGATTTACGGTAAAAGCGTTAAACAATAAATTTGAAAATACATTAATGAAGGATATTATTAAGATGGTACACGGTCTTGGATTAAAGATTTGTGTAGAAGGGATAGAGACGGAAGAGGAATTGAATCAAATTCGTTCTCTTGGTCCTGATTATATACAAGGTTTCTACTATGGTAAACCTTGTCCAGCATCGGAGTTCTTATCAATATTTTGTCCATAAAAAAAGAAGGAGCTGTTTTTGGTGTGACAGTTCCTTCTTTCTTTCTATAATCCTTTTTCCTTTGCAAGATAAGTTTTAATTGCTTCAAAGCTTTCCTTGCTAATTACATGCTCAATGCGACATGCATCTTCAGAAGCAATTTCTTCTGGTACGCCAAGGGTGGTAAGTACATGAGTGAGCATTTCGTGTCTTTCATAAATCATTTCCGCAATCGTACGACCGCTTTCTGTAAGAGAAATGTAGCCAGCATTTGTTACGGTGATGTGTTCTTTTTCGCGAAGATGTTTCATAGCAATACTAACACTTGATTTTTTATATCCTAATTCATTTGCGATGTCCACTGCACGAACAACGGGCAGTTTCTTGCTTAGCATGAGAATGGTTTCTAAATAGTTTTCAGCTGATTCATTATTATTCATAAAAGTCCCCCTAATGAAACAAAAGTTTACTCGCTAAGTATATCATAGGTACAGAGAAAAGGCAAACCTGTGTCTATCATTATGTAAAAATAAATATAAATTAAAGTTATGAAACTTATAAAAAACTAAAATGGCTAGTTATATTGAAATAAAAACATACATGTTTTATTATAGTATCATTAAGTTGAACGTATTTTTACGAGAAAGAGGCAGAAAATGAATTTTAAAGTAGGTGTAATTGCAGGGGATGGAATTGGACCAGAAGTAACAGCAGAAGCGACAAAAGTCTTGGATGCAGTTGGAAAGAAATATGGACATACATTTGATTATACAGAAATTTTGATGGGAGGATGCTCGATTGACGCTACAGGCGTTCCTCTTACAGATGAAGCTATCGCAGCAGCGAAGAAAAGCGACGCAGTATTGATGGGATCTATTGGTGGAGATACTACCACCTCTCCTTGGTATAAGTTACCACCAAATCTTCGTCCAGAGGCTGGGTTGTTAAAGATTAGAAAAGAATTAAATCTTTTCGCAAATCTAAGACCTGCGTATTTATACGAAGAATTAAAAGCAGCGTGTCCACTTCGTGATGATATCATCGGAGACGGATTTGACATGATGATTATGAGAGAACTGACTGGCGGCCTTTACTTCGGGGAAAGAAGTACCAAAGAAGTAGATGGTGTAATGACAGCCTGCGATTCTCTTACCTATACAGAAGACGAAATCAGACGTATTGCTATCCGCGGTTTTGATATTGCAATGAAACGTAGAAAGAAAGTAACTTCCGTAGATAAAGCAAACGTATTGGATTCTTCTAGACTTTGGAGAAAAGTTGTAGAAGAAGTGGCAAAGGATTATCCAGAAGTTTCCTATGAGCATATGTTGGTTGACAACTGTGCAATGCAGCTGGTGAAAAATCCAGCACAGTTCGATGTAATCCTTACAGAGAATATGTTTGGTGATATTTTATCGGATGAAGCCAGCATGGTAACAGGTTCTATCGGAATGTTATCCTCAGCCAGCTTAAATGAAACTAAGTTCGGTCTTTATGAACCAAGTGGTGGTTCTGCACCAGACATTGCCGGAAAAGGTATTGCAAATCCAATCGCAACAATTTTAAGTGCAGCCATGATGCTTCGCTATAGTTTTGATTTAGACAAAGAAGCAGATGCAGTGGAAGCAGCAGTAAAACAGGTGTTAAAAGAAGGCTATCGTACTGGCGATATCATGCCACAGTCGGGTGAAAGCCTTGATGGTATCACAAAGGTTGGTACTGCTGAGATGGGAAGTTTGATTGCAGATAGAGTTTAGATGTGATAAAATAAGACATTATTTTTATAAAAGTGAGGAAGTACAATGAGAAGTGATAATGTAAAAACAGGAATGCAGCAGGCTCCACATAGAAGTTTGTTCAATGCTTTAGGATTTACAGAAGAAGAAATGAAAAAACCTATGGTCGGTATCGTTAGCTCTTACAACGAAATCGTACCAGGTCATATGAACTTAGACAAAATTGTTAATGCAGTTAAGCTCGGTGTAGCAGAAGCTGGTGGTGTACCAGTGGTTTTCCCAGCTATCGCCGTATGTGATGGTATTGCAATGGGACACGTAGGAATGAAATATTCCCTCGTAACCAGAGATTTGATTGCAGACTCTACAGAAGCTATGGCACTTGCACATCAGTTTGATGCCTTGGTTATGGTTCCAAACTGTGATAAAAATGTTCCAGGTTTACTTATGGCAGCAGCTCGTATTAATGTTCCAACTGTCTTTGTATCAGGTGGACCAATGCTTGCAGGTAAGGTAAAAGGTTGTAAAACAAGTTTGTCTTCTATGTTTGAAGCAGTAGGCTCATATGCAGCTGGCACAATGACAGAAGATGACGTAAGAGAATATGAAGAAAAAGCATGTCCTACCTGTGGTTCTTGTTCAGGTATGTACACAGCAAACTCTATGAACTGTTTAACAGAAGCTCTTGGTATGGGACTTGGTGGAAACGGAACAATTCCAGCTGTTTATTCAGATAGAATTCGTCTCGCAAAACATGCGGGTATGGCAGTTATGGACTTATACAAGAAAAACATTCGTCCACTTGATATTATGACAAAAGAATCCATGATCAATGCTCTTACAGTAGATATGGCACTTGGATGTTCGACAAACTCTATGCTTCATTTGCCAGCGATTGCACACGAAATTGGATTTGACTTTGATATTGAATTTGCAAACCCAATCAGTGAAAAGACTCCAAACCTTTGTCACTTAGCACCAGCTGGTCCTACATATATGGAAGATTTAAATGAAGCAGGTGGTGTATATGCAGTTATGAAACAGCTTGCAGATGCAGGACTTCTTAATACAGACTGTATGACAGTAACAGGTAAGACAATTGGAGAAAATATTGCAAACGCAGTAAATAAAAATCCAGAAGTTATTAGACCAATGGATAACCCATATAGCAAAACAGGCGGTCTTGCTGTATTAAAAGGTAATCTCGCTCCAGACGGCAGCGTAGTAAAACGTTC
>CAZVOY010000005.1:0-32312 GCA_964628865.1 uncultured Lachnobacterium sp. | reverse complement strand
TTGTAAGTGGAGAAATCTCGATTGGATGATCCATTACAAAGGTTGGCTGGATAAGATGTTCTTCCACATATTCTTCAAAGAAGAGGTTTAAGATATCACCCTTCTTGTGATGTTCTTCGAATTCAATGTGGTGTTCTTTTGCAAGAGCACGTGCAGCTTCTAAATCAGCTACTTCATTCCAGTCTATATTTGCATATTTCTTAACAGCGTCAACCATGGTAATTCTTTCAAATGGTTTTGAAAGATCCATTACGTGTTCGCCATAGGTAAGTGTAAGTCCGCCAGTTACTTCCTGAGCTACGTAACGGTAAAGATTTTCTGTTAAGTCCATCATGCCGTGGTAGTCTGTGTAAGCCTGGTAAAGTTCCATAAGTGTGAACTCTGGATTATGTCTTGTATCAAGGCCTTCGTTACGGAATACACGTCCAATTTCGTATACTCTTTCCATACCACCAACGATAAGTCTCTTTAAGTAAAGTTCAAGAGAAATACGAAGCTTGAAGTCTTCGTTTAATGCGTTGAAATGTGTTTCAAATGGTCTAGCTGCTGCTCCACCTGCGTTAGAAACAAGCATAGGTGTTTCTACTTCCATGAAGCCCTGTCCATCTAGGTAGTTACGAATGCTCTTTAACACTTTTGAACGTTTTACAAAAGTATCTTTTACTTCCGTATTCATGATAAGATCAACGTAACGCTGACGATATCTTGTATCTGTATCTGTAAGTCCATGATATTTTTCTGGAAGAATCTGTAAGCTCTTTGATAAAAGAGTTACTTCTTCTGCATGGATAGATGTTTCACCAGTTTTGGTTTTGAAAACAGTACCTTTGATACCAAGGATATCACCTACGTCATACTTCTTGAAGTCTGCGTAAGATTCTTCGCCGATGTTGTCTCTTGCAACATAAGACTGGATATTTCCTTTTAAGTCCTGGATGTTACAGAAAGAAGCTTTACCCATAACGCGCTTGAACATCATACGTCCTGCGATGGATACTTCTTTTCCTTCCATTTCATCAAAGTTGTCTTTGATATCTGTACTGTGATGTGTTACATCATATTTGGTAATTACAAAAGGATCTTTTCCGTTTTCCTGTAATGTCTGTAATTTTTCACGACGAATTTTCAGGAGTTCGTTTAAGTCCTGCTGTGGTGCATTGTTGTTTGCATTTTCCTGATTGCCCATGCTCTTCCTCCGTCTATTATGAATTCCGTTTCTCTATTACATACTGGATTGTTTTCTGTATTAGATAGATTTCTGAATATCGAGTACTTTATAAGAAACTACTCCTACCTGTGTTTCTACGGATACCATGTCTCCAACTTTTTTACCAATAAGAGCTTTACCTACTGGTGATTCGTTTGAGATTTTTCCTTTTAAGCTGTTAGCTTCTGTTGAACCAACGATTTTGTATGTTAATTCTTCGTCGAATTCGCAGTCTAAGATTTTAACCTGGCATCCAATGTTGATGGTTCCAAGGTCTACTTCATCTTCATCTACGATTTCAGCGTTCTTTAAGATTTTTTCGATTTCTTCAATACGAGCTTCGATGTCACGCTGTTCATCTTTTGCTGCGTCATATTCTGCATTTTCTGATAAGTCGCCCTGTTCACGAGCTTCTTTAATTTTCTGTGCTACTTCTTTACGTTTTACAACGATTAATTCATCTAATTCGTCTTCTAATTTCTTAAGACCTTCGCTAGTTAAAATGTTCTTTTTAGCTGTCATTTTACCTTACCCCTTTTTGTATTCACGTTTCAAGCGCACCTCTTAGGTGCTTGCAACTCATAGCATTATAGCCAATCGCACCTTCTATGTCAAGGAAAATCGTGGTTTTTAGCCGTTTTGCCTACATACCTTGTACAAGAGTGCTTCTAACTCATTGTATGTCTCTACTTCATTTATCATTACACGAAGTTTTGCAGAGTTTGGATAACCTGCAGTATACCATGCACCATGCTTACGGATTTCTCGAATACCTGTGTATTCTCCTTTGAATTCCAGCATCATGCGGGCATGACGAAGCATCATCTCTGCCACTTCTTCAAAGCTTGGCTTTGGTAAATGCTCTCCTGTTTCAAAGTAGTGCAGCACCTGGCGGAAAATCCATGGGTTACCCTGAGCACCACGGCCTATCATGAATCCGTCACAACCAGTCTGTTCCTGCATAGCGATAACATCCTCAGCCGTAAGCAAATCTCCATTACCAATAACAGGGATGGATACGGCTTCTTTTACCTGTCGAATAATATCCCAATCTGCTTTTCCAGAGTAATACTGCTCTCTGGTTCTACCATGCACTGCAATCGCTGCTGCTCCGCTGGCTTCTGCTATCTTTGCCATTTCCACTGCATTTACATGGTCGTCATCAAAGCCCTTTCTTATTTTTACTGTAACAGGTTTTTTGATGGCTTTTGCAGTTTTTTCTATAATTTCGCCTGCCAGCTTTGGATTCTTCATAAGTGCAGAGCCTTCTCCATTGTTGACAATCTTTGGAACTGGGCAGCCCATGTTGATATCTAGGATATCGAATGGACGATCTTCAATTTCGTGTGCAATACTGGAAATGATATCTGGATCAGAACCGAAAAGCTGTAAGGATACTGGCAATTCCCTCTCATCAATCTTCAAAAGGTCGATGGTATTTCTATTTTTATACATAATTGCCTTGGCACTAACCATTTCCATACAAAGAAGTCCTGCTCCCTGCTCCTTGCATAACAAGCGAAATGGCAGGTCGGTTACGCCTGCCATAGGTGCCAATATTAAATTATTTGGTAACGTGACACTTCCAATCTGAAGTGGCTTTATCATATTTTGTCCCATAGGTTATTTTATTTTCCTATTCTGTTTTTTATACACCAAATAAATACCTTTTAACGTTAAGTTTGCATCATAAATATCAATTGCATCGGTTCCTTCAGCGATGATTCGTCCCAAACCACCCGTTGCTACGACCTTTAGGTTATCCAAACCAGATTCTTCTTTTACTTTTTTGATGATATATTCTGCTTGTCCAATTTGTCCGAAAACAAGTCCTGACTGCATACTGGTAATGGTGTCTTTTCCGATAACATTTTCTGGTTTTGCAATTTCAATCTTTGGAAGCTTTGCTGCATCTTCCCAAAGTGCTTTTGCGGAAATGGCAATACCTGGTGCAGTAATACCGCCTACGAAAGCTCCTGTTTCATCCACGAGGTCATAGGTAGTAGCTGTTCCATAATCCATGACAAGTACAGGTCCCCCATATATTTCATACGCAGCAACTGCGTCTACGATACGGTCCGCGCCGACCTGCTGTGGATTTGGTAGCTGAATGCGAAGCCCTGTTTTGATTTCAGGTCCCACGATAATTGGTTTAATATTCAGGTACTTAATCATAGCACTTGCTAAAGAGTGCATGATATCTGGTACAACGGAACAGATAATCGCATCCTTGATATCCTCAGAATTGATTTTGTTTTGCTGTAATAAATTGCAAAGCATCATTCCATACTCATCGGATGTACGAGGTATTTTTGTGGTTATACGAAATGTAGCTACGATTTCGTCTTCCTTGAAAACACCACCTGTCATATTAGTATTTCCGACATCTAATGTTAAAATCATAGGATTATTCCTCCTCGTCCAGACCTTCGCCCAAGAACACAATACGATAATAGGTTTCCAATGCTTCCATCAAATCACGTTTTACATTTTGATACTGTTTGATTTTCAATACGCTTCCTATTTCATCGTAGAAGAAATCCTGCTCTTCGTACGAGGTACGAAATTCCAGATTTCCATCTTCGTCAAACACCATCTCCAATACACCACCTACATCCTCTGTGTAAAGAACGCACATAATCTGAAGTTCTTCCTTTATAGCTTCTGGTAACCCATTGAATTTTTCGTTTAAATAATATTTTTTGTTGTACGCATTTGACGCACATAGTGTAATTTCGCTTCTAGACATATCCATATATTCCTCTCACAGAAACTTCTCCGCTGGATACCTGCTGCATTCCTGTCTCAGTCTCCACGAGAAGTTCTCCCGTACTTGTGATTCCTTTTGCTACCCCAGTATATTCGCCTGCTGGGTCTAATACCTTTACCTGTTTCTCTTTGTTTACTAAAAACAGTTCATATTCTTCTCGAAACATCTGAAGATCCTTGGTTTGTAAAAACATCTCGTAATATACTGCAAACTGCTTCCAGACTTCTTTTATCAACAGTTCTCTGTCGATTTCCACGCCCGCCTCTATCAAAATAGAACTGGCCGTGTCTGCAATCTCTTCTGGAAAAATTTGATTTGTTACATTGATACCAATTCCGATGATCACCGCATCTATTTTCATTTCTGCCAAAGTCATTTCTGTCAAAATGCCACAAATTTTCTTTTTGTTTAAAAGAATATCATTTGGCCACTTAATTTGAATCGATGCCTTTTTATGTACTTCAAAAGCCTCTATGGCCTTTGCCACAGATATCGCTGCTACCAGCGTGAGCATGGAGGCCTGGTTTGCATCCATCTCTGGTCGAAGTACCATGGACATATAAATTCCCGTATTTTCTTCAGAAGACCAACTTCGTCCACGACGACCTACGCCAGCATTTTGCGCATCCGCTGATACCAACGTGCCATGTGGACAGTTTTCTCCTGCCAATTCTTTTGCTTTTTTATTTGTGGAATCTATTTCTTTAAAATGATAACGTTTGTTTATCATTTCATTTACCTCTTAATCCGATAGGGTTGCCTTCATAATTGCTTTGATGGAATGCATACGGTTTTCTGCTTCATCAAATACCACAGAACGAGGCCCTTCAAAAATAGCATTGGTTACTTCGAGTTCTGTTAAACCAAATTTCTTGTTTACTTCTTCTCCAACCTTTGTATTCAAATCGTGGTACGCTGGTAAACAATGCATGAAAATTGCAGTATCTTTTGCATTTTCAAATGCTTTTTCATTTACCTGATATGGAAGAAGATCATCAATACGTTCGCCCCATACTACTGCTGGTTCACCCATAGATACCCATACATCTGTATAAATAACATCTGCATCCTTTGTTGCTTCTGCTACATCTTCTGTTAGGGTAATGGTGGCTCCTGTTTCTGCAGCCACACTCTTTGCATATTCTACTAAATCTTTCTTTGGGAAATATCTCTTGTTTGTACATGCTACAAAATGCATACCAAGTTTTGCACAGGTAACCATAAGAGAATTACCCATATTGAAACGGGCATCTCCCATATATACAAATTTCACACCTTCTAATTTTCCTAAATGCTCACGAATGGTAAGCATATCTGCTATCATCTGTGTAGGATGGAATTCATCTGTAAGACCATTCCATACTGGAACACCTGCATAGTTTGCAAGCTCTTCTACGGTTTTCTGGGCAAAACCACGGTATTCGATACCGTCATACATTCTACCTAATACACGAGCAGTATCCGCTACACTTTCTTTTCCTCCGAACTGTGAAGAAGCTGGATCCAGATATGTCACGTGCATACCTAAATCGTAAGCTGCAACTTCAAAAGAACATCTGGTTCTAGTACTGGTCTTTTCAAAAATAAGCACGATATTTTTTCCAACAAGACTATCATGCATAATGCCTTGTTTCTTTTTTTCTTTTAATTCTGCCGCCAAATCAATCAAATATGTAATTTCTTCTGGCGAATAATCTTTTAATGTTAAAAACGAGCGTCCTTTTAAAGTCATATTTATCTCCCCCATCTTATTTGGAATGATAGTATTTTACTCTATTTACCCCTTAAATACAAGGCTATATTCGGTTTCATGCAATAAAAAAAGGTCATCTTTCGATGACCTTTTGTATTCTTTTTACCAGAATACCATTCCGCCGATAACCACGCCCTGTCTTGAGCCATTGTGATCATTAAATTTCAAACATCCACCTGTGTTATCAGCTCCATTTAATGCAGCCTGTGCTGCTTCATAACAAGAAGCTGTGGCTTTTCCGTTCGCAATTACTCTTGCCAACTTTCCGTTTGTCGCTGGTGGGAACTGTCCGCTTTGTGTAACAACACCGTAAATCGTGTTTGGATATCCACCACTTCTTACTCGGTTCATAATAACAGCTCCGACCGCAAGCTGTGTATCATACCCTTCACCACCTGCTTCGCAGTAAATCATAGACGCTAAAAGTGTAAGATCATCTACTGATGCAATAGATGCCTGCTGAGCAGCTGCACGAGCTGCTGCTTCTGCTCGAGCTGCTTCTGCAGCAGCTTTTGCTTCTTCTTCTTGGCGTCTGATTTCTTCGATTTCTGCCATTGTAAGACCTGTTCCAACTTCTAATTCAACACTTACATATTCTGCACTTACATAATATGTGTTGTCATTGTACTTAATAGCAACCCATCCGTCTTCTACTTCAGCGCTTAAATCAACCACAAGTCTATCACCTTCATCAAGACGTTTGATAGCGTTACTTTCTGTAGTCATTTCTTCACGAATACGAAGACCATCTGTTGTAGTAGTTGCGATGGTGTCGCAATTTTCTTTTGCATATGTCAATGCTTCTAAACCGTAAATACAATATTCATTTTTAATGTATCCTACTAATTCTCCAGACTGAATTTTTGTCCATTCAGTTCCAAGTTCGAGGACTTCGGCGTAATCGCCTTTTTCTAATTTACCAGCAATTTCTGCTTCTTCACTTGCTTCTGCACGTACATTTAATGAATCCTGTACGTTTGGCATCACACGGTTTAACCATGTGAGCTCTTCTTCTGTATACTCAGGTACGGATGCCACTACATCTGTTTCTTCTTTTTCAACTGTCACATTCTGTGAATCATCTAAATTAACACTTTCTGTGTTCATTTCATCTGCAGTTCCACATGCTGTGACAACAAATACGAGTGCCACTAATGCACATAAAAATTTTGCTTTTAATTTCATAATACCTCCAAATGTTTTCCTTCTTAAGTATTACACGAATCTTAACTTTTTAAACATTTTATTTCAAATGTTACGAAATTGTTACACAGGAGGCATTATATCAGAGCTTTATGTATTTGTCAAATTTTGGATAAGCTCTTGTTTTCTCATGGAAAATATTCCCCTAAAACCTCTTGAATTAGGCGTGTTTGCTGCTCTTCTTGCGATTGTTTTCTATCTGAAAAAGCACTCTTTTCCATCTTCTCATATTGTATTTTATTAAGTACAATTTGCTCTTGTGGAGTTTCTTCTGCTTCTTCTTCAATAAAATTCAAATACGCCTTTACTTCTTTTGTAATCTCATCTATCTGCTTTTGCATTCTTCCTATCTTCTGTAAAAACACAACCATAAGTATTCCCGTTGCAATCTGCAATAGGAATAACCATTCCACACGAAACATCATGATTCTCCTTTACTGTTTTACTTTGCTTGTCCTTCTTATTATATAGAGGTTTCTCTTTTTAATAAAGATTTCCTGACAGACTTTTCATCGCAAGTTTCCCTATTTTTCTACATTCGTGAGCACTTTTTTGCGAACGCTTTCCCTTGGAATCTTTGTTGACAATTCTTCTTTTGGGTATAATATATAAGTAGAAAATCTTTTACATACAGAAAGGTAGTCTTATGAAAAAAATCGTTATGACAGGCGGCGGAACCGCTGGCCACGTTACACCAAACATCGCACTTATGCCTGCCTTAAAAGAAGCTGGATATGATATTCATTACATCGGCTCTTACACAGGTATTGAAAAAGGCTTAATCGAAGCACAGAACATTCCTTATACAGGTATCGATTCTGGAAAACTTCGTAGATACTTTGATATTAAAAACTTTTCGGATCCTTTCCGTGTTATAAAAGGCTTTGGTCAAGCATTTGGTCTTATGCACAAAATTAAACCAGATATCGTCTTTTCCAAAGGGGGATTTGTATCGGTTCCTGTCGTTTTGGCAGCAAAAGCCTGCGGTATCCCTGCGATTATTCACGAATCAGACATCACACCAGGCCTTGCAAATCGCATTGCGATGAAGGGTGCAAAAAAAGTCTGTTGTAACTTCCCTGAAACATTGGCGTACTTACCAGCAGAAAAAGCTGTGCTTACAGGCTCTCCTATCCGTCGTGAACTTTTGTGCGGAAATGCAGACAATGCCTATAAACTTTGCAAATTTCCATCTGAGAAAAAACCTGTTTTACTTATTATTGGTGGAAGTCTAGGTTCCAAAGCAATCAATGAAGCGGTACGCAAGGTTTTACCAAAACTTTTAAAAGACTTCTATATTATTCACTTATGTGGAAAAGGAAATCTGGATGAATCACTTGTAGGAACGCCAGGTTACGCACAGTTTGAATATGCAAACGAAGAGCTGACGGATATGCTCGCTCTTGCAGACCTTGCTATCTCTCGTGCTGGCGCTAATTCTATTTGTGAACTTTTGGCTCTACATAAACCAAACATCTTGATTCCTCTATCCGCAGCAGCAAGCCGCGGTGATCAGATTTTGAATGCAAAATCCTTTGAGAAACAAGGTTTCTCACATGTCATTCAGGAAGAAGATGTATCGGATGAAGTATTATTAGATGCAGTTCAGATGGTTTATAAAAATAGACAGAAATATATTGATGCAATGTCAGAAAGTGGTCAGATGGATTCCATCGGAACCATTGTTACACTAATTAAAAAAGTATCTAAATAATATGAAGAGCTGTCGCAAAATGGATTTTACGACAGCTCTGTGCTATTCTACTTTTAAGCTTTCTACCAGATTTTTCATTTCTTCATCATCTGATGTTCCTGGAGTCCAACTAATCATATTTGTATTGTCCATACTTTCATAACGTGGAATTAAATGCATATGAAAATGAAATACCGTCTGTCCTGCTACTTCGCCGTTGTTCTGTACCAAATTATAGCCTTCACATCCAAGCACTTCTTTGGCGTGTTGGATAACTTTCTGTGCGACCTTTGCCGCATTGCCTAGGGTTTCTGGTTCAATTTCATAGATGTCTGCATAATGGTTTTTTGGAACTACCAATGCATGTCCCTTTGTCGCTGGTGCTGCATCCATAAATACTCTAACGTCTTCGTCTTCGTATATAGTATTAGTAGGAATTACTCCATTTGCGAGTTTACAGAAAATACAATTATCATTTACCATAATTTATCTCCTTACTTTCTATCGTTTATTTCTAATTAGAACAAAAATACCTGATCTAACATACGAAGGGTTTTAAAATTGCCCTTTGCTGTCATTTCTCCAGTCATGAATGCTCTTTGGAAGGTCATGCGGCCATCCACAATTGACTGCAATACATCTACGGACAATTTCGCATATACATCGATATTTTCTTTCTGTCCATAATGCACTTCCAATTTATCGTTATCCACAGATATGTATAATGGATTTTTGTATCCTTCGATACCAAGAGAATATGTTGCACGGAAATCATCCTGTGCTACGAAATGACTCTGTAATTCTTTTACAAAAGGTTCTCTCTCCTCGCTCCCTGTTTTTCCGAGCATATCTTTAAACATAGATGCAAGCTCTTCGATATCTTCCTTCTGCTGTTTTACATAAGAGTCATTTGATACATATTTCGAGAGTTGTTCACTTTCCTGTGGAGTAAGATTCATCTGCTGTGTACGAAGCACACTCTGTTTTACCGCAGAATTACTCGTAGGAAGGCTCATCATTTTCTGCGAAATCATACGATAAAGATTTTCTGCTTTCTTTTCGATGATAACTGTGTATTCCTTATTCATCTGGAAAGAAACCAAATCTTCTACATAGCCACAAAGACCTGGACATGGTTGTCCACCTAAAATCTCCCACGCGTTGGCAAGTGTTAACTCACCTTCTCTTTCTCCATAAGTCGTAGACATAACGATTGGCTGCATATAAATGGTACGGATTTTTTCTTTGTCACCATATAACCAACATGCATCCAAAAACTGCTGCATATATCCACCGATACCTAGCCACTCTACTGTGGTTGCGAGAATTATTCCATCTGCATCCTTAAAGGTCTGTGGCAATGTAGCAATTTCATTTTTGTGTTCGTAAATATTATAACGTTCTACGTTGACACGAAGCTCTTTTAATACATCTTCCATCTTATCTAATACATATAATGTAGGATCATCTAAAAGCCCACGGCCACCATAATAGATATTAATTTTCATTTTCTACCTCACCTGTTTTCTTTGGTCTTTCTTAAGTATATAAATTTTGCTCATTAAAATCAATATTTTTAACATTTCTTCGATAGAAAATGATAGATAAAATAAATCCAACAATCAATCCGCCGATATGACCCCAATTATCAATATTGCCTTCGGACACTCCGTAGTACAAACAAAGGATAATCATACCTATCATGCCTTTTCCTGTCAGCGTCTCATACTTTCCTTTATGGACAATCAGAATCCACGCTAGAGCTCCTACGATTCCAAATACAGAACCCGACGCTCCTGCAGATACCGCATACTCTCCACTATGAATCATTTCTAAATAAGAAAGAACACATCCTCCTACACCTGCTGCGAGATAAAGAATCAAGTATTTCACCTTGCCCAAAGCTTTTTCTAGCATCTGCCCTGCTGCACCCAGCATAACCATATTGTTTAGCAAATGCCCAAATCCAAAGTGCATAAAGGTGGCAGTAAACAATCTCCAGTATTCGCCCTTTTCCATGATGTATGGCGGATACATTGCACCATGTTCCATCATGAAAACAGCACTTTCTGTTTGTCCCATAAATTCTAATAAGAAGAAAACGATTACATTTATCACTATAAGCGCGACTGTAACACTCATTTCACACGCTCCTTTTTAAAGTTTTCTTCATTATACCACAAGCTTAGGAAATGGTCACACTTCCTTGTATCACACATCATACAAAACGATATTTTACATCTGCAAAACGAATCACATCTCCAGAACGGAGCATTCTCTTTTCTTTATAACTAAGTAATTCTTCGTTTACATAGGTACCATTTGTAGAATTCATATCTTCTATATAATATGTATCACCGAAATAATCGATTTTTGCATGAAACTGACTTATGGTCTCTCTCTCTATTCGCATTCTCACACGATGATTTTTTCCAATTACACACATCATCTGCCCTATTTCAAAGTCCGGATAGCCTCCTGTTCCTTCGTATACCAACACACCTCTAGTCTCTCCTAATGTAGCGGCTAGACATACCGTTGGATGTATTTCTACTTGTTCTTCTTTATACTCTTCCTCAGGATAGACCACCTCTGGAATTTCTTCTTTATTCTCCCTCTTTAAAATCTCTTTTATTTTATCAAACAATTTTGTTATATGTTCTTCAATTTCCTTCGGTAAGGAAAATGAGAGTTCTATTTCTCGTTGCAACTCCTTTGTTTCCTCCCTTTCCCACTTTATTTCCTCTTCCTTCTTTTGCTCCTGCTTTTTCTCCTGCATGCGTCGCTGTAAGATTGCTTCCTTTAAAGTGGACACATTATAACTATCCGCCAAAGTTAATTCATAAATCTCATATGCTGCATGCACAGCCTCCTTATCGGAATGATTTAATTTTGTCAGCAGATATTCCATTAGCTCTTGTAACTCCGCGAAAAAATCCCCTTTTGTCTGTGGATATAGGACAAAGGAGAACTCCTCTCCTGTGCTATTTACAAATATGAGCTCTGGATCTACTATGAGACAATTACTGTCCATAAGGTTCCATTCTAAAATTTCCAGTTGACTGCATATACGAAGAATTAATGTTTCAAAAAAATTTTGCCCAATCTGGTTTACGCGACAATAGGCATCCAGCGCCATCTTTCCGGAAATGTTATACCAATACTGCCCCTTGCCATTGATAAAACATTTCTCCACGGGAATACTCCCGTCAAATTTATTTCGCAACAAAATCTTTTCATCAAAACTTTCTTCTGGTACTGCTGGTATCTTCATATAACTTTTATTGATATCTCTTTCATACGTTATTTCTCGATTAATCATCTTGTATTTCCTCTCCTAACTCTTCCAACTTCTGTGTATTGTAAAACAGCGTTACTGCATCCCAACTTTGCAATTCTTCTAATATACTTCTTTCTTTTGCCTGCTGAAAAAAATCTAATCCCTGCTCCAAGGCAATTATCAGGATAAATAACATCATTGGAATTAGAATCGTTGCTTCAATGGTAAAACTACCTTTTTGTTTTCTCCTCGTCATGTTTTAAACCCCTATAAAAAAATGGCCTTTGCAACCCACGCTATAAAAAGAAATGGGACAAACGGAATTTCATATGTCCCTTTTTTTCGCAAGATGATTAGTAAAACAAGACCAAAAATTCCAGCAAGTACACTTGCAAACATACACAAAAACAACACTTCCTCTAACGGAACATAGCATCCCAGTATCGTAATCAGGACACCGTCTCCATACCCGATGGCCTGCCTTGTTATTTTCCCTAAAAACAAGGCTACCGCCCCAGGTAAAAGTGCCAAAAAAATTTCCTCAACTTCTCTTCCCTGATAGATGGACATTGCTATGCCTACCACTCCTCCTACTCCCGAAACTACAAGTGGCAATTCACGATATCGCAAATCCCAATAAGTTTGAATTACCAGCAATAGACTTACCAATACTGGTTTTAACTCGAATAACAATAGCTACAAGCCTCTCTTTCTTTCACATCTTTCATCGGAATTCTCATGATCGTTCTTTTTAATGCGTTACAATTAATATCCACATGATATAACCGTCCATAATCCGTATAATATACAACTTCCGATGCCCCCTTCTTTGCCTCACAACCAGAACATGGATAATATTTTTGCCCATCCATTCCTCTCAGGTCGGATATTTGAGTTATCTTGGCTTCTTGTATAGACAAATCAAGTACTCTGCAATTGGAATTGGCATGATATACCTTTCCACTAGGTGTAATGTACACCCAGGATGTATCTTCTTCTGAGCTAAGATCCCCATTCCATTTATAAAACAAATTCTGACTATACAAAGGGACCGTCTTTATTCCCAAAAACGAAATCGGCAACTTCACTTCATACCTTGCCTTTAGAGATATAGTTTCTCTTGTCAATTCTGATTCAAGCAAACTTATCCCCCAGTTTCCACCCTCTACATATTCATTCACCACATCATTCTTCTGAAGCGTAGAGCGCATGACCCCCTCTGCTAATAACCTTATCTCTTCATCGGAAGAGAGGACGCTACTCTCAACTGCACTAAATCTACCAACATACATCAACGCCTCATCTACAACCGCTTGTACCTGTATTACTCGAAAGAAAAACAAAACGGTAACTAAAAAACCTGTGGCAAGAGGAAAAATTATGGTAGCCTCTATGGTCAGGGATGCTTTATGGCGGATACCAAAGGATGTCTCCTTGTTGAAGGAAAAGTTTGTTCGCGTGCAATACCGGGGAGAGCGATTTTTATAATTTAAAATTTTATTATTCCAAAGAGACATCCCTTCGCACCCGCCTTTCTAATATTTAAAACCTGCATTTGTTTCTATCACATAATTCCATCGAGAAAATGTTTTAGTTACCATTGGAAAAATAGGATTATATACATAAGACATCTTCACCTGCGCCTGTATCATTAATTCATCCATTCGAAATTCTGGCACATTATATTTTTTCTGAATCGTGATTTCCTGAATATTCATCCCATGCAATGCCAACGATTCCTGATTCTGAAACAAAAGCAATATCCCTAGGTAGTTTTTATAATCCAAACCCAACTCACTCTCTTTTGCCATAGCATAGCCATTTGTAATTGTTGTAATATCTTCCAAATCCAATGTCCAAAGATCATCGTTTTTTAATAGCGATATCTTTTTCCCAGCCAGGAGCGCACGCATATCCAGCACACTCTCTGCGTAAGCCCATGCTGCTAACAAAGCAGTTTTTACGAGTTCTATCAGAACGGGATTGCCTGAAGTCCCTGCTATTGCAATCGCCATCACTCCAGCCTCCTCTACCTTTTGTGGATTGCTTAACAAATAGAGATAATTGACTGCCTCTCTTAGTCCCATTATTTGTGTAACTACCGCCTTTAAATTCTCTATATCCGCAGATTGCTTCCCAACCAGATATTCGATTTCATAAGCCAACGCACCTTGTTCCCTTTTGTTTGTATAATTAGATAAATATGTAAGTAAATATTGTTGTAGATAGATTTTATTTATCCATTCATTTTCCGCAACGACATTATTTTCTCCTTGCGAAAGCACCCTCTCAGATACTGCATTTGAAAAATCTATTTCTGCTGATGAAAGCTGTGAAGTGTCTTCCACTACAAGCTCCAAGATACCCATATCTAAAATTCTTTTCATCGTTTCTAACTCATTTTTTTCATCGGTAACTAAATTCACACCTTCTTCCACATATGTGCCTGATGTGCCTACTGACACGGCGTCCTCTCCCTCTTCGCTTTCGACCTCCTTAATCTTCTGTATTGCTTCCTCGATTACAGAGGTGTCTAATGTGCTTTGTTCTTTTAATTGTTTTACAACTTCATATTGGTTATAGATATCTTTTGCTATCTCGAACAAAAGATTTTTTTCCATATAAGAAGAAACCACATTTATATAAGAAGCACCTTGCCCATCTGTCAAAAGTGTATAGGCTTCCACCTCTACATCCTCGACCTGAAACTGCAGCATGTTTATCCCACTCTCCTCAGCATCGTAGCGAGCATTACCATTTGCAATGAGCGTTTCCTCCATACCCCACTTATCACTAGCTAGTAATTGATATTCTTCCCATAGATAAGAGTTGTAATTCGCAAATACAGATTCCACACTTAGCTCTGTTTGCAACTCTGCTAATCTTTTTATTTCTTTATAACGAGCACCCTCCAATAGGGTAAATAAACATGCAGCTACTAACACAAGAGAGAGCAACGAAAAAATCGTTATACTTCCTTTTCTCACACTTTCCCAGCCTCTTTCATTATGCTATCAAACAAATCTTCTACCAAGTCTGTGACCTGCTCCTTGAAAATTAGTACGAGCCCGATTAAAACCACAATAATTAATATCAACTCCACCACACCTGCACCTTTTTCCTCTTTTAAAAACCGTTTCAATTCCAACATAATTTCTCCTTTCTATATCGAAAACTCCATAAACGCTGGCACCATGATTATTACAATTACCAATAGCATCATAAGCATCATAGGAACAAGCATCTTAGCAGAAGCTTCTTCTCCCTGTTTTTTTGCGAATAAAATCTTCTGTTCATAGGCTTGCATAGACTCTTCTTCCAAACAATTGCAGATATCTCTACTTCCCTTCTCTAGATTTCCTTCTAGGATGCGCATCATTCTTCGATAAGACGCAAGCGATATTTCTTCCGCAAATTTCTCATATGCAGCTCTCTCTTTTACCCCTTCTGCAATTTGCCGATTCATATTTACGATTGCCTGGTAAACTTCTTTTTCTTCTACCAAACCTCTCCTTCTATTTTCTTCATATTGCTTTGCAATTTTGTTCCATGCTTGTCGTATTGTCATTCCTGATTCCAACAAAACAGATAATTGACTAACCACTTCTGGGTAATCCCTTTCCATTTGCAGCTTTCTGTTTTTCTCCTCTTTCTCTCTTTGCTTTTTTTGCAAATATAAAATCAGAAAGAATGCACCAATCTCCAATATCAATATTTTTATAGTAATATAATCACTCTTGCTGGACCATTGAAGTGCATAGCCATCTACTTCCTCTGGTAAAAGAAGAGTTTCACTACCTTCTTGCATCTGTTGTTCTTCGAACCAAGTGTCCAATGCCGCAGTTATCCTTTGGTCTACAGATAAGTTTTCTTTTTCAATTCGAAAAGGCACCTGATATATCTGTTCATAGCTATCACATGCTAATACTGCTCTTGCTGTTATCAAAACACCATCGTCTGGAATCTCTTTCACCTCTATGCTTCCGTTCGAGTTTACGTACCCCTTTGGAGAAAACATCCATTCTGCCGTTACCATATTTGATGCATAACTATCCCGAATAGGTATTTCTTCTTCCCAATTTTCAAAGTCTTTTTCTATTTCTTTTATAGCACTTTGAAAATAGCTAGCAGCTTCATCTTCTTGCACCCGCCTAGGTTCCACCTCAATCTCATAGATATATCCCTCCAATACACCTTCTACGTCTACGATAAGCTCCAGTTCCTCTGCCTGATCTCCTACCTTCCCTCGCTCTATGGTTCCCTCTGAGGATATATCTTTTTTTGCAAGGTCGGCATATATCCCTAGCGCTAGAAAAAAGAGAAATATGACCCCTAATCTTTTTAACTCTTTTTTACTCATCTCTACACCTGTATCTGTAATATCTTTTCCGATAACGCAATGGACGCTCCGTATCCCATCAAGCAACATGTCATAAAGCAAATCCCCATCGAATTGTGATATAAAACACTCATATAATCCCATGACGATATCTGCAAAAAGAAAAGCACCCCTAATGGCATGATATTCATCACCTGCTGCTCCAATTTTTTTGCTGCTATCATCACCTCAATTTCTTTTTTTGTTTCATGCTTTCCTTGAATACGAAATACGGTAGTATCTATAATTTTCTTCCAGTTTCCTCCACTTCTTTTTCCGTATGCAAACACCTCTGCAAAACTCATAATGTCTGGAATTCCACTTCGATAAGCAAATTCCAAAAGCACTTTTTCTATTGGCATATTTAGCGAAACAGCATGCTGGATTTCTTTTACCTCCTGATAAAACAACGATTCTTTTCCATACATCAGCTCCGTTTCTTTTACTACTTCATGCCACGCATTTTCCATTGCCATTCCTGCCTGTAATGCCGTGTTTAAAACTTTAATTCCATTTACAAATTCATTCTGCAAAGCGCTGTCTTGTCGTAGTTTTCCTTCTCTCTTTTCTCTTTTATAAAATCCCCAAAAACACAAAGGAAACACGACACCTCCCCAAACAGATCGATAAAACAATAGGCTTATAATGCTCGTCGCTATAACGGATATAAGGATTACCTTTTTCATATTCTGCCAAGTTAATGTATATTCTCTGTAATTAATTTTTCTGTTGATTTCAGTTCGCCTACCTTTCGAAAACAACCATCAAACTCATATATCTTATTTAACCGGATCATCCCATTTTTCACTCCAAGCACCTCTGCAATCTCTACCACTCTCCTTTTTTTGTCTCTGCCTCTTTCCAAATGTATCAGCACATCAATACCTGCAGCTATTTGCTGACGTACCGCTGCCAACGGTAGGTCCATCCCCATCAAAACCATCGTTTCCAATCGGTTTAACATATCCTGTGGTGAATTTCCGTGCCCAGTAGACAAACTCCCTGCGTGTCCTGTGTTCATGGCCTGCAACATGTCCAAAGCCTCTTCCCCTCGACACTCACCTACAATAATGCGATCTGGTCGCATTCTTAGTGCTGTGTGAATCAATCCTCTGGCTGTTATCTCTTTCACACCCGCCATGTTGCTGTTTCTCGTTTCCAGTCGCACGAGATTTTTAATTCCTTGCAGTTGTAATTCCGCAGAGTCTTCAATTGTAATAATTCTTTCTTCCAATGGGATAAATGCAGATAATGCATTCAAGAATGTGGTTTTGCCTGAACTTGTTCCACCTGAAATAAAAAGATTATATTTTGAAACCACTAATTGACGTAAGAACGATGCTACCTCTTCGGATACAGTCTCTTTATTAATTAAAGCTTCCATATCAAGAGGCTTCTTCGAGAATTTTCGAATGGAGAGGGCTGAGCCATCTATTGCAATAGGTGCCAAAACCACATTTACGCGGGATCCGTCTTCAAGTCTCGTATCTACGATAGGGCTAGACAGATTCACGACTCGATCATAGCGACCTACGATTTGCTGTATGACATCTCGTAGCTTTTCTTCGGATGAAAAACAGTAAGGATACTGATAAATCTCTCCATACTGTTCATAAAAAACCTTTTGTGGGCCATTTACCATAATTTCGGTCACGCTATCATCTTCCAGCAAATCCTGTAGAATGTCTAATTTCCGCAACGAATTGAACACTCTTTGTTCAATCTCCATTCGGTGTCTTAAAGAAATATTTTGTAGCTCTGTAGATTGAGACATTTGCCTAGCTATCAGTTCTTGTACTTCTGTATCTGATAATTCCTTCGTAAAATCCAAACGCTCTAAAACCTGCTGCCTTAATCTTTCACATAATTCATTCATTCTTATGTTCCATCCAAAATTCTTCTCTCATCCGATCCCCTATTCCTGTCCACATCCAATGTTGTGCCAATCTCTTCCAATCACTTTCTAAAAAGCTGCCCGACAACAGTTCCACCTTCGAAAATCTATTCCACAAAGACTCTTTTTCTCGACATTTCAATTCCCTATAAAAGTCCCTCTCTCTCCAATTACACGGTTCCCCTTTCTGTGTAAGACAGTAAATCTGTTTGCAGCGATTCATTAGCTCCATATATCCCGGAAATATGGTTCCAAAATTTATAATGATCTTTTTGTATCCTTGCTCCTTCACAAGTAAATCTATCATTTGGACATAAACATCTGCATTTGCTTCCGCCAGATATTCCATGTTTTTCACTGGGTATATATAATCCCACTTTTGTTCATGGCCGATTGCCCCTAATAATCGACTCTTCGCAAATTCGCCAGTGTTAACAACTGTCATTATATCTTCCATCCCCAAATATTCCTCTTTTTCTAAAGTAGTTTCCCCTAAACCACTATGGGATTGCAAATCGAAAAGAAGTACTGGCTCCCTCTCACCGCAAATCATGGCTGACATTGCAGCAAATGGTAATTGAAACACCTCTCTGGAGAATGAACTCACCCCTATTAATTCATAATTCTCCTGCTTTTCCATTCCACCATATTTTGTTTGCGTATCGATTTGCTCTACAATTTTGTATACCTCTTGGTATTTGTTCACATATGCGAATTGTTCATTTGCATCCGCCTCTGATCCCTCTTCCACAAACATAAAAAGTGATGCTTTATCTTTCTTTAACACCTCAAGCTGCGATTCTGTCATGCCTTCTGTCAAAAAGGCTTTATAATCCCCATTTTCTAATGACATCATCTCTTCCTGCGTTTCGAAAACGTGAATCTCATATCGGTCTTTATAGTGATTCATCAGGCATTTCACAAATCGCTCCTGGTACTTTTTATCTACCATGTAAATCGCCAATTTGCTTTTCATGATTCCTCCTTTATGCAATTAATAATCTTGTTGTTGTAAATCCTAAGAAAATTGCGACGGAAAAATGTATTAAATTTTGTTTTTCTGTAAATGGTATACGAAATAGCATCATCCCCAATATTTTTCCTAGCGAAATTATCGCACCATAGAAAAATGCAAAGATTATGCACCATATCAATTCTCTTAAATTTATAAAACTTCCTACAAGGGAAAATAACTTGATGTCTCCAGCACCCAATGCACCTACTAGAAACAAAAGATATAATAAGACAACCGGAATTAAAATTAGAATTAATCCTGTGAAAACCCCTACCATTCCTTCACAGATAAATCTTCGGACCAAAGATATCCCCAAACCTATAAGTATCAGCCGGTTACTGATTCTCATACTCTTAAGGTCCATGCCCACAGCAACTAACAATAGCGTGTAAGCAATCCACACATGCATCACCTCTTTTGTTGTAAGCCGAATTATAGCAAGGTCTCTTATCCGTGTCTATCACTTTTTACTTTTTTTCGCGATTTTGTGAACACCTTACAAAATTCGACCATATTTTTTTGTATAGAATTTCCTTTTCTGCTTATACTTGTAAAAAGGGGATTTTTCCTGGAAAGAGGTATAACTATGAAATTTTTCAAATTACAACCTACTCTAGATGACAAGCCTTACATGCTTTTGAAAGAAGACATTGAACGTGCTGCGATTGACTTAAACGATGCTTACACAAATCTCCAGAATGTTACGGACCCTGACCTCATTGATTACTATATTTATCAGAGTAAGGCGGTACAAATGCGTTATCGCTATCTGCTCAGCTGTGCAAAAAAATTAGAGGACTCTTACGCGAAGAATCCTCTATGACTATCATCTATAAAATTTTCATTTAAATCCAGTTTTCCATAGGTAATACCAGCATATACCTGCTGTGTGTTACTCATCAATGGTCCTGAGGTGTCTGTTTTTGCTGCTTCACAGAAAGAAGCATAGAGACGCTTCAGGATTTTTTCTGCTTCCTCGATTCCGTCTATGCGGTTTTGATAAATGGCTTTTGCCAAACAATTCTTTGCGTACACATAAAGCTGATACAAATCTCGTGAAATCTCATATTTGAAATCCAGGGAATTGGTTAATGCATCCAGCGAAACCTGAGCTTTTTTTACGGCACTTTTATAGTCCTCGTATTTGTTTTCTGCATGTGCGGATTTTGCTTCGTTCATATATGCAAAAACAATATCATACATAATCACAATCATTTCGCCTCTGTTGCACTGACTCAGCCTTCTTGTGAATTCCTGCTTCAAACTATTTTCCATAGCTTCCTCCAACGATTACTGTAAGAGTGATAATACCTGCTGTGGTAATTCATTTGCCTGTGAAAGTACAGAAACTGCAGCCTGGTCGAGAATGTTCTGCTGTGTATATTCTGTCATTTCTTCTGCCATATCGGTATCAATAAGTCCTGAGTATGCAGATGTCATATTTTCATTTGTTGCTGCCAAGCTTCTTTCTGCATATTCAAGTCGATTCTGGAACGCACCAATTCTAGAACGAATTGCATTTAATTCATTAATGGCTTCGTCCAATGTATACATCGCTCTGTCCGCACCTTTTTCTACTGCTACATCTACTGTGTCTACATAAAGGCTTTCACATGATACTTCACCAATTCTTACGTCCATATCCTGATGCTCGTTTGCACCCACCTGAATGGTTAATGAACCGATATCTGTTACTTCGACTTCAAATGTTCCCACTTTTGTTGGGTCATTTGGATCAATAGAAACAAAACCTGCATCCAAAAGGAAATCCATTTCAAAACCATTGTTGTCTGTAATAATTACTTTATTTCCTTTTGTTTCTATTGTTGTAGTTGTTGTAAATCCTGTTGATTCACGAAGTGCAATATTGTCTGCGCTTGTTGCATCTCCAGGTATCGTCACTTCTGCATCAGTTCCTTGTGTGTTTACTGTATATTCGCCACTATAATTATTCACAATATTCATTGATACCGCTAAATTATAGCTATATGAAAAATCTACGAGTTCTTCGTTTGCGGCTTTCACTGTAATTGTATTATCTGCATTTACAACTGCTTCAAGTCCCGCTGTCTTTGCCGCATCCTTTAATGCTTGCGCATAGTCAGCAGAATCCATGCCTGCTTCGATTTCTACTTCTACACCATTCATGCTAACGATACCGCTTTCAGCTGGAACATCCGCTGGGAAGGTCATTTCTACCTGCTGAACTTCATATGCGCAATCATCATTTCCAACCTGTAAATTAATTGCTTCTGCCATTTCCTTGGACATAGAAAATTCAACAGATTCATCATATCCGTAATAGTTTGATTTAACTAAAATTTTATCTCCTGCATCGTTTAATTCTACTGTACATCCAGCCTGCTCTGCAGCCGAACGAAGTTCTGATAAATAAGTCTCTTTATCAATACCTGCTGAAACATCCACAGTAACACCATTCATCGAGATAGAACCTGCTGCCGTTGGCGATGCATAATCCAATTCGATGGTTGCCTGAGTTGCAGCTTCCACTACATCCATCTGATAAACTCGTGCTGCTACCGAATCAGATACCTGATAACGACTCGCATTATCTCCATATACCCTCACATCAGAAGATCCATCGAGCAATGCTTTTGTATTATACTCAGTGTCTTTTGAAATACGATTTACTTCTTTTTTTAATTCATCAATTTCAGCCTGCATACTTTCTCTGTCTGCATACGAGTTTGTTCCATTTGCAGCCTGTACAGCAAGTTCACGCATTCTCTGTAAAATATCTGTTACTTCGTTTAACGCACCATCTGCAATCTGAAGTACTGAAATACCATTTGATGTATTTGCTTCTGCCTGATCTAATGCATCTATTTGTGCTTTCATTTTATTTGAAATTGCCATACCTGCTGGATTATCGCTAGCGTGGTTGATTTTTAAACCACTTGATAATCTTTCCATAGATGCTGTTAATTTATTTTCTGTACGTAATAACTGATTGTTTGCCATTACAGCGGACATATTGCGATTAATTTGCATATCATTTCCTCTTATCCACTGCGCATCCGTGCGAAATATTTGACTACCATGTCACTTCTGACATTTATATCGTCTGTTTTTTTTGTTTTCTTAACCGCTATTTTTCGTTTCTCTGGGAAAATAAGTATATATTTGCTTTTCCTTGGAAAACGTATTATAATGACGGGAGTAAAAAGATTTAAAGGAGGTCATCCCATGGCAAAAGTTTCAAAGGATACCATGATTGGCGAACTTCTTCAGATTGACGCAGATGTTGCTCCACTTCTTTTAGGAATTGGTATGCATTGTCTTGGTTGCCCATCTGCTCAGATGGAAACAATCGCAGAAGCAGCTATGGTTCATGGAATCAATCCAGATGATTTAGTAGAAGATATTAATAACTTCTTAGCGCATAAGGCATAAAAAGAGGAGGGGTTTATCCCTCCTCTTTTTTTACTTTGTAAGCGAATCTAATACCTGCAAAGCATTTTCTTTTAAGATTAATTTTCCATGTTCTTTGAAAAATGCCTCTGTTGCAGAAGTATGCTTTCTATATGACGCATACTCAGAAATAATATTACATACTTTGTTAAATTCTTCTGGAGAATGCTTACCTTTTCGAACCAACAGATAAAAGCGATTTTTCTTCTCGTCTTTATATACATCATTTTCTCCCTGATAGAATCCTCCTAGCACATGAGCCAAACGCTCTAACTGCTCTAAGTTTCGGAATTCAAACATCTTGGTAAGATTAGTTGGCTCTTTTGAAACAACCGGCTTTTCTTTTGCTGGTTGTTCCTTTTTCACACCTACATTTTCTGGATGTTTTTCCTTTTCTTCAACCTGCTGCTCTAAGTCCTCTTTCATTTTCTCAAAAAGACCTAAAATATCATCTGCTCCCTGCAAATCTGAAAACATATTATTGCTTACAGATGCTTCGTCTTCCTCCTCACCGCTGGATGAGAATTTGGAAAAACGTGTATCTAATTCTTCTGGATATTCTACTTTGGTAATCTGTAATATTATATTTTCTCCTGATAAAGGAATTGCCTCTATCATGAGCGGTATGTCATCTACTTCAAACCCAAACTCATAATTTGCCTGCTCAATCATATCTCGAAAAAGACTTTTGGCTTTATCAGAGCCATAGGCAAGTTCGCTTAATTTGATTTGTCTATCTGCCAAATCTTCTTTGCTCAGAGTACAACGAATCTGATTTTCGTTTACTTTTTCAATTTTCATTTCATCACATCCTTACCTTGAAAATCGTTAGAAAACGTACACTTATTATAAACAAATGCCTCCCTTCTGTAAAGATAGGGACCCATTAAATATTTCTAAAAAAGTGCTTGCATTATGAAATTTTTTGTGTTATATCTGTTTACACGAGATGCGCAACTGATTGAAAGGAATCAGATGCAAAACGAAATACCTACAACTCTGTTTGGAAAATATGAAATCATTTCATTACTCGGTACTGGTTCTTTTGGTTCCGTGTATCTTTCCAAGCATCACATTCTAGAGTGCTACCGCGCTATAAAGTGTATCCCCAAACATGGCGCCACAGACTCTCTATTGCAGGAAGCAAGACTTCTAAAATCCTTACATCACCCTGGTATTCCAACCATATATGACGTGGAAGAAGATGATACTTATTATTATCTTATTGAAGAATATGCAGAAGGTGAATCCTTAGAAGAATTTTTGCTTCAACAATCCTATATTTCCCAAAGCACCTTTATAGATTTGAGCTTACAGCTTTGCGATATTTTTTGCTATCTACATACGTTAAAACCGTCTCCAATCCTCTATTTGGATTTGAAACCGGAACACATTATAGTATGCGGAATGCAAATAAAATTAATCGATTTTGGCGTAGCTACTTATCTTTCCAATTTGGGAAATATCTATAATCTTTTTGGGAATCGGGATTTCAGCGCGCCAGAGCTTTTTTCTGGAAAAATGCCTGATATTCTCTCGGATATTTATAGTATTGGAAAAATAATGCAATATCTTTCCAACTACTTAGATGTATCCCTTTCTCCCAGATTTCAAAAAATCATTTTAAAATCTATCGATACAAATCCAGCTTGTCGTTTTGAAACGGTAGACAAGCTTACATCTGCTATCGAAAAAGAAAAATTAAATAAGAATCAGTCGCGATCTCGTAAAAATATTGCAGTGATAGGAGGTCATAGAGGTTGTGGATCGACACATCTATCCATTTCTCTCACTTCCACTCTTAACTACATGGGATACCATACCATTTACTATGAAATGAACCAAGGAAGTAGCCTACAACAAGCATCTTCTGTATGCTCCCCCATGAAAGAAAGAGATGGTATGCTTCTTTATCGCTTTTTTAAAGGTTATCCTCATTACGGAGCAGGAATTCTGCTACCAGAGGGCGATTTCGACATCTGCATTTATGATTATGGAGACTCCATTCTACCAAACGATTTGGATGCAGATGACATTTTATATGTTTGTAGTAATAGCATTTGGCATAGATATTCAGATTTGAAAAAAGCTGCTACTCTACTATTGGATTTTGATAATCTTAAAATCATCTGCAATATGGGACAAAGAAAAACTTTGCATGATCTGTCAAGAAATTTCACGAAATGTATCTATAAATATCCTTATGATGCAGATCCTTTTTTGATCGATAAGAAAAAATGTTGTTTCTTTTCCAAACTACTTTCTATAAAAAGGAGGCCATCACTATTTTTCCATTTAAAAAATATAATTTTACACCAAAAATGATTGCCTTTGGCAGCATATCCCGTGGTACAGGAACCACTTTTGTCTGTCTGGCCCTTGCGAATTTTCTATGCAGTAAACAGGGGATGAAAACCGCTTATATTGAGCTGAACACAACCAATCAAATTCGCTCTCTATCTCCTGATTTTAAAAAAGTACCTTTCCGTCATCTTGGGGTTGATATTTTCCCTGAAGTAAAGGTCACCTCCTTGTGGGAGATTTTGCGTATGGATTATGATTATTTTCTTCTGGATATGGGCGTATTAAACACATATACTGCGAAAGAATTTTCCAAATGCCATCAACAGTTTTTGGTATGTAATCTTAGTAAATGGAACTATCACTCTGTCTTAGAAAATGTAGAATATTTATTAAAAAATGTAAATTTATTACAGGAGCATGTGACAGTGCTTTGCAATTTGAGTATGAAAAAATCCGAATTATCTACATATTCTATGTACAAATTAAAGATGATATCCTTTCCTTTTATTCAAAATCCGTTTCAGTTAGAACCCGAGATGTTCGAGATTTTTACAAAACTTTTAGAAAGGAATAATGTTCAACCAAAAATTTAAAAAATTATATGGGATTCGGATGGAGTCTCAATGCTAAATAATGTAGTCAGAACTATAAAAGAAAAAAAGAGAGAATGGAGGTCATCGTCAGATGGCCTCCTTAGCGTGTTTTTATCTTTATTATTTCTTAAATTTCTACAATATATTTGAAACAACATTCGCGTAATGATATAATTACCTTGTATTGAATTCTTATACAGAAAGGGCATTTTAAATGACACGTACTAGAAAGAAAAATTTAAAAAGTAATGCACGAAAAAGACAACTTATGCCTATCTTTGCTATAGCTGGAGCAATTGCTCTCATTTTAGTCATTGTTTTAGGAGTAAAATTAATTCAGAAATACACTCCTTCCAAAGAGCATATGGAGTTAACTGAATACTATGGTATTACCAATGAGTCACAAGTAGCCATAACATTAAACAATACGGTCTTAGAGGAATATGGAACCTTAATCGATGGTCATGTGTATCTGGATTACCAATTTGTTCACGATGTAATAAATGAACGTTTTTACTGGGATGCGAATGAAAACATTCTGCTTTATACCACTGCATCCGATTTAATTTCTGCAAACGCAGAGTCTACAAGCTATATGATTGGAAAATCATCCGCAGAATACGGACGTGTAATTGTAAAAGCAACTGCGGAATCTGCCCTAGTCGATATTGACTTTGTAAAACAGTTTTCTGACTTTACTTATAGCTATTATGAAAGCCCTTATCGTATCGTTATTACAAACGAATGGAAAGAGATTACTGTTTCTACTTTAAAGAGAAATACGGAGGTACGTTTGAAAGGCGGAATCAAGAGTCCAATTCTTGCTGATGTGGAAAAAGGCGATGTGCTTACTATTTTAGAAGTCGGAGATGATTGGACTAAGGTTTGTACAGAAGATGGTATTACTGGGTATGTAAAAGCAAATCGAGTAAAGAAAACTGAAAGTAAAACTTTGGTTAGTGAATACGAAAGAGAAACATTCCATCATATCACAATGGATGAACCAATCAACCTTATGTGGCATCAGGTTCTTGGGTCAAGTGCAAACGATCAGGTTTCCTCTTTACTTGCTGAATCCAAAGGCGTAAACGTTATTTGTCCGACTTGGTTTAAACTAAAAGACAATAAAGGCAACCTTTCTAGTCTCGCAAGTTCAAGCTATGTAGACTATTGTCATAGCCAAGGCGTTAAAGTATGGGGCCTTGTGAAAAATATGGATTTGGATTCCGAGGATATCGATATCAACTATATTCTGACACACACTTCTACTCGTCAGAATTTAGTTAACCAGATTATTGCACAGGCACTTCAGTACAATTTAGATGGTATCAATATTGACTTTGAACAATTAAGCGAATCTGAAATTGGAGATGCATATATTCAGTTCCTTCGAGAACTTTCTATCAAATGTGAAAACAACGATTTAGTTCTTTCTACTTCTGTTTATGTGCCAGCTTCTTATAATACAGTATATAAATATGGTGAACAGAGCGATTTCGTAGATTATATCGCACTTATGGCTTATGACCAGCATTGGGGACAGTCTAGTGGCGAAGGTTCTGTTGCTTCCCTCGACTGGGTTGAAGAAAGTGTTAAAAACACTTTGGCAGAAGGTGTTCCTGCAGAACAAATTGTTTTAGGTATGCCTTTCTACACAAAACTTTGGAAGCTTACTCCTACAACAGATGAAGATTCCGAAGAACAAAGTTATATGATTGCATATGAAAATTTAGGTATGACTACTGCTAAGAATTGGATGCTAAACAACATTTCAGAACCAATCTGGTTAGAAGACGCGGGTCAGTGGTATGGTGAAATTACTAAGAATGGAATTATTTACAAAATGTGGCTAGAGGATAGCTCCTCTATTGAACAACGTCTCAAACTTATGACAGAATACAAACTTGCCGGAGCAGCATTCTGGCGAGGCGGATTAGATAATAGCGAAGTTTGGGATGTGATTATCAAATATATAAATTAAAACATAATCTATAAAATTTGGCATAAGATATACCAATTGTACATAGCAAAGGTATCTCTTATGCCAAAATTTTTTTATGGAATCATTTTTACTGTTCTTCTGCTTTTATTCATATTTACTTTTACAAAACCCTCCAACGAAGAAATCCCTTCTACTGAAAACATAAGCTCTGAATCCACAGAACATGACACATCTGTCACAAACTATCCAGCTATTGTTTTAGACGCTGGCCACGGTGGAATGGATCCTGGAAAAGTCGGTATCAATGGGGTTTTAGAAAAAGATATCAATTTATCCATTGTATTCAAATTAAAAGAACTTTTAGAAAAAGAAGGGTTTACCGTTTATCTAACCAGAGACTCGGATCAGCTTTTGGCTTCCGCTAACTCAGCTTCGCAAAAAAAAGATGATATGATTGCTCGTATCGAAATGATTGCTGATGTAGATCCTTTTTTTACAATCAGTATTCATCAAAACAGTTTTACATCTCCCGATGTATCTGGTCCTCAAGTGTTTTATCACAAAGATTCTGAAGTTAGCGCCACAATGGCCTATGTACTACAGGATGCACTAAACACAACTCTAAATCCAGAGAAAGCTCGTGAACCACAGGCGAATGATAATTATTATTTATTAACAAAAACACCCACACCTACGGTTATCGTAGAGTGTGGGTTCTTAAGCAATCCTACGGAGGCTGACCTCCTTGCAGAGGAATCTTATCAAGATAAGGTTGCCAATGCTATTTTCTTAGGAATTTTATCTTATTACGAAGCTTCTACATCAAATCAGACATCGTCTGAATAAAACTTTCTGCAATATGATAGAGTCTCTTTGTCTGAACAGGTGTTGATTCACCTTGTTCAGATAAAGTATTCTTTTCAAATTGCCAAGCGGACAAATCTCTTACTTGTGTAACTGTAACATCAACAGCTTCCTGTTCACCTTCATTCATTCTCTCAAGTAATTTTACAAGATTTTCTTCCATTTGTTTCTTTGTTTCCTCGTCCGTTGTCGCAATTACACCTGAAACACCATTTTCTTTTGCTTCGAAGGATGCGGCTACTTTTTCCATCAATGCACCTCTAAAGAAAATATCAACTAATCCTTTATTTTCTTTTCCGCGTATGATCTTCAAATTAACGCCTGTGACAGAATCTCCTGTTTCCACTGGTACTAAATAACTTTCCTCTTTTGCCTTCTGATTACATAAATAAAACTGCTGATTCATAAGACGCAAGTCTTTCAAATCTTTCACACTAACAGTTTCGTTTTCAATAATCATTGACTGCATTACACGTTCCGCTACTTCTGCTAAAGTAGCCTCAGCTTCTGCCATTTCTTCTGGCGTCTTTACGGCTTCTCCAAAGTTTTTCAAAACCTGATTTTTCATATCTGCAATCATTTGCTTATATTCAAGACTCTTTCCTTCGGTATTAAAAAGCGTTTCAAATACATTGCTTGGATTTTCTAATAATCTTGACGCAGCCAATACGTTGTTGGCACTATTTTTCATGTCATATTTTTCAAGGAAAGCATACACCTCATCCGATGCTTCAAGAACACTAGTGTATTCCTGCGCCATTTCAGAAAAATATTTCTGCTCAAGTGCAATACTCTCTTCGTTTTGAACATTTTTTAATGCTTCCAACATCTGCTCTGGAGTCATGCTTTCCCATTCTTCTATCTGTTCCAACTTTTCTGGTGATAAAAGTGTAGCTGCTTCTTTCATGCAATTTGTCTGGAAAGACGCCATTATCTGTTGGTCAATACGTGGTCCTCTTGCCGTTCCAGCTACTCCATCAAACTGATCATCCACGGTATAATCAATATCTCTTCGTGCAGAACGCATTGCGGTAAGAAGATTTCGCATGGTAATGTCTGCGCCCTGATTGATTAATGATCCAATAGCAGCTCCATCCGTTTGTTCTACCTGTGCGAAAAGACGATAAATTCCAATATAACTTTCTCTTTCTTCTGCAGAAATTTCGTTGTTCTGCTCTAGCTTCCAAAGGAACTTACTGAATCGTTCATTTTCTTTGTCTCCATTTTCTGCCTGAATCGTTTCAACTACCTGATTTAATTCGCTAATTTCCATATCTAATGGATTCTGACCATCACGAATTAATTCTAGTGTTGTTGCAGGTGTGAGATTACGGAAGAGTTTTTGGATTTCCATATCTACGTCTTTGATTTGCGTAATATTTTCTACATTTATTTCCGTTTGGTTATATGCGAGAATTCTCACAGCTCTTTGGTTTGTTTCGCTATTTTCCAAGTTTAGGTCCGCAAGGATTTCATCCACATTTCCAAATGCCTTTGTAATAGAATCTCCCATATCAGCTCTAGGTGCTGTCCAAAGTGTTTCATAACTCTGTAACGCTGCATCCATAGATGTTTTTACCGAACTTCCATACTGATGAAGACTCTGCAGAGATTCCTTTCCAGAATCTAATTGTAAAATATACGCTGGCTGGTATTTTAATTCTTCAACATACTTCGTTGTAGTTGAGAAAATAGATACATTTTCCGCAGTTGCTTCTACACCAGACTGGCTCATCAAATCTTTGTAGTACTGTTCTTCCAAATTCTTTAGGTTTTCAACTACCTGTTCTAACGGTTTTGTATCTATAGAGATTCCTCTCTTTAAGAGACTGTAGTTTGCTTCTGTTGTCATCGCTAAGCGTGTTTCTTCTAATTGTCTCTTTGCTGTTACAAAACTAATACTTGTAGACATTTCCACACCTACAGAAACAACACCTTCTTTACCTCGATTTGAAATGGCAGTCTGCAAGCTTTCTACAGATATTGTCATCTGCTGCTCTACGCAATACGCAACATCGCAGTCTTCCGCTGAGATAATGGTATCCATAGCAGCCTTTGCTCGGTCTTCATAAGAAAAACCGTTAATTAGCAGAGCATCCATTGGACGCTTTCCGTCGCGAATAGCTTCTATAATTCTTTGAATCACCTGCTGCATATCTAAAGATTTATCATTAGCTGTAGTCAACTGGTTCGAAAGACTGTTTAATCCATCTAAGTATTTTAAGTTAGAAACTGTTAATCGAATGTTCTTTTCAATTAACCATTTACATGCATCCGTTGCTTCTTCTGAAACCTGTAAACCTGCATCCTTAATAATCTGTTCCATCTGTTTTTCCAAACCAGAAAAATCCATCTGCTGTGTACTTTGTGATGGAACTCCACTATGCTCTGCTTTATAGAGATTCTCGATGGTTGGTTCCCATTCGTTTTTCAGTAAATATTCTTTTGATGCATCACTTAATGGTAGCAATTCCTCTGCTGCCTGGTATGCGTTTACGCTTTCTTCCACATTGGCTTCCGTTGTTGGCAAATCAGCCTGCCTTAAGGCTTTCATTATCTGATTCGCTACAGCTTTACTTCCCGTTGCTGCTTCCAACTCCTCTGCACTAAGGTCATCTCCATAAGCAGAAATATCAACGCCCGCTTTTGCCAATGCGACCTTTATCTTGTCCGTAACTGTAAGGATAGTATGACTATCCATATCTAAACCAGAAAATCCACCTTCACTCATCTCTTTTAAATCTTCAGGAGAAGCAGTATTTGAAACTACAATCATCTGATTTTTTCTGTTTGCCGCAGACATATCCACCTGATTGTCCAACTGGTCAATCACGGTTTCATCTTCCTGTGCTTCTGGTTTTTGGTAAAACGCTTCCGCCATAAAAAAGCTTCCACCCTCTGTCATGCGATAAGTTTCCTGTGCTTTTCCAAACTCAAATATTGTTTTATTATCTTTCGTCGCTTCTGTCGCTTGCGATTTCCCCGTATCCGCAACAGTACTTGCGATTAAATTATCGATTTGTTTGGCCTGTTCTATAAACATATAAAACTCCTTATATATGTATTTACTGTTATATATATCGGCGTTTTACAAAATTAAAACACCCTCTTCCTGAAGGAAAAGGGTGTTTATTTTTAGAATTTAAATACTGCAACACCATATGGTGCAAGTGGATATGCGAATGAATATGGTTTTCCGTCACATTCACTCTTTTCTGCTTTGTAGGATTCTGGTCTTGCCACTTTATCGGTTCCATTAAATTTTGCATCTTCGCTGTTAAGAATCAGCTTATATGCTTTGCCTTTTGGAACACCTACACGATAATCATCTCTGGCCATTGGTGTAAAGTTGATTACAAATAAGAGGTTATTCTTACCATCCTTACTCTTACGTACAAAACTAAAGATACTACGATCCGCATCGTTTGCGTTAATCCATTCGAAGCCATTCCAGCTTGTATCTAATTCATACATTGCTTTATTCTTCTTGTAGATATGTAAGAGTTCTTTCATCCAATCTTGAATCTTTTTATGATTCTTGTTCTGAAGTAAGTACCAATCTAACTCACGTGCTTCACTCCATTCCTGAGCCTGACCAAATTCCTGTCCCATGAATAAAAGTTTCTTACCTGAATGGCCCATCATAAATGCGTAACCACACATTAAGTTTTTGAATTTATCTTCTTCAAGACCTGGCATCTTGTTTAACATAGAACATTTCAAATGTACTACTTCATCGTGTGATAATACAAGGATGTATTTTTCACTGCAGTTGTAGCTCATGGCGAATGTCATGTTATTATGAGCACCTTTACGGAAGTAAGGGTCTAACTTCATATAGCTTAAGAAGTCGTGCATCCATCCCATGTTCCATTTGAAACTAAAGTTCAAACCATTATCTTCTGCATGTCCTGTAACCTGTGGCCATGCTGTTGATTCTTCAGCAATCATCATAGCTCCAGGATTTCTTCCAAGAATTAATGT
>CAZVOY010000004.1:15677-32724 GCA_964628865.1 uncultured Lachnobacterium sp. | reverse complement strand
ACATAATAGTTGAATAATACGTCTTCCATTGTTAATGGTTCGCCGTCTGAGAATTTGATACCGTTTTTCAATACAAAAGTATATGTAACTGTACCATCTGAGTTTTCAACGATGTCATAGTCTTTTGTAACTACACATTCATCATCACCATAAGCAACCTGAACTTCACCGTTTTCATATTTAGATCCTAACATACCAATCTGTGTCATACCAACGATAGTTCCGTCTGGTGCAGATGTGTAGAAAAATGGGTTAAATAATCCATCTAACTGTTCTGTCATGATAACGAACGCATCACCACTTGCGCCGCCACAGCCTGTCAGCATTCCTACGCACATTGCTAAGCATAGGAAAAGAGAAATAATCTTCTTTTTCATTTTGTTTACTCCTTTTTTATTTTATTATTCTGTAACAAATTCCACCGTTACTACGTTTCCGTCTACTGTGATAACCACAGTTTCAGGCGCGTCGCCAGTTGCCACACAGGAAATATCAGCCGTTGTAAGAACGCTTGCATCACCCATACCGCATACTAAACCGATGGAATAATCATCAACGCCAAAATAACAATTTGAATCAATCTGTAAAGTACTATTTAAAACGCTTACGTTTGAAATGGTTGCTGTACCTGAAATGGAACCTGCGAAGAGGCCATAACTTGTACCAGCTACACGAGTACCTTTTTCGATTGTAAATGTAACGTTATTAAAAGTCAGGTCAGAAATCACTGCAGTTTCACCGAGCGCTCCAAAGAGACCTGCGTTAACTTTCGAGTTATTTGTCTGTTCTAATGTAACATTGCTAATTGTATGACCATTACCTTTGATGGTACCATTGAATGTTCCATACATCAGTGATGATGGCCAGATTTCATCAGAAAAATCTAAGTCTGCATGAAGTTCATAGCAACCATTTACATTAGCATTATCTAAAAACTGTTCTACTGTGTAGATGTGATACCACTCACCTTCTACATAATCTACATACAACTGCATTACTGCGTTATCTGCTGTACCAGTTTCATAGTCAATCACACCTGTGTGTATCAAATTTGGTGTATCAACTGGCTGTGTTCCTGCCGCATCATAATATGCCCCGTTGAAAGTATACCCATCATTTTTAGGGAATTTATACATTTCAATTGCGCCTGTTTCTTCATCCCAAGCTGGCATCTGAAGTGTTTCTTCTACTGTAGGATCATATGTATATGAATTTACATATTCGCCAGTTTCTAAAGAGTAAAATTCGATTTCAAATAATGGAACCCAGGCTGCATAAAGTGTAATTACTGGTTCCGCTGAAGTATATGTTCCACTAGCATCTACTTCTAATAAATCTGTTTCAAAATCCCACTTTTTACCATAAGAATAAATTGGATTTCCATCCTCATCTGTGCCGGCTTCCGTACGCTCCTCATACCATCCGGCAAGGAAATATCCATTTTTTGTAGCTGTAAACGCATCATTGTTTCTTGCTTTATCATTAGGAGCAAGTAACGCAATTTCCGCCATTCCGTCGCTGTTTGTATTTAAATCAGCAATATTGTAGGAATCTACAATTACGGATGTGTTTGTGGTAAAGCTACCTCCGTTAGCGTCATATTTAACGCTAACGGTGTAGTTTTCAGCATCATTTGTCTGGTAAGGAGTTTCATCACTGCTACAACCAGTGAAAAGTCCTACCGTTCCTAAGGTCATTAAAGCGAGGAGGAAAATTTTAATTTTCTGTTTCATTTTCATTTACCTCTTCCGACTTTGTTTCTGCCGGTTTTGTTGCTTCTGCTTTTTCAGCTTTTGCTGCTTTTGCTTCTGCACGCTTTGTTTTAATATCAGCGATTTTCTTCTTAACGAATTCAATCACTTTCTGTGCTACTTCTTTGATTTTTGCCCAAAGTTTCGCTGCTACTTCTTTGACTTTCGCCCAAACTTTCGCTGCTACCTCTTTGACTTTTTCCCATACTTTTGCAAGTACAGGTTTTGCTTTTTCCCAAAGTTTTGCTGCTACTTCTTTGACTTTCGCCCAAACCTTCGCTACTACTTCTTTGATTTTCGCCCAAATTGGAGCAAGCTTTTCGCCAATCTTCACAAGAACTGGTTTTACTTTTTCCCAAATCTTCACAAGAACTGGTTTTACTTTTTCCCAAATCTTCACGAGAACTGGTTTTACTTTTTCCCAGATCTTCACGAGAACGGCTTTTACTTTTTCCCAAACTGGTCTAACTTTTTCGCGAATAGCCACTACTTTTTCTGAGTTCCAGAACTTTTCAAGCTGTTCTTTGTATTTGTATCCAAGAAGGATACCAAGAGCTACAATGATTACGAGGATAAGGAACCAGTTTGTACCTTTCTCTTCTGGTGTAGCTGCCTGTGCATCAGTTACTGTATTTTCTTCTGTTTCTGTATCAGATGATTCGTATGCTGTAATACGTTGTTCTGCAGATACTAAATACTGATAATTTGAAACCAATGCTAACTGTTCGTTTGATGCTACTTTGTTGTAAGCTTCACGAGCTGCTACAACTAACCCTTTATCATCGTAAGTTACTCTTTCTGGAATTGCTTTAATTGCATTGATTGCTGCAACTGTAGTTTCATTTGGAGCTGCAGGGCCATCAATGATTGTACCGAAGTACAAGTTCATAATGTATGAATCATATCCATAACCATTCACTGGTCTTACCAATGTGATTTCATGATCTACATAACCTACGTAGTCAACGAAGTTTGCTCCGTAGAATACATTGCTGTACATTCCGCCAGTTGCATTCCACATATAGTAAGGAATTAATCCTGTACCTGTAATTGATACTTCTGTTCCATCGTAGTCTGTATATGTACCATAATCGCCAGTACCTGGGATATGTGTATATGTTTCATAGTAAGTTGGGTCGTATTCTTCTTCAAGAACTGGACTATTATAACTTCCTGATACAACAGTATGTAAATTATTACATAAGTAGAATGCCTTATGTCCAATAGATACTGTTGTGTATGGCATACGTACCATTTCTACATTTGTTCCAGCAAATGCTAACGCTGAGATACGTACTGTATCTTCTGCTACTGTAAAGTCACTATCTGATGAACCTGTGTATACAACTAATTCCCAACCATTTGGAACTGCTGTATAAATAGCACCATCTACTACTTTAACAGTGTCACTGATTTCGTAAGTATATGTAGGTACTTCGATTTCAGTATCATTTACCTCTTCTGTAATTACAGAAGAAAGTGTTGGAAGCTGACACATTGCAAATGGGTTGTCGCCCAAGCTTTCGATATCTTCACCGAAGGTTACAGTAAATGGAGTCAATACCTCTTTCATGAAGGCATGTGTTCCGACTCTAACAGCATTTGTAAGATCCGCACTAGTAAGTGCAGTATATGCAAATGCATAATCTCCAATGTTTTCTGAAGCGCCCATATTTTCTACTGTTGTAAGAACGGTGTCATAAGCAAATACACCTTCATCTAAGTCAGTTCCATCTGGGCAAAGGATTACACTCGCAAGATTTGGACTGTTTACAAATGCATACTCACCAACTGTTTCTGCTGATGATAAATCTGCACTTAATAAACCAGTTTCCATAAATGCATACTGTCCAATACTTGTAATTGCACCTAAATTAATATTTGTTAATGAATTACATCCTGAGAATGTATATTCTAAAATTTCTGTAATTTCTTCACCTAAAACTACATCTGTAAGTGATCTACAGTAAGCAAATGCATAAGAACCAATACTTTCTGCTGATGATAAATCTACAGAAGTAAGGGCTGGTGAATGGTAGCTATATACATAAGTACCTTCTGAACTTACTGCAGCATATGACATACTATCATCTAAGCATACATTGTATACGTCACCTGAGAATGCATAATCTCCGATGGATTTTACTTTTGAAAGATCAATGTTTGCTAATTTGGTTGCATTGTAGAATGCCATATATCCAATTTCAGCATTTTCACCTAAAACAACGGTTTCAAGACTTGCAGCATTCGCGAATGCATTTTCGCCGATTACTACATCGTTACCGATTGTAACTGAAGTAAGTGCTGTTCCAAAATCATAGTAGAAACGTTTTGAACCGTCTTCTGCTACATAATTAAGGATTGTAAAGGATTCATCTTTATTTGTTCCAAATGCATATTTTCCAAGAACTACATCATTACCAACTACTACAGTTGTAAGAGAAGCACATTCACTAAATACACCCTCTGCAATTTTCATTCCATCTGGAATAGTAACTTCTGTAATAGCGGTATATGCAAATGCATATTTACCAATTTTTGTATCTTTATCAAAGTAAGGAAGAACGGTAATAGGAGCTTCGAAGAATGCATATTCTCCAATCTCTTTTAATTCACCCAACTGGATGTTTACAAGGTTAAGATTTGAAGCTAAACCGTAGTTTCCAACTTTTACTACATCTGGTAATACAACCGATGTAAGTTTTGTATTGTGTGAGAATGCACCGTCTGCAATAGCGGTTATTTTCTTTGCACCAGCAGTCTCTACTGTGTATTCTCCTGTTAACGAAGGAGCTACTGCTACAATCGTCTTTCCATCTGTGGAAAGGATTGTTGCGTCATTTGAAACTGTAAATGCTTTATTTCCACTTTCTACAACAAACTTAGATACTTTTGTATCTCTGAATGCGAATTCACCGATGTCATTTACTCTGTCACCAATTGTAACAGTTTCTAACTTATCACATTCATAGAACATACCCTCTGGAAGCACAGCAGAATTCACATAGAACTCTGTCAATGACTTACATCCGGTAAATGCATAAATACCATATTTTACTTTTGTAGAAGTAATCGTTACATCCGAAAGTTTCTTACATCCAGCAAATGCATATTCACCGATAGAAACTAAGTTGTCTGATGTAATTATACCTTCTAATTTCAGGTTACCAGCAAATGCATAGTCTGAAATCACACATGCAGATGACAGGTCAAGTGTACCTTCTAATGCACAATTTTCAAATGCATTCTGGCTGATAATCTTTAAGTTATTATCACCACTAAAGGTAATTGTTTTTAATGATGAACATCCATAGAATGCACCATATTCGATTTTTTCCAAAGTAGATGGTAAAACGATTTCTTCTAAACTAGTAAGGTTTGCAAATGCATACGAATTAATTGTCTTAACACCTTCTGGAATGATAACCTTTGTAATTGTGCTATCACCGATATACCACTGCTTTGTACTTTCGGCGTCATCAAATGCAAGTTCTTCTTCTGTCTTCGCTACATATTCGAAGTTTGAGAACGCAAAGCTTCCGATATCTGTAAGAGAAAGGTCTGCTGGAATTGTAACAAGACCACCGTTACCATAGTAATGTGTCAAGCTTGCGCCTGTTGTTACATATGGATCTTTTACTTCTACCGAAACTGTTTCTGAGTAATAAGTACTCATTCCGTCCTGAAGAACTTTTACTGTAATAGATGCATAACCTTCGGCAACTGCTGTTACCTGTCCACTTGCATCTACCGTTACGATTTCTTCGTTACTTGACTCAAATGCCACTTCGGTATCACTTGGGAAGTAAGCATCTAAATCATATGTCAATGCTACGGATTCGGATGGATACATAGATAATGAGTAATCACCTTCAAAGAAGTTTGTACTTCCTGTATCACCCAATTCCTTATCATTACTATCAATTATGTAGTATGCTTTGATTGTATAGAAACCAGTCAAACGGAATACATCTGCTACTGGTTTATCATAACGTCTGTAATCATCATCCTCTTCGCTCAGAACAGTTACTGTAAACTTAATAGCTTCTCCTGAGTTTGGATCTTGAATTTTGATAATTGCAGAACCACTTTTAACTGCTACCAATTTGTTGTTTACTACACGAACAACATTTGGTTTTGAAGAAGTAAAGTCTAACAATTCGCCCCACTCTGATAATGGAGTTACCGTTGGAGAGATTGTATATACCTCGTTTGGACTAAGAGTTAAACCAGATGTAAGAATTTCTTCCATATCTTCATCGGTCATCTCTTCTTCCTCATCCACTTCGAATTCTTCTTCCATAATCACTTCCGAAGATTCCTCTGTAGATTCTGTACCTTCTTCATATAATGTTTCCGTAGATTCTTCGACAATTGCTTCAACCACTTCGGTCTCAGTTTCAATTTCTTCTACTTCCACATTTTCTACTTCCACACTTTCTACTTCTGTAGATTCTGTGCCTTCTTCATATAAAACTTCTGTAGACTCCTCTGTAAGAGTTTCTGTACTTTCTACAATTATCTCTTCCTGATTAATTGTTGCTGAAAGTCCAAGTTCATCCAAGGAGAATCCAGTATAGTCATCTGGTAAACCGATTTCATATGTAGCATAGTTTAATGCATAGTCATATACAGAAACAACAAATGAATTATCATTGATTGCATTTTCTTTCATATCATAAATGTAATCGGTTAATTCATATTTTACATATGTTACACCATTACGTTCTGAGTAAACAGGTGTTAAATACTGTTCAAAGAAAACGAGTTCTGGAGTTTCATTACCATTCTCATCTTCTCCCAATGCTACATAACCAAGCTGTGCTGCCATAGCATAATGGTTATCGTATACACCTACTTCAGCATAAAGACGATTCTTCTGTGTCGTCTTATCATACTCATAGTAGTAATTTACATCTGTAACAGTAGGTGCTTCGAAGTCGATAGTGATAGGGAATGTAAATGTATTTTTTTCATTTGTATCAATACCGCCATCTTCGCCGTAGTCAAGATATCCTGTAAGTGTCGCTGTCAACTGCGTATTATTTCCAAAGTTATAATCTGCTGCATCGAACTCAATTTCAATATTTGCAGGATAAATAGATCCACCATCACCGTAAGACTTACGTACATCATAATCTGTGGTTTCAAACACTACTTCGCCCGTGGCATCATCTGTGATTACAATCTCAATTCTTTCCGCACCACGAAGGAGACCTGCCCATACATAACGGAGCGAATGAATCGTACCCTCCTGATTTGATAAAGAGATATGATCTTTATCTGCAGAAATAGGCATATCGTCTTCGTCCTGAAGGAAATAATATGTACCAAGATAACTTACATAGTCATCACTTACACCACCGATTGGACGTGTTGCATAAGCATCTGCTTTTGTTTTATCTTCTTCGTCAATACCATCATCTAATTCATCTGCATGAGTATCAAAATATTCTAAGTCGAACAATGGAGCTACTGTCCAATCGCCATAGAATGCAAGATAAGGAACACTCATATCTACATCTGTACCAGATTTTGCTTCTAAAGTAACAAAACCTTCTACGTACATACCATTTTCAAATGACTGATCTAAATATTCTTTATCGCTATCGCTAAGTGTAATCTTAACAGTTACTTCTGCTGCTTCTCCAGCTTTTACTGTTACTTTATTTCCGCTTAATTTTCCACCTTCAACAGAAACAACTTCAACACTTGCACCTTCTAAGATGTATGCTTCTTCTGTTACTGTTGTTTCACCAGCGTTTGTTTTTGTTTCGCTAACGCCTTCTGTGAACACATAAGCATCTACATTATAAGAGAGTTTTCTGTTTCCAAAGTTATTGATAGTGAATGTAAGCTCATATTCACCTGTTTTTTCTGGATCATCACCAAGCTCAATCTTGGTTTTGTCCATTTCATTTCCATCAGCATCTTTTGTAGAAATATATGCTGTGGTTTCAATTGCTTTTTCTAAGTTCGCAAGACCAGCACCCTGTTTACGTACAGAGTATGGAGAACCGTTTGTGTTAAGCGCAATGTCTGCTGTAGACATAAGGAGCTGATATACCAAAGCGGTTACTGCCTGATTGTCATCTGCAATATCAGGGAAGTTTTCTTCTACGTACTGTCTTAAAACAACAACCAAACCTGCAAGGTTCGGACAAGCCATGGATGTACCAGAAAGACGTTCGTATCCGCCACCGGTAAGAGCAGAAAGAATATTTCCACCATGTGCAGTAATTTCAGGTTTGATGCCAAGGTCAGGAGTAGGTCCCCAAGACGAGAAGTCTGAAATAAATGGACCTGAAGCCTGGCTTGTAGCGAATTTGATTTTTCCACCGCCAGCTTCTACTAATCTTTCACCATCATCCTGTGAAATAGAAGCAACCGCAAGTTTTGCATCTCCTACGTTCATCTTGATATCACCAGATACATTGTTGTAAATAATGATACCTGCTGCGCCCTGTTCTTCTGCAATAAGAGCTTTTTCTTCGAATGTATTGTCACCACGACGTACAAGTGCAATCTTGCCCTCTACATCGATACCTGTATAGTCCGCAGAACGTCCAACACCAGGAACAACTACATATTCATATGTAGCAGAACTCTTGTCACCTAAAATAGTTTCTACGAAATTATTTTCTTCAGCAGCGCCATTGTTTGACTCTGTAAAGTAAATGATATCGCCGTCATATAACATATATGGTGTTTTTGTACCACTAATAGAAGCTACTGACATTACGCCTTCATAGGTAGAAGGTGAACCTACTGTAGCTGTATCTGGGTTTGATGTTAAACCTAAGTTACCGTTTGCGTCAGAACCATAAGCTGAACTGTAGCTGTTTGATGCAGCTGCGATAACACTGATACCAGCCTCTCTGATTTTGTCATAAACACCGTTTAATTTTTCTTCATCGGATTCGCGACTGAAACCAGCTGCTGTACCTAATGACATGTTGATTACATCTACACCGAGAATTACACAGTCTTCCAACGCAGATAAAATCCATGCAGAACGAGCTGTGTCCATTACGTCAGAGAAAATCTTCATAGATACAATCTGAGCATTTGGAGCAACACCAACAATCGTGTCATCATTACCTGCAATAACACCAGCAACGTGGTTACCGTGGTTATTGTGTGTAGAATATGCATCTGGATCTTCATCTGCATAGTCAAATGCAAATGGAATCTTTTCACTTACATATACATCATCTACTGAAAGACCTTCTACTAAAGTGCTAGCTACTGTATCACCTAAAGCAGCTACTACATCTTCATATGTGAGGCCTAAATTTTCCGATGTAAAGTTATCTGTCGAGAATGCAGTATGGTTTGAATCGATACCTGTATCAAGTACCGCTACTACCATACCTGATCCATCATAACCAGAATCTGAAGTATCAAAGATACCTGTATCTTCATAAATAGTTACTTCATTCTCTACGAGTTCGGTTTCACATGTTTCATAAACTTCACCAACGATTATATCTTCACCTTCTCCAAGTACAGAGCAGGCAGATGAAAAATCACCAGCTTTGATAAGGATTTCAAAACCACTTAATACAGTGGAATAATCTTCTCCCAATGAATATGTAATGCCTAAATCGTCTAACTCAGCAAGGAATTCTGTTTTCTTTGCTGCAATCTCTGCATTAATTTCCGCTGCATCCTCACTTTCCAGAGCGTACTCTGTAAAGTTCATGGTCTTATCAGTACCTTCGTATGCGTCCATGATGGTAGTTGTATCTACAGTAACGATTACTGAGATTTCTTCATCATCGCCCACTCCTTCTGGCAACTGATACACAACGGAACTGTCTAAATACTGTGTGTAATCTAATTCCATATCGAGCTCTGTAATATAAGAAGCATCGTATGAAGTTACACTCTCATTTTCTGTAGTAATCACAGCAGCCTGTGTTGTATCCACAGGAAGCAACTGCACTAACATTCCGAAAACAAGTGTGAACACAGCAGCATTCTTCAATACCTTTGAAAATGTCTGTCTTTTCATTTGAATGTTACCTCTTTCTCTCCTATAATAGTTTTCATTCGTCTAAGATGTGCATAATAGCACACAGTACATTTTATACTACCCTATTTTTACAATTTTTGCAAGTAATTCCATATCATGTATTTATAATTTTTATTAATATAAGTTATACCTTCCGCCATTTGATTTACTTTCCCTTTTTCCTGTGGTATACTTATCAAGCAAAAATCTTCCACGGAGGCTTAATCTATGACAAAAGAAAATACGATGCAGCTTAGACGCATCTACAATATTTTACTGAGCATCGTCATAGTCATCGCAGGTATCTGTTTAATCGCAGGCGTATTAAACATTTACAATTCTGGAGACCAGCCTTTCTCGAGAGAGGTGGTAGCAGCTACCTTTTCTGGTATCGCTTTTCCAGTTTATTTATGCATAGCTATGATTATCATTAGTTTTGTATTAGAAGTGTTTCTTCCTTCTGATAAAGAAAAAACACCAACGCAAAAGGATTACGCTGGTCTGACCGCTCGTTTGTATCTCAAAAAAGATATCAAACAAGGCGATGACTCTATTCGTGACGAAATCCTCGCATTACGAAAAAATAGAAAACTTCACATTGCAATCCGAACAATTGTCATTGCTATCACCAGCATTATCTTTTTCGTATATGCATCAAATGGAGACAACTTTCATCAGAGTGAAATCAATAGCTCTATGATTAAGGCAATGTATGTTCTCATCCCATGCTGGCTTGTTTCGTTTGCTTATGCACTCTTCGTAAGCATCCACAACGAAAAGAGCTGGAAAAAAGAACTCGAGCTGGTAAAACAGCTTCCATCAGCAGATAAAAATGATACCTTTAATATAGAAGAAACTGCTCCCGAAAAGAAACTGAACTTATCTCGTTCCGTTATCCTCGTAGCAGCTGTCATCTTTATCGTATATGGAATTATCACTGGCGGTACCGTTGACGTTTTAACAAAAGCGATTAATATCTGTACCGAATGTATAGGATTGGGGTGATTGGCATGAAGACATTGATTCAAAAGATAAAAAAATATATGCCTAGTAAGAGAAAACTGATTCAACTTTATACAGCGCTCCTCTACAATGCCAATTTAAAAGGCTTTGTACAGGGAAATATATATAAAGGAAACACAAAAGTTCTCTGTGCACCAGGCATCAACTGTTACTCCTGTCCAGGAGCGATTGCCGCTTGTCCACTCGGTTCCTTACAAGGTGCCATCAGTTCTGGGCAAAGCACTTTATATTATGTAGGAGGCATTCTTCTCCTCTATGCAATCCTCTTTGGCAGAATGATTTGTGGATGGCTTTGTCCATTTGGTTTCATTCAGGAACTGGTGTACAAAATCAAAACACCTAAATTAAAGAAAAATAAGGTAACACGATTACTTTCCTATTTGAAATATGTCATACTCGTATTTTTTGTTATAATCGTACCTATTACATACGCATTTCGCGATACACCACTTCCAGCCTTTTGTAAGTACATCTGTCCAGCAGGTACCATTGAAGGTGGACTTACTCTTTTATCCAATGAAGTAAACGCTAGCTACTTCTCTATGCTAGGACCTATCTTCACATGGAAATTCTTACTTATGGTAAGTATCATGGTGGGATGTGTATTTGTATTTCGACTATTTTGTAGATTCCTTTGTCCACTAGGCGCACTCTACGGACTCTTCAACAAAATCTCCGTATTTGGCGTAAAAGTAGAAGAATCCAAATGTACGCACTGTAACCTCTGCGTTAACCACTGTAAGATGGACGTAAATCACGTAGCAGATCAGGAATGTATCAGCTGCGGCGAATGTATCAACGTATGCCCTACAAACGCAATTAAATGGAAAGGTTCTGGCCTACTCCGCAAAGGCAATAGCATTGACAATCAACCAGAAGAAAACAAGAAAGCTCGCAATATCTCACGCGGAATCGTAACCGCCATCATGGTTGCTTTCCTAGTCGGCGTTATCGCATATTACTGGAACAGCACACCTGACTTTGTACAGCCAGCAGAAGGCAATCAGGTAGGCGATAGCTGTTATAGCTATAACTTAACTGTAGTAGATGAAAATGGCATTTCCGAAACAGAAACCATCGACCCAACACAGACTGGAAAAATCACGATTATCAACTTCTGGGGAACCTGGTGTACGCCATGTGTAAACGAGCTTCCATACTTTGACCAAATCGCCACCAACTACGGTGACGATGTCACAGTTATCGCAGTTCACACAAACATGATCGCTGATACAGCCCCAGGCTATATCGCAAGCTACTATCCAGACTCAAATGTCATCTTTGCAAAAGACGACGCTAGCGAGGACGGAACTACTGAAGTGTACTATAGTGCATTAGGCGGTAGAGACACCTATCCATATACTGTAGTCTTAGACGAAAATGGTGTCATCGTAGAAATCTTCTTTGAATCTCTTCACTACGAAGATTTAGAAGAAGTGGTAGAAAGAGAATTAGGAAATTAGAAGCGCATAAACAAAGCCAGCGTGAAAATTCACGCTGGCTTTTCTCATGCCAATTGTGTTTTTAAAACTTCATGATGTTTTTGTACAACACTTCGAATCACTTCATTATCAGCTTCTAACTTCTCTATTTTTTCTACTCCATACTGATATCGTCGAAAAGTATCTGTATAACATTTTTCAATTTGTTTCAATCTTGGTTCTATATCGTTCTCTAATTTTAGGTTAATTCTATGTACTTTAAAATCTACTGCATCAATTTTCGCATCTAATTTCTGTTCTACTGTATCAATCTTTGCATCTAATTTCTGTTCTACTGCATCAATCTTTGCATCTAATTTCTGTTCTACTGCATCAATTTTATTATTTAAATTTAGTCCCACACAATCAATTTTATCGTTTAAGCGATTCTCTATTATATCCATCTTATCCAACAAAGAGATTTCCATAGAATCCATTCTGTTCTCTAAAGGACCTATTTTCTTATCCATCATTTCTGACATAGCTAATAATAACTCTTCATTTCCCATACCTTCTTCACCTTTCTATTCTGTTTTTTTTATAAACGCACACAAACTATAGATTACAATAAAAGATAAAAAGAGGTAAGCCGTCTTTTGCTTACCTCTAAATTATATCATATTTGATAGTATCACACAAGACAAGTTTTCTCAGATTTTTTATACTCGTTTTGTGGTAAAAAAGCAGCTATGCACATCGTGCATAGCTGCTTTACTTTAATAGTTAAACTATTTCATTTTTAATTAGAAAGATTTCTTTCTCATTACAACTGTAACGCCTGCTAAACCAAGCATTAAGATTGCTGCCCAAAGGCCAAGGTTCATGTCATCACCTGTCTTTGGATTTGCTGCATCTTGTGCTGGAGCCTGTGTAGAAAGAACATAGCTTGAACAGTGATTCTGAGAAACTGTTACTTCACCTTTTGCGTTTACAACACCACATGAACCAGTGTATGTTAATGTTCCATCCTCATTGATTAAGTAGTAGTATAATGTCTTTCCTGCATATGCTTTGTCTACTGGAATAGTAACTTTTGCTGTTCCTGGGAGCTTTCCGGAATGTGCAAAGTCAATTCTTAATGCAATGGAATCTTTTGATACAACTGTATCTTTAATACCATCGTAGTTAGTTGTAACTGATGCTGCAAAGCTGTATTTTTCAAGACCAGCATCGCTCATTGTGTTTGCTTCAAATCTGAATACGATATCACCTTTTGCTGTTGTAGCTGTAATCTGGATAGGCTGAGATTTGTTTGCTTCAACAAGAATTGCTAATGCTTCTTTGTCGATAACAACTTTACCTTCTTCAAATTTAACACCTGCATCTGCTAAGATATCTTCAGCTGGTGTAGCAGGAATATCTGCTACATTAACGATAGGTGTATCAGTAGTATAGTTCTTGTCATAGTAACAACAGAACATCCATGCATCTTCTGTATTAGCGATGTATCCACCTTCACCATACCAGTTGTTACTTGGGTTGTTACCAACTTCCTGTAACATCTGCATTAACTGAACTGTTAATGGATATAATGTAGAACCGTTACCGATCTTATATTCAAGATTTTCAGTATTGAGAACATATCCTGCTTCTGTGCAAGAAGTATAGTACATTACAAGGCTATTGAAATCCCATTTATATGTAGTACCTGAAATCTCTTTTACGCCATTTAATCTACCTAAATTAGCTGCATCAAATAAATTGATAATTGCATCATCTGCTAAATCAACTAAAACGATAGGTCCGTTAATTGCATTTAAGTGATAGTATCCGTCAGAACCAAGGTATACTACATCTTCTGTATCATCTGCAAATGCAACTCTTGTAAGTGCAGATTCATCGCCTGCATATTTGTAAGCAGCTGGTGTAGCTTCAATACCTGCGTAAATTGTAGGTGTTACACTTGAAGATCCACTACCTGTTTTTGCTACATCAATCGTTGCTACATTTGCGTCAGATGCAACTGCAACCCAAATGCTTGCACCTTCGCTCATTTCCCATATTATAACATTTGCATTAACTGTATCTGCACTTGGTTCAGTTGTAACCCATACACCATTGTAACTTGCTAAGCCAAGTTTACTTGCATATGGAACAATTACTCCGTTTGCATCTACGGCTGTATCATGTGCTGTGATTGTATATCTACCATCTTCTGGTGCAACAAATTCAAATACAGTATAAGGATATGTATTGCTCAATGTGTATTTGTTTGTTCCCAGTGCAAGAGCTGTTTCGCTCATTTCGTAGTTTACTTCTTCTTCATTCTTCTGTAATGTCGCACCATTTTCGTATGAAACAGCTACTTTTGTAGAACCTGCGGTTCCTGACAACCAGTAAACTACTTCGTCGCCTTTTTTCAACTGCATTTTTAATACACCGTCAGCTGAAGTATAATCATCAAGACTTGGTGAATCACCATTTACAGTATTGAATCCAGAATAAGTAGCTCCTGTTGTTGTTAATGTTAACACACCATCAGCAGCTGCTGTGTATGTGTAGTATGTCATGTTACATGTATTTGTATATGAGTTTCCTGCTGTTGTTTCTACGGCAGTACCAGCTGATGAACCAGGTGTAACCGTTTCTTCTACAGAAGCAGTAAAACCAATATGTGACCACATAGGATTAATTATATAAAAACGAACCACATCGCCTGTCGAAACATCCGCTTCAGCAATAGGGTCATCGCCATCCATTCCCCATTTTGAAACATTTGCACTAACAATATCAAGTATCCAATAACCACCGCTTGATTCTATAGTTTCTTCATCAAGTTCGATAGAAAGCTTTCCTGTTTTTGTAGCGGTCCATTCATAATAATAGCTATATTCGTTCCAATTGTTTGCAATACCTTCAACCTCTGTCACAGTATCTAATGTAAGTTCTGTATCAGGATTATTTTCAGATCCAACTGGTTCTACATATAATTCTGTCGTTATTGTAAATACAGCATCAACCTCTCCTGTATTCATAACATTAAATGTAAGAATACCACTATCATCAGACGGGAGTTGTGCTGAATAATTTCCATCTCTCTCTGGATATCCCCACATTCCGACCTGAAAATCATAACATATTTCACCATCTACCGTTGCACTAACATTTACAGCATAAGTACTTAATTCTGTTACACCAGATGCTTGATATGTAAATGTTTCCATACCGCCTGCTGCTATTGTAACTGTATCTGTTCCAGTTAAAGTAGTAGCAGCTTTTGCTGTCATTGGTGTCATAGCTAATACCATTACCAATGCAAGCGCTAAGCTTAACGCTTTTTTCATGATTTTCTTCATGATTTTATTCCTCCTTTTATTATTGTTTTCAATTATCACTTTAGCTCCATTCATATGATAATTGTTTAACAAATAGTTACTTAAATATTAGCACACAAATATTACCGTTGCAAGAATTTTTATCCATTTTTTCAATAAAAAACCGCGTAAAATCAATGATTTTCGCGGTTTGCTTGTATACAAGTTGTATATTTATGCAGTTATAGAAATGGTGCTAATTAATCTGTTTACTTCTTCTAATGAAAGCACTAAATCCTCTGCAATTTGCTCAGGGGTCTTATTCTGTCCGAGCTTTGCTTTTACCTGACGGATACGTTCTCCATCTATTCCTTTTTCTATTCCTTTTTCTATTCCTTTTTCTTCAATACCTTCACTCAAATTGCACATTTTATCAATCTCCTCTCCCAAATTTCTTGTCATAGGAATTTGATATTCCTGTTCTAATATATTCTTTTTCTCTTCTGTATGTAGTTCTGTATCAAACAAAGTTGATAGCATAGATAATATTCTAGGCGTATTTTCTTTCTCCAAATCTCCTATACATACAAATACTACTGTTAGTATATCATATCTTGCCTTTCCACGAAAGTTCCCAAACACTTTTTCTTGCTTTATTTTATACTCTGTAATCGTATTTTTTGCATATTGTGGCACATTTGTACATATCCATAACGAATATACCTTTTTAATATCATCATAATGATCTGACACAAACTCTGCATTTCTTTGTGAGGATATCATACGTGAAGCATAATAAATCCCTCTCGTTACAATATCGTACCCTGGTCTGTATTTATTTTGGGCCTCTACATTTATTAATAGTTTTATTTTCTTGTCCTTCCCCTGTAAGTGTATATGAAACCTTAAATCATACAAAGTTGTCTTTTCATCCGACTCCTTATCTTCTGTTATATCTCCTATCACTTTGTCTGGTTTTGCTCCTGCATGTACATGTGTCGCACCTATAGATACCTCATCAATCATCTCTATAATTTCTTTTATCTGCATATCTTTACATTCCTCTACTGTTCCCTGCAAAATATGCGCTAGTATATATTTGTTGCTAAGGATATTTTTTACATAATCATCATACGCAGCTTTTTCTTTTGCAGAATCAATAGCTTCCGCGATATGTGTTTTTTCTTTCATTCATTTCCTCCTATGTAATTCTTTCACCTTGGGATTATTTGGCGAACGCCAAGACCAAGCAGATAGCGCGCTATGCTTATATGATAGAGCACCTTTCACTAGAAAATCAAGGAATAAAACAAAAGGTCGCGAATCGCGACCTTTTTAACACAAGCAAAATTTTTTTTAATTAATCTGTTTATTTCTTCTTTAGCATTTCCTCTAATTCTTTGATTCGAAGAGCCTGTTCTTCCACTTCAGAGAGAAGTTGCTGCTTTTCCGCTTCTAAGCTTTGATTTTCCGCTTCTAAGCTTTGATTTTCCGCTTCTAAGCTTTGATTTTCCGCTTCTA
>CAZVOY010000004.1:0-15577 GCA_964628865.1 uncultured Lachnobacterium sp. | reverse complement strand
AGCTTTGCGCTTCATTTTTTAAATCATTTATTTCTTTTTCTAATTTTGCTTTATCTCTTTCTCTTGTTCGTTGATTACGATAATATTCCTCACGAGCATAACATTGAGACTGAATAGAATCTATTACATTATATTTATATATTGATTCAGATGCTTCTAATAATTCAGAATTTTCTTTTGCAATCATTCTTAGCTCCTCCCACGTTTTGGATTTGAACAATGCAACCCACTTATCAAGCTTGTACTCTTTGTCTTCCTCTGTTGCCAAATCTGTTCTATTTAAGTCTACCACACCTATCATTATTTTGTCACTAAAGATGTGATAATTCTTTTTGTTTAGCAGAACATATTGCGCATAAAATTCTGGTTTTTCTGGAAATAGCGTATAATTTAAAAATCCAATATGTATCACTGGTTTACTTTCATTATATTCACGTCCTTTTTGCAGCGTCGAAAAATTTCTACATACGTACTGCAAGGAGCGATCCACCCAATTGTGTTCATTTTCAACCTGCATTTCCAAATTTATAATTGTGTTATCATTCATCAACACATTGATATCCAGCCAATATGTTTTTTCATCGATTCTCTCTCCTAGAATAATTGGATTCGTTATAGTAACTGAGACGATATCCTCTTCTTTTAATCGCAAAACCGAGCTTATCAACCCTTTTAATACCACTTTATTTTCTTGCAATACAACTCGAAACATATAATCATTTGTCATGTTATATGCAATCGGTCCTGTTGCGTTTTTTACACTCATTTCTTCCATCCATTTTCCTCCATATGTAATTCTTTCATCTTGGGATTATTTGGCGAACGCCAAGACCAAGCAGATAGCGCGCTATGCTTATATGATAGAGCACCTTTCACTAGAAAATCAAGGAATAAAACAAAAGGTCGCGAATCGCGACCTTTTTAACACGAGCAAAGATTTTTATGGTATAATTCATAGTTTCATGCAACAAAAAAACGCGGAAAGTTTTCACTTTCCACGTTTTAAAACATCTTTTTAAATTAGTAATTTGCTCTCCATGTAATTGTTGCTGCTGGATAACTCCAGTTCTCTGGTTCTACACCAACAACGATACTAAGTACATCTCCTGCATTTACATCAATCGTAAAGTACCATAAACCATCTGCGCCCTGCACACCTTCTGTTGCAACAGTTCTCTGCGCCATACTATTTGTGTTTGTAACGCTAATTGCTGCTGTACTAGCTGAACAACCTGTTACTGTAAAGGTCATAGTACCTGAAGCTTCTGCTGTATATTTATAGAAATATCCATCATCATCTCCAGCCGAAATACTAGTACTTACACCAGCTGTCAATTCACCTGTAGACAATGCCTTTGGATTATTATTTGTTCCCAGTGGATTTGAGAATTGAAGTACGAATGATTTTGCTGTACTACCACTGTTACCGATCTGTAACGTTACATAGTCACTTGATAATGCATCCTGTACCATGAAAGATACTGTGCCACCATTTGGATTATATCTAGTACCAGAAGCACTGATTACATATGCTGATGCATCATTGATTGTACAGTACATACCACCGATACGCTGAATCTTGTAGTATACAGTCTTTCCTGCTGGAATCTGTGCAGTAGTTACTGTCATGTTGCTAAGATCAGGAATCACTTCGTATGGCTGTGATGCACTACCAGCACCCATCATCTCTTCACCAGTTTCTGGATTTACTACTACCTGAAGCTGTTCTACACCATTTACAGTACCGCCACCGCCTACTACTTTTGGTTCTTCAGCTTCACCTTCTTCTAATTCTGTAGTTTCAGTTGATTCCATTTCTGTAGTTTCTGTGGTTTCTGTTCCATCTACTGTTTCAAAGAGTGTCTCTGTAGCTGCTTCTGTAGCTGTTTCTGTACCTTCTGTGCCATCTACACTCGCTGGTTTATTTCCAGTAAGTGCTACGACCAATACGATAATTGCTACGATTACTACTACTGCTCCTACACCGATACCGATGAGAGTTTTTCTGTCCATTGATTTGATTTTTTCTACGATCTGCTGTAATTTTTCGCTCATCATGGACTCCTTTCTATTTCTTGTATTACTTATATTATTTTACTGCTTTTACAGTAAGTGTTACTTCTGTTTCACCTTCAAAATATGTATATTCATCTGAGATGATTTCATATCCTTCTGGTACAGATGTAACTTTTGTCATATAGCCGTCAAATTCTTCTACGCTAAAGATTGCTGCGCCGTTTGCATCTGTAAGTTTTGGCATACAGTTTGCATCGTCACATAACTGAACCATAGCACCTGCTACTGGGTTTCCACCCTCGTCTGTTACGTAGATTGTGTAAGTCACTTTTCCATCTTCTGCATCTGTGTTTGCATCAGATTCTTCTGTCTGGCTATCCTGTGTGTTTTCTGTTTCAGTATTCTTTGACTCTGTATTTGTTTCACTTCCACCACATGCACAAAGTGCGAATGCCATAGAAGCCATAAGGATTGCTGCTAAAAGTCTCTTTTTCATGATTTTATATCTCCTTTCTATTCTTCAACCTCTGCGAGGTATTTTTCAAAAACCTGTACGAACTCTTCCGTGCTGGTAAACATACCTGTATGCATATAAGCTACGGTTCCATCACCATCAATAATGATGGTAGTAGGATATCCCGTCAAAGCGACATATCCATCCCATTCAGAACCCAATTTTGCCATTGGGAATGTGAGCTCATACTTTTCTGCGAATGCCGCGATTTCTTCATCTGTACCGTCTACTGTGTTTACAGCGAGTACTTCGATTCGATCACTGTACTGTTCGTATGCTTCCTGTAAATATGGGAACTCCATTTGACATGGTCCACAGTTTATGTACCAGAAGTTTAATACTACAATTTCTTTTTCCTCTAATAGTTCCGAAATCGTATAAGTATTTCCATCTGTTGCGGTAACAGTCAGGTCTGCAAATACATCACCTACATGAAATACTTTATCTTCTGTCAAACTTTCTACTGCTAAAAGTTCCGCCTGAGGTTCGTTGTTATTACAAGCCACAATGGTACTTGCCAAGGCAAGTACCATTATGATATACAATGCTAATTTTTTCATAGAAATCCATCCTATTCGATATAGCAACACATGAATAACCATGCGTTATCTACATTCAATCCAGATATTGGTAAATCGTTGTCATCTTTAAAGATGAAACTTGGGCTTTCTGAATTCCACCAGCCTACATAGTTTCCTCTTTCGAGCATGATTGTTTTCAAATCTTCGGTAAGAGGATATACACCATAGTTCTGATCTGCATATTCAATGTATTCTAATGCACATTCACTATAGCTGATTTTTTCTATTACTTCTTCATTTTCGTCCAAGATATACTTAGAAAGACCTGATCTGTCTAAGATTGTCTTGAAACATGGTAAGTACTGCTGAGGTGGATCCACTGCAATATACATGAGTACTAATGGACCATCTGCTGAATTAAGATGATAATAACCATCGTTTTCGTTTAATACAAGCTTATAGTCTTCTTCTGCTGTGACATCAAACTGTTTTAAAGAAGCGCCTGCTGGTAATGTATATGGTTTCAGTTCTACTGTTTTTTCATATACAGTCCATGGAAGGTCTTCGATAGTAGCTTCTGCATCACCAGCTCTCTCTACAGTAAGGGTACAGCTTTCTACACCATCTGGTGCATTTAATCCGATTACCAATACGGTAGTTCCGCCACCTTCTTTAGAGATCATATTTTCAGTAATGGAGGTGCTAAACATATTATCTACAACCTTTTCAAGACTTTCACTCTGTACAAAGAATGGAGTACCATAATATCCGATGGCTACTTCTTCGTTGTTTACAGAGAATTCATATGTACCTGCCTGAGTAGGTGTGAAGAGGAAGTAGTTCATTCCAGACACGAGATCAACCTTTGTGTTTCCTGTCATTACTTCATATGCAGTATATTCTTCGCCATTAGCCGTAATTGAATATGCTTCTCCTACAGCATTCGTAAGGATAATCTCTGCTTCCCTTTTACTTGAAGTAAGTTCCACTTCTTCGTAAGCCTGTTCCTCAGCATCACCTGTGAACTGTAATTTTACAGTATAGTTACCTTTTGCTAAGGTCTTTGTAGCGACACCATTTTCATCACATTTTGCTACCGCTACTTTTTCTTCGTTCTGATAAAATTCTACGATAATATCAGAGCCAACAGGATTTCCTGCTACGTCCTTTACCGTTACTGTGTAGTCAGCTTCACCGCCACACGCAACTAAGAACATTGCGCTGCACATAAGTGCAGCTACAATGATTACTTTTTTCAAATTTTTTAAGATCTTCATGCTATTACTCCTTTTACACGTCCATGAACCGATTAGTTTTCTGGTCCAAGATAGTCATAGTAGTAACATAATTTTGTCCATGAATTATCTACATTTTCAAATGTATATTTATCCATTAATAACTGAAGAATTTCAGCTAACTCTTTTGTTACAACCACACAGCCATCAGCGTCACCACCTGAAATCATCTGGCTAGTATATTTTTTGATTTCATCTGTGTAATCTTCACCGTCACCATGGTAAATGCCTGCGTATACATCATCTAACTGATATTCTTCTGCATAGGCTTCATAATCTTCGCCCCACAATTCCTGGAGATACTCATCAGTTGCATCTACATCATTGTTATTTGCTTCCATAATAGCAAGGATATACATGTCGTTTTCCGTCTTGCTAAAGTCGAAACCACCCATGTCAATCATACCTGTTACACCAGAGTTTGTTGTAATTGGGTTACTGAAGACACCTGTAATACCTGTGAAATCGCAGTAGAGCTTGCTACCCTTCTTGCCATTTCCTAAGTCTTCATAATAGATACCATCACTACCAAGTACTACATCGATACCACCTGTGATGATATAGTACATTGCAGAACCTGTAGCATCACTGTCGTATGTAAAGTAACCAGGAGAAGCAAGAGTAAATGCTGTGTATGTAGATCCTACATATTCAATATCATATGTAATCGTTCCTACTTCATAAGTATCCCAGAATGCGATGTCGATGTAATATGGTGTACCCGCTTCCATGTAATACAACATAGAAACTTCGCCCTCTTCTACATCTTTTCTTTCGCCAGCTTCGTATACATAAAGCTGTTCGCGATTTTCGTTGAAAATCCATCCATCTACACCCTGCTGTGAGTCATTGTGTGATGTAATACGATATACACCTGACTGTGTAGGTACGAATTCCGCCATTAAACCTCTTGGAATGATAATTCTGTTATATGTGAAACTATTTCCACTTCCAAGATGTGCTGTGTATGCAGAGAAAGTAGCAAGACCTTTGATAGGGTCTTCTAACTGCTCTGTAGTACCATATGCTTTATAGTATTTACACATCTTTAACCATTCGTTTTCATCATCTTCGAAACCATACTGCTCTGCATAAGCCTGTAACAATTCAGCTAACTCTTTTGTTACGGTACATACACCTGTGAGGTTTGAGTTTGATGCATAACTACAGTACTGTTCGATATCTTCGAAACGATTTTTTCCATCAATGATTAATTCTTTATCTTCTAAGAGTACATCATATACTGTCTGTTCTTCGTTGAAATCTGTGTATCCCATGATTTCTGCTAAGAGAAGTGGACCGTTCTTTGTTCCTACATGGTAATATCCGTCTGTACTGTTATAAACGAGTTCTGCGTATTCATAACCATCTTCTGTTTCCACTGCTGCTTTATATGGAATGTATGTAGCTGTGTCAATTTCTGATTCAGAAACTACGCTTAAGTTTTTGATATAAACGGTATCGTCGCCTTCGTTTGTATCAGAATCTTTTGCATAACAGAATGCTACTTCATAGGTACCAGATTCTTCTGCTACTACTGGATAACATCTCTTCCATGTTTCGTCTTCACTTACGCCTGAAATAGTGAAGATTGCTTCATCATTCACGATAACATGCATAACATCACTTCCAGTTTCTGTAGATGCCAAATAATCCACTCTAAGCGCTTGACCTTTTTCTAAGTAAACATCTGCATAGATGATTGCATAAGAATCCTCAATTTCCTGGTTCGATGCATAGATACAGCTCTCGCCATTCTTTTCTCCGATAATAAATGGCCAAATGTATTCTGCATTTGCATCCTCTGTTTCTGGACGATAGGTTACCTGAATATCACCTAAGTTCAGAACTGCCGCAATTTCATCGCTAGAAGGCATTTTATATGTAGGTTTAATCTGAGTAACCAATTCGCTGACACCTTCATAACAGAATACCTGTTTGTAAGGTTCTGCTGTAAAATGTTCGAATGCACAGATAAATGGTCTAAGACTAGTGATTGCTCCTGCTTCTACTACACAGATTGCTCCATATCTGTCAATTAATACAGAGGTAGGGTAACCTGAGATACTGAAGGTATTAGACCATGAGGTAGGACATTCTGCAAAATAGAATGGTAAATCATAAGTCTGCTGGAAAGAAGCAATTGCATCATTTCCTTCACCCATTGGGTTTAATGCAACGATTGCAATATCATCTTTATATAATTCATATGCTTCTGCCATGATAGGGAACTCTGTTACACACCATGAACATGTGGTGTACCAGAAGTTTAACAATACCATCTTCTTTTCTTTTAAAAGTTCAGAAAGTGTAATTTCTGTTCCGTCTGGTGTTGTAACTGTGAAATCATACATGATGTCACCTACACCAAGTACAGCTGTAGAAATATCTTCACCTGTAATAAGAGAAGATGTTAATGTAATATCTGCTGTTGTACCATCAAAGGTATAATATTTTTCTACATTATATCCTTTTGGTGCACCTACTACTGAAATGTAGTATTCATCACCTTCTACAAGCTGGAATTCTGCTGAACCGCTTTCGCTGAGTTCCTGATTATCGACGATAGATGTTAATGCTTCATCATCATAAATCTGTACATCGATATCTGCGAGAACTGCTCCACCCTGAGTCAATACTGTGACCTTGTGTGTAGTAGTGTCACCATTAATTCCTAACTGGCCGCCACCGTTCGAACCAGAAAGTGCTACGATTAATGCAACAATAGCTACCACGATAACTACTGCTCCACCAATAAGAGCACCTAGGAATTTCTTGTCTGTCTTAGCACGTTCTACAATTGCTTTACATTTTTCTGCAATTGTCGCACCTAGATTTTTAATCTTTTCCATGTTTTCCTCCTAGTTTTTGTATCTTGTTTTATACGTATTAATAAATAGGTATATTTATCCGCATTATCCAATAAATGTTAACATAATATAATCTCTCAGTCAACAAAAAAAGAACGGCATTTTTCTGCCGTTCTTTTGTGCAAAATGTTGCTATTCTTCGGATTCGTTTCCTGCGTTACGAGTACCTTCAATTACTCTTTCAATGTTTTCTTTGTATAAATCCATCGCTTCTACAATAGCGCCTACGGACTTCTGGTTATCCGATGAATATTTCTGCATCTCTGCTACGCGACTTTGTAAGTGATGAAAAATATTTCCTACTTCATTTACATTACTGTTCTGTGTTTCGATATTTCCATAAAGAGCTGTAAACTGCTCGGTTAAACGCTTGAAACTTTCCTGAAGTTCTTCCATCGTTGCTTTAGACTCTTCTAATGCTTCGGTACTTTCTTTGAACTGTTCTGCTGTTTCAGCAACTTCTGTCATGAGTCCTTTTACGACTTCAGATACCTGTTCTGAGAATACATTACTGTTATTTGAAAGCTGACGCATTTCAGATGCAACGACTTCAAAGCCAGCTCCGCTTTCGCCTGCTCTAGCAGCTTCGATAGAAGCATTGAGAGAAAGAATACTTGTATTGAAAGAAATATCTCCCAACTGATCTGCTACGTCCGCTACTTCCCCCATCTTCTGTTCCATTGCTTGGAAGACTTCGTTTGCTTCTGTTATTGTAGTTGCAACAGCCACAAGCTGTCTTTCCATGTTTGCCATGTTTGTCTGATTTTCTCTTAAAGCGATTTCAAAACGAGTAACCTGTTCGTTTAATTCCATGATAGATTGTTGAGAAACGATAATGCGGTCCTGCACATCATCACAGCTACCCTGCATATTAACTGCACTATCTACCATAGATTCAGAACCTTTTTTAAGTTCATTCGTGTTGTTATTGATTCTTTCAGAGGACTGCGCGAAATCCCTTTCTAAGTCCACACCCATTTCTTTCATGGAACCAACCAACTCTTCCGCTTCTTTGGCACGGTCTTCACCGATTTCAATAAATGCACGACCACGTTTCAACACCTGAATAAGCAAAACGCCTGTTAAGACAAATTCACCGATACACTGAATGTACTGTCCGAGTGGATCCGCTTTTTCTGGATGCATGATATACATGACTACTAAAAAAAAGGTCGACATAACCAATTGAATAATAGAATATTTAGGTTCTAAATACAAGCCTGTCAACGCAATAACGGCGAGGAACATGATAAAGTCATCGCTAAGGAATTCACCACTATTCATTCCGATAATAAAAATCATAGTCATCATAGAAATTGATAATACAATTTCTTTGGTGGAATCTTTTGCTTTTCTAAATTTCAAGAAAAGGAATACCACACTAAACACTGCGATACTTACTCCGATAATAATCGCACCTTGTGTCGCTCCACTGATAATATTTTTCAGGAAAAATACTAGGGCTACCAAAATTGTAACAACGAGCATGATATTAAAAATCTTTGCTGGTGTAATCGGTATCTTCTTTGCCTGCACCTTCTGCTCTTTTGTCTTTTTTACGTTGTCTTTCATTTGTAAAACCTCCATAAACTAGTCCGCATAACTGGCACTGAGTTTTCCCATTTTTTCCACCCTTTATCATACAACTTTTTTCGCGATATGTCTATTTTAAAATCCACTTCTTTTCCATCATTTTGTCTAAACGATTGAGATTTTCATCCGAGTGTTCTACTTCTCTGGAAAAACGGTATAAAAGCTCTGTCATTTCCTCTTTTTGAATATTTTTCCCATTCATCAACCAGCGCGCCATCCACAGTTCTTCTACCATCCATGTGCAATACACAGCCATCTGTGCTTTTGCAAATACTTCGCCATCGTAAACAGCACCTGGGAAATATGTAAATAAGAAATACACCAATATCTGTTCTAAATGAATATCCATATTTGGATTATTTGTTTTCCAGTTTTCAAATTCTTTTCTAAGCTCTCTGTAATGCTCTTTTCGAGTAAAAAACAAAGTACTCTGTGCTTCGTGCAACACACTTCTCCAATCCTCTTGCAGAACCTCTAAATCATAGAGCATTTCAAACATTTTGGCAGTTACCGTCTCTTCTGTGACATCGTCTTGTTTTTCAAGATATTTTTTTACAAATCCGCGGGCTTTTTTTCCAGTGTACTTGCAGATTACCTGTTCACAAGAAAACATTTCCTGTCGATTGATACGTCCCTGCATATCATGAGCCATTCCAAGTACTAACATGGCACGTTCCTTGATTGGTAAATCACGATTTTGTATGATACCTAGCATCTCTTTTCGAGCATCCTCTAGAATCGAAAAAAGGAATGGATCAAAATCCTTAAAATCCTCTGTCTCTACTTCCTCTGTCTTTTCCTCTGTGATAAATTCCACCGGAGTCAGTCTATTCATTAAAATTTCAGCCACTTCTGGACAGGAAATAGACAAAGTAATTTCTCGCACTCCCTCAAATTCCTCTGTATGTCTAGGATACTCTCTACAGGTTTTGCAGAGACTATTTTCCCCTGCATTTGTGTAAAGGTCGCAAAGATTCTGATTATTTAAAAAGGCACAGCGTTTCTGCTTGTCCTGTCGAAAGGTTTTTGTCTCCCAATCCACATATGCCATGACCTTCCAGATGTAGTCGCCTTTTAGCTTTTTGTATTTTTCTAAGGATTCCTCATCAATGACAATCTGCCACCCTGCACAACAGGTATCTTTGCACTTATCCGCAGTGCATTTAAATTCTTTATAATAATCTGGTACTGTGTATATCATATATTGCTCCTCTTTTATATCGAGTAATTGTCCGCAACATCATTTTTCATTAAATCCGCCAATGTGATACCATCAAAATAATCATTTACCATCTTGTGAAATTCCGTCCACATAGGAAGGGTACGACACTCCCCAGCACGCTCACATGGTTTTGCATCACATTCTAGGCAAGCAACTGGTGCCAAATCGCCTTCTGCTAACCTTAAAATTTCTCCTATCTTATAGTCCTCTGGTGATCTTGTAAGTCGATATCCACCACCCTTACCATGCACCCCTTCCACAAGAGCATTTTTGGTAAGAACAGGCATAATTTTTTCGATATATTTCAAAGACAATTCCTGACGTTTTGCTACATCCTTCATTGGAATATATCCATCTGAATAGTTATCTGCCAAGTCAAGCAAGACACGCAAGGCATATCGCCCCCTTGTTGAAATCATCATACTTACTGACCTCCATTTATAATATCCATTATTTGTTCAGAATAACGTACCGTCTCCATTGCATCCTTTGCATATTTATCTGCACCAATTTTGTCTGCATATTCCTGGGTGAGAACTGCGCCACCAACCACTATCTTACACCAAGGTGCACTTACTCTAAGCTGCTTTATCGTTTCCTCCATGGCTGGTACTGTAGTAGTCATAAGAGCGCTTAGTCCTGCTAAAGGCGCATGAAGTTCTACTACTTTTTCCACTACTTTTTCAGGTGCTACGTCTTTTCCTAAATCCACTACATAAAAACCATAGTTTTCCAGCAATAACTTCACAATATTTTTGCCAATATCATGGATATCTCCCTGAACTGTGGCAATTACAAAAGTACCTTTATTAGCAGATTTTGCCCCATCAGATGCCATAAATGCTTTGATGTTTTCAAAAGCACTTTTCGCAGCTTCTGCGCTCATTAAAAGCTGAGGCAAATAAACAGTTTTGTTTTCATAGCCCTTTCCAACCACATTTAATGCAGGAATGATTTCGTTCTGTACAATATCCAAAGGTGCTACACTTTTTAAAAGTTCTTTTGTAATCTCCCCTGCTTTATCCTTAAATCCTGTGATTACAGCTTTCTGTAAATCAGACTTATATTCGTCCGCAGTTTTCTTTGTTTCTGTAGCCGCTACATTTGTAGCGACCGTAAAAGAAGCGGCTGCTTCTATATACTGTGCACAGTTTTCATCCATATCTTTCAGCGCTTTATAGGTATAGTAGGTCTTCATCATATCCGCAGAATATGGATTCATAATCGCTGCAGAAAGACCATTTTCCAAAGCCAGTGCAAAAAATGTTCCATTGATAGCATCACGATTTGGCAGACCAAAAGAAACATTGGAAACGCCAAGCGATGTATGACATCCCAACTCATGCCTGATATGATTTAAGGCTTTTAACGTCGTATTGGCTGCGGATGTTCCTGAGCTTATAGTCATTGCTAATGTATCAAAAATAATATCTTTTTTATTGATTCCATATTCTTTTGCAGTTGCAAGAATCTTTTCTGCAATAGCAACTCTGCCTTCTGCAGTTTCTGGGATTCCACCTTCATCCAAAGTAAGGGCAACTACTAAACCACCATATTTTTTCACGAGTGGGAATACTGCTTCCATACTTTCCTTTTTACCATTTACGGAATTAATCATGGCTTTTCCGTTATAACGGCGAAGTGCAGCCTCCATAGCTGTCACATCCGATGTGTCGATTTGTAATGGTAAATCCGTAACCGCCTGAAGTTCACATACAGCATTTCTAAGCATTTCCACTTCATCGATATCTGGTAATCCCACATTTACATCAAGAATATGAACTCCCTTCTCCTCTTGGTTGATTCCTTCTGTAAGGATGTAGTCCATATCATTTTCAATCAGAGCCTGTTTGAAACGTTTTTTTCCAGTAGGATTGATACGTTCTCCAATGAGGATAGGTGTCTGCTCAAATTTTACCGCGTGGGTATAGGATGACACCACCGTAATATTTTTTTCCGTAAGTCCCACCGGTTTCAGATGCATTGTTTTCTGGTTCAAAGCTGCAATATATTCTGGTGTTGTCCCACAGCAACCACCCACTACACGTACACCTTTTTCCACAAGGGAAGCCACTTCCTCTGCAAATTCTTCTGCTGTTACATCAAAAACAGTTTGTCCATTTACGGATTTGGGAAGTCCTGCATTTGGTTTTAGAACCACTGGAATAGACGCATTGCCTAAGAGTTCTTCTACGACACCTCTCAGCTGCTTTGGTCCAAGGGAACAGTTTGCGCCGATGGCATCTGCACCCATACCTTCCACCATAGCCGTCATAGCTACTGCATTGGCACCAGTCATAAGCTTACCATCTTCACCGTAAGCGTTTGAGACGATGACTGGAAGATCGCTGTTTTCTTTTGCTGCCAAAAGGGCTGCCTTGGTCTCATAACTGTCATTCATGGTTTCAATTAAAATAAGGTCTGCACCATATTTCACACCCAACTTTACAGTTTCTGCAAATACAGCCACAGCGTCTTCAAAATCCAAATCTCCCAATGGTTTTAAAAGCTTTCCTGTTGGTCCGATGTCTAAGGCAATGAATTTTTCTTTTAGAGATTCGCTTTGTTCTTTTGCTGCCTTTGCATTTTCAAAAGCTGCTTTAACGATTTCTTCTAATTCTTCTGGTTGAAATTTGAGAGTGTTTGCGCCAAAAGTATTGGTAGAAACCACGTTACTGCCTGCATCATAATAATCCTTATGTATTTTTGTAATTACCTCTGGATGGCTGATGTTCCAATGTTCTGGGTGTTCCCCTGGTTTCAAGCCACTAGCCTGAAGCAGAGTTCCCATCCCTCCATCCAAATAAACGATATTGTTTTTTAAAAAATCTTTAAAAGTCATCATACACCTCTATATTCACAATCTGCTTTATTGCATGCAACACATTTATTTGATTTTTTAGTTTCATCTGTTGCATTTGAAAAATTTTCGGATTCTACAAGTCCAACAAAAGCTGTTACCGATTTGGACGGTGACATAAGCAAGCTGTCATTTAAGGAAAGCCCTATCCGCTTTGAGCAATTAAGGATCTCAAAAATTTCTTTTTGCGTTTCAAGAGGTAAATCTCCATACCCTGGACTAAAACGTGGCTTTAGCTCCATGTTTTTTTCTTTTGCAATATTTTCGCAAAAAGCATCACATAAGGCTTCTATCCGTTCCGCACCAATAGCTTGAAAAAACAATGCTTTTGAAGGAGAAATACGACCATATTTTGCAATCAAACGATCAATTTCTACTCCCAAGGTTGCTGCAAAAAGGACAACAGTTTTGCATCCCTGTAGATTTTTTGCCAAATTTTGAGACTGTACCGTCAAACTTCCGAAATCACAAGTTTCTGCCGTGATTGCCACTGGCAACTCCACATAACACACTTTATATGTTAGCTTTTCTCGTACTTCTTCCACACAAGTACGCAAAAGCTGTAAGAGTTCGCCATCCGAACTCTTACAGCCTGCATATCTTATAATCTCTTTTTCACAAAATGATGGTTCTTCGTAATTCTTTGTAATAACTATTGCATTCATTTTCCTAAAATATCCGAAAGATTACTCTGTATTTTTTCTGCAACATCTGGTTTGTTCATAGAGTATACATGTACATTGGTTATGTTGTTTGCATACAAATCAATAATCTGGTCTGTAGCGTAAGCAATTCCAGCCTGCTTCATAGCTGCTGGATCAGAACCAAACTTGTCCACCAGACTCTTGAATCTCTGTGGCATAAAAGAGCCAGAAAGTTCAATGGATCTCTTTACCTGAGAAGCATTGGTAATCGGCATGATTCCCGGAATAACTGGAACTGTAATGCCTGCTTCACGAATCTTGTACAAAAAGTTGTAAAACAGATTGTTATCAAAAAACATCTGTGTGGTAAGGAAATCACATCCCGCATCCACCTTTTCTTTTAGACGTTTGATATCTTCCTTTTGATTTACACTTTCTGGATGAATTTCTGGATAACAAGCACCACCAATACAGAAGTCCGCATCCGTTTCTTTCAATTCTCTTATCAGTTCAATGGCGTGCTGATAATCCCAATTGCTTCTATCCGCATCCTGTAGTGCTGCTGGGATATCGCCCCTTAAAGCCATGATATTTTCGATGCCCGCAGCTTGGATTTCTGTTATCTTCTGCTGAACCATTTCTTTGCTGGAAGAAACACAAGTAAGATGTGCCAAAGTAGGCACATCATAAAGTTCATTTATATTCTTTGCAATATCCAAAGTATACTGGCTTGTCCCGCCACCAGCTCCATATGTAACGCTCATAAAAGCTGGGCGAAGTTTTGCAATTTCTTCTGTTGCAGTTTTCACGCTTTCAAAACTGGTTTCTGTCTTTGGAGGAAAAACCTCAAAGGATAGTGATAATTTTTCTTGAGTGAGTAAATCTATAATTTTCATCTCTTTTACCTTCTTTTATAATTTACAATTAATTATATCCCTGTTGGGTAGGTAAATCAAGTGCATCAAATCCTTTTTGTAAATCAGCAAGGATATCATCAATATGCTCTGTTCCGATAGAAAGACGAATGGTATTCTGTTTGATATCCTGTTCTTTCAACTCCTCTTCTGTAAGCTGGCTATGGGTTGTGGTTGCTGGATGAATGACAAGGCTCTTTGCATCTGCAACATTTGCAAGCAATGAGAAGATTTCCAAATTATCAATAAATTTGTGTGCTTCTGCTACTCCACCTTTGATTTCAAAGGTAAAGATCGAACCGCCACCATTTGGAAAATACTTTTCATACAGTGCATGGTCTGGATGTTCTGGTAAGGATGGATGATTTACCTTCTCTACCTGTGGATGCGCGGAAAGGAATTCTATTACCTTTTTCGTATTTTCTGCATGGCGTTCCAATCTAAGGGAAAGGGTCTCTGTTCCTTGTAGCAAAAGGAATGCTGCAAATGGGGAAATGGTAGCTCCTGTGTCTCGAAGCAATACCGCACGAATATATGTTACAAATGCCGCTGGGCCAGCTACATCTACAAATGCTACTCCATGGTAGCATGGGTTTGGTTTCGAAATGGCTGGATATTTATCACTGGAAGTCCAGTCAAATTTACCTGAATCTACGATAACACCGCCAAGTGTGGTGCCATGACCGCCGATGAATTTGGTAGCGGAATGAACTACGATATCTGCACCATGTTCGATTGGACGAATGAGATAAGGTGTTCCAAATGTATTGTCCACTACCAATGGGATATTGTATTTGTGAGCAAGCTCTGCTAACGCATCGATATCAGGAATATCACTATTTGGATTTCCTAATGTTTCGATATAGATAGCTCTGGTGTTATCCTGAATGGCATTTTCTACTTCCGCTAAATCATGGATATTCACAAAGGTGGCTGTAATTCCATAGTTTGGAAGTGTATGCGCTAATAAGTTATAGCTACCACCATAAATACTCTTCTGTGAAACAAAATGACCTCCATTCTGTCCAAGTGCCTGTAATGTGTATGTGATAGCTGCTGCGCCAGAAGCAAGAGCTAAAGCTGCAACGCCACCTTCTAAAGCTGCGATTCTTTTTTCAAATACATCCT
>CAZVOY010000003.1:0-36707 GCA_964628865.1 uncultured Lachnobacterium sp. | reverse complement strand
ATTATCAGATATTCTATGCGATCTTTTCGTGACATATATTACTCCTTTAAAAGTACAGTATGATTGATTATCGATTGTTATTTGTCTCTGGTTCTGGATAATCCACACCAAATGTATCTACAGAAACTTTTTTCATCACCTGATCTTCTAATGGTCTGTCGCTATAGTCCGTAGGTGTTTCTGCAATCGCGTTTACTACTTCCATACCTTCGATAACTTTACCAAATGCTGCATAAGCACCATCAAGATGTGGCGAATTTTTGTGCATTACGAAGAACTGGCTGCCTGCTGAGTTTGGCATCATAGAACGCGCCATAGAAAGAACACCTTCTGTATGTCTTAAATCATTTGCAAAACCGTTCTGTGCGAACTCTCCGTCGATACCGTATCCTGGGCCACCCATACCTGTTCCTGTTGGGTCACCACCCTGAATCATAAATCCACGGATAACGCGGTGGAAAATGATTCCATCATAAAAGTTTTTGTTTACTAAACTAATAAAGTTGTTTACTGTATTTGGAGCGATTTCTGGATAAAGCTCTGCTTTAAAAACGTCTCCATTTTCCATTTCAAATGTTACTACTGGATTTTGTGCCATGTTAAATTCCTCTTTTCTTTATTTTGTAAGTGCTTCCACTACTTTTGGAAAATCCATAAAATGAGATGCTTTAATTAAAATACTATCGCCTTCCTGTACATAATCTTGCATTGCGATAATCATATCATCTCTATTTTCATAGTGGAATACTTTGCAATCATTTTCTACAGATGCAACACCTGCTTTGTATTCTGCTGCCAAAACCCCTGCGCAGAATAATGTATGGATGTGCTTTTCTGCTACACATCGACCTACTTCAAAATGAAGTTCCTTTTCATTTTCACCAAGCTCTCCCATATCGCCAAGAACTGCTATGGTACGACCTTTTGCATGTGACAATACGTCAAGAGCAGCTTCCATGGAAACTGGGTTTGCATTGTAGCAGTCATCAATGACATTCATGCCGTTGGCTTTTACAAGGTTTGTTCTACCTGCGATGGTTTTTGCTTCTTCGATTCCTTTCTGGATTTCATCTAAACTAAGTCCTAATTCCAAACCTACCGCCGTCGCAGCTAATGCGTTATATACATTGTGCTCACCTGGAATGGTAATATTCGCTTTGAAATCACCTGCTGGTGTATGAATGTTTGCTTCCATTCCTTCAAAACCTAGGTTTGTTACGTCTGTGGCGTATATTTGATTTTTGCTTTCCAATCCGTAGAAAACCGAATCTCTGCCATTTACATTCTTCCTTGTAGAAAGCTTATCGTCGTCCCCGTTTAAAATAGCGAGACCACCTTCACGCATATGTTCAAAACATTCTGTCTTGGCTTTTAAAACACCATCCCTGTCGCCTAGGTTTTCCAAATGACATAAACCGATATTTGTAATGACACAAATATCAGGATTTGCCACAGTAGACAGGCGATGCATTTCATTAAAATCTGAAATACCCATTTCTAATATTGCGACTTCATGTTCTTCACGAATCCCAAAAACAGTAAGTGGAAGTCCTATTTCATTGTTAAAATTTCCTGCTGTTTTATGCACCTTGTATTTCTGCGAAACAACGGAGGAAATCATTTCCTTTGTGCTGGTTTTACCCACACTGCCTGTAATACCAACTACTTTGATTGGCAAACTCTGACGATAAAACGCCGCAATTTTTTTCAATGCTTCCTCTGAAGATGCTACGCGAATATATGGTCCTGTAGGATTATCCAATTCAACTTCTGAAAGTACGCAACACGCACCTTTCTCAAACACCTGTGGAATAAATTTGTGACCATCTACTCGCTCTCCCTTAATTGGAATGAAAAGATAATCTTCTTCTACCAAACGACTGTCGATGACAGCTCCACAGATTGTCTTTTCCTGCAACTGGGGATCTCCTACATATGTACCTTCGCATGCGAATGCAATATTTTTTAATGTCATATTAGGCATTTGCTTTTTCGTTTGCATAAAGCCTCCTAAATTATTTCTGATATCTCTTTAATGAGATTTCAATAATCTTTTCACAAAGCTGGTTAAAGTCCATTCCTACCGCTACCGCTTCTTGTGGAAGCAAACTAGTAGGTGTCATACCTGGAAGTGTATTTGCTTCTAAGCAATACATTTCTCCAGCATCACTGATTAAGAAATCAGAACGGGAATAGGTGTCTAATCCGATTACTTTTGCAACCGCTTCCGCATAAGTTCTCATCTGTGCTGACACTTCTTCTGGAAGGTCAGCTGGACAGGTTTCAACTGCACTACCCGCTTTATATTTATTTTTATAATCATAGAATCCCTGAAGTGGTGCGATTTCAATTACCGGTAATGCCTTGCCTTCTATAACACCACAGGAGAACTCACGTCCCTGTACAAACTCTTCAATAATGAGCTCATCTTCCCAGTGAAAGGCTTCATCTAACGCTGCTTTGAATTCTACCTCATCTCGAACAATGGTAACACCGATACTAGAACCGCCACAACATGGCTTCACAATGACAGGAAGGCGAAGACCAAGTGATGCTAAGTCATCGTTTCTCTTTTCTTTTGTCATCGCCAGACCGTTTGGTGTAGGAATACCATTTGCTCGGAAAAACTGCTTTGCGATGCCTTTGTTCATAGCAATCGCACTACTTAGATAATCACTACCTGTATATTTAATTCCAAACAAATCCAAAGCTGCCTGAACCTTTCCATTTTCTCCATTTTCTCCATGAAGTGCCATAAATGCAATATCTGCCATTTGACACATACGAATTACATTTGGACCAAAGAAACAATCTGACTGATCTTTTCTGGCTGCTTTTACTTTTGCTAAATCAGGAGCCTGTTCTGTAATATCTGCAACCTGCACACTGATTTCCTCTGCTCGGTCAAAAACATTACTTAAGTCTTCTTCTTTGTCACTATATCCCATAAAAACATCAAGCATGATGACACGATGTCCATTTTCTCTCAATGCCTTTGTTACCATGCTTCCTGATTTAAAGGAAACATCTCTTTCTGTACTAAGTCCACCTGCTAATACTACGATATCCATATGATAACCTCTCTTATATACTATTGTTCAGAGAACACCATTATTATAGTATCATGTTTTTGTTTTTATAACAAGATTTAGGAAGGCAACTAAACATACAAATATCTCTCTTCCGAAATAATCCCCCTGCTTCACCTTACTCCCAAATTCATAGATTCTTTCTTCCAACAATTCCTTGTCGTGAAAATCTGTTTCAAAAAAAATCTGCCATAGCAAAACCAACTTTGTCTTTTTACACTCTTCCATCCATGCTTCTTTTTCTTTATCATGTTTTTCATCTGTTAATGTGTAATACATCTTTTTTGCCAAATTATAATGAACCATTACTTCATCCTTTCTCCTTTTGTTCTTTGCTATTACTATACTGTCATTTTTCGACAAAAAACAAGTCGCGAAACGTGAATTCACGAATCGCGACCTTTTTTACACAAAGTAATTTATTTATGGTATATTAATTCTTTATGCAACGAGAAACCAGCGTCTTGTCGCAACGCGACTATTCTGGCTCAATAATTCCATAGGTATTTGTTTTTCTCTTGTAAACCACACAGGTTTCATCTGTTTCTGCGTTTACAAATACGAAGAAGTCGTGTCCTAGTAATTCCATCTGAATACATGCATCTTCTGGATACATTGGTTTCAAATCATATCTCTTTGAACGAACGATTTTGATTTCTTCTTCATCGTCTTCTATTTGTTCTTCTAAATATTCTGCTTTAAAATTTGCAGCTGCATTTAATTTCTTAGAAATGATTTTTGTTCTGTATTTAATTAACTGTCTTTCTAAGGTTTCTTCTACTAAATCAATCGATACATACATATCATTGCTTACTTCTTCTGCACGAATGGTATGTCCTTTTGTAGGAATCGTTACTTCGATTTTCTGACGATCTTTCTCTACACTAAGTGTAACAATTACGTCTGTTTCTGGTTTAAAATACTTTTCTAACTTGCTTAATTTTTCCTCCACTGCTTCTTTGATACCTGGCGTCAATTCAATGTTTCTACCTGTAATTGTAATTCTCATGCTGTCTACCCCCTGCAGTTTATTTGATAAAAAAATATAGCTATGACATTTATTTATCATAACTATATTATAAACAACTTATCTTAAAACGTAAAGTAATTTATGCAATTTTAATTATTTCAGGTAGTTTTCTGACAATTTAAACCTGTTTTAGTGCATTTTCTTCTGCCAACAAAGATTCTAACTCCGATGAAAGCGCTTCCCAAATTTCCATATCTTCCATGATTTCCTCTTCCATGGCGTCGATTTGTGTTTGGATTTCGGTAAGCTTTGAATAACTAGACTGATACTCTGGTCGAAGAAGCTCAGCTTTTAAGTTTTCTAGTTTCTCCTCTTTTATAGCCAATTCTTCTTCTGCACGTTTTACCTTCTTTTCTACCTTGGAACGCTCTTTACCGATATTGATATTTGGTTTCTTGGTGCTTGCTGATAGATTTTGTCCATCCGCGCTTATGCCACCCTTGTTACTAATCAACCCACCTAACTCCATGGTTGGTTTATAGACACCATCCTCCAATTCTGCTTCACGTTCTAATTTTTCCTGGTATTCGTCATATCCGAATTTGTATAAATTCGTAGTTCCATCTTCAAATACCAATAACTGTGTGGCTACCTGTTTCACAAAATAACGGTCATGGGATACAAAAATTAAAGTTCCTTTAAAATCCTTTAACATGGTTTCTAGGGTTTCTTTTCCAATAATATCCATGTGATTGGTAGGCTCGTCGAGAATCAATACATTTGGACGACGCTTTAAAATCTTACATAGAGCAAGACGCACTTTTTCTCCACCAGAAAGCATACTGATGTTTTTAAATACGTCCTCCCCAGTAAAAAGGAACGCACCTAATGCATTACGCACTTCTGTTTCTGTTAGATTTGGAAACTCATCCCAATAGTCATCCAAAACAGTTTTATTGCTCTGGTACATTGCCATCTGCTGATCGAAATATCCAATCTGCACATTTACGCCATATTTATATTCACCAGATAAGGCAGGAATTTTATCTACAATAGTTTTAAGGAACGTAGATTTTCCCAAACCATTACCACCTAAAATTCCTAACTTTTCTCCTTTTTTTAAGTCGACAGTTACCGTTGACAAAGGTTGCTCATATCCAATCTCCAAGTCCTTCACAAACAAAACATCATTTCCTGTTTCTACCTGTGGCTGAAAATTAGCACGGAACGTTTTATTATCATAGCGATCTGGAGCTTCTATAATCTCCATATGCTCAATTGCCTTCTGCTTTGAGCGCGCCATAGAGACTTTCGTCGGTTTTCCTTTAAAACGATCTACCATGCGCTGTAAACGCTCGATTTCTTTTTGCTGCGCAATATGGTCCTTTAGCTGTTTTTCGTAGTTTTCTTTCTTGCGAGCCATAAAATTGGTATAGTTTCCAGGATAACGCTTCGCAGTACCATACTCAATTTCATAAACCACATCTACAATATTATCCAAAAACATACGGTCGTGAGATACTAAAACTACTGCCTTTGGATAGTTCTTTAAATATCCTTCTAGCCATTCGATTGTTGTCACATCCAAATGGTTCGTTGGTTCGTCCAAAAGCAGAATATCTGGTTTACTAAGAAGTAATTTGATGAAAGCAATCTTGGTTTGCTGTCCACCTGAAAAATCCTTTAAAGGCTTTTTTCGCTCCTCTTCCGAAAAACCGAATTTACGAATCAGAACTTCATATTCTTTTTCAAAATAATATCCACCCAAATCACGAAATTTTTCTTCCAATGTGGTATAGGCTTTTACTTTCTCATCCGAATGATCCGTTTCTAGCGCGTTTGCCGCTGCCTCTACTTCTGCTTTCATAGCAATCATTGGTGCAAACACTTTGCGGATTTCTTTTTCCAAGGTGATACTAGGATCTTCAAACGCAATCTGTTTTAAATAGCCAATCTGTGGTTTTCCTGCCATGGCGATAGATCCCTCTTCGCCATCCTCTTTATACATATCCACTTCGCCTGATATCAACTTAAGCAGAGTGGTTTTACCACAACCATTTCGCCCTACCACAGCAATTTTTTCAGTATTTCTTATTTCAAAATTTATGTCATGCAAAATGACGTCGTCTCCAAAAACCACGGCGCCATTTGAAATTTGATAAAGCATTTTTCCTCCTGTTTAGGATTGTCCTAATAAGTAATTAATGAACTGAGCTGCTGTACGCCCTGATAAGCCGCCATGGCTCAATTCCCATTTGTTTGCTTCGGCTTTTAATTCTTCATCTGACATGGTAATGCCTTCTTTTCTTGCTAAACCAATCACGATTTCGAAGAACTCTTTCTGACTTGGTTTTGAGAAACTAATGGTTACACCAAAACGATTTACGAGTGAAAGTTTTTCTTCTACCGTATCTGAGTGATGTCTATCGATTGCTGTATTCACATCATTTCTGTCATTCCATGTTTCTTTAATCAGATGACGACGATTTGAAGTCGCGTAAATCAAGATATTGTCTGGTCTTGTTTCTACACCACCTTCAATCACTGCTTTAAGATATTTGTATTCTATTTCAAACTCTTCAAACGATAAATCATCCATGTATATGATAAACTTGTAGTTTCTATTTTTAATCTCAGAAATTACCGTCGATAAATATTTAAACTGATGTTTATAGATTTCAATCATGCGCAAACCGTCATCATAGAATTGGTTTACAATCGCTTTTATGCTGGTAGATTTTCCTGTACCGCTATCTCCAAATAGCAGCGCATTATTTGCTTTCTTTCCATCTACAAATGCCTGCGTATTATCTACCAGTTTTTTCTTTTGAATTTCATATCCGATCAAATCATCTAACATTACGGTGTCCATATTATTAATTGGTTTGAAGGTAATTCCAGCATTCGGATTTTCTTCAATTCGGAAAGCTTTGTTCATACCGAACATTCCTACACCATAATCTTTGTAAAAGGCAGTAATTACATTAAAAAATTCTTTTTCGTTTTCTGCATCTTCTAGTTTTTTGCTGAGCGAACGAACTTTCTCACTTACATTTTTGTTGTACATTAGTTCCTTCTTCTCAATAGCTTTATAATTAGAAATACTTGTAAAACAAGAAATTTCCAAAGCTTCTTCTATGCGTGAGAAATCATAATCAAATAACTTTTTAAAAATCGCAAAGTCTTTTTTCACAATATCATTTACGCTGCCATTTCCTGCTCCGACTTTTTCACAGGTCATGCTGAATGGATTTTCATTCATCATGAGATAGAATGTTAAATAATTATGCCAAAGATTATCATCAAATCCATAATCTGTTGCCACTTTCAAAAGGCGCTTTACTTGTGTATTGATGTCGCGGACCAATTCCATTTTGTCATATCCGCCTCTTTCAAAACGCGCGAATAATTGTCCCATCTGAAACAATATCTCATCCTCATCGATATCTCCATACATAAGGAGCTGTGAAATTTCCTGATACATGATTTTCTCCTTTTTATTTCTTAAAACTTCACTGTAATCGTAGTTCCTCTACCAGCTTCACTGTCCAAACTAATTTCCGCCTCATGAATCGCTACAATATGTTTTACAATGGCCAAACCTAGACCTGTTCCACCCGTTGCTTTAGAACGGCTCTTATCTACGCGATAAAATCGCTCGAATACTCTATCCTGATGTTCCTTAGGTATACCGATACCATTGTCTTCTACCGACAATATTCGATTACCATTCTTCTTTCCCACAAAAACATGCACATAACCATTTTCTTCGTTGTAACGGATGGCATTTTCACATAGATTTTCTATCAGTTCAACTAACATATCGTGATTTCCTCTCACGATACATTCCTCTCCTTCTAAAGTAAGTCTCACATTCCTACGTGATGCATTTACCTGAAGTGCATTAACACATTCTTCTGCTAACGCATACAAATCTACCATTTCAAATGCTTCCAACGGCTTTGTATGATCCAATTCAGACAAACGAATTGTATCATTGATTAGGGTTAAAAGTCTATTCGTATTTTTACGAATCTCTCCTGCAAATTGAATCGTCTGCTCCTCTGACACCATTTTATTCTCTATCAGTTCTGCGTATCCAGAAATAGATGTGAGCGGTGTCTTTAATTCATGAGAAACACTTGCCGTAAAATCCTGTCTCATCTGAGCTGCTTCTAAGATATTTTCATGCTGTGCACGAATCGTCTGCACAAAAGGTTCCAACTCTTTATATACTACACTAGTTCCTGTGTTTCCCTCCGTTTCATCCAAACTATTAGCAATAGCCGCAATTGGGTTGACCAAATTCTTTGTGAGGTAATCCGCCAATATGATACATAATAGAACAATAGCCGCAATGATTACCAATGTAATTGGCATAGCACTAAGAAAAATGCTTGCACCACTACTAGCATTTATCGCCATACGTACAACTGTCCCATCCTCTATTCGCAAAGCATAATAATAGGTGTTGATTTGCAGCGTATCTGACGTACGCATACTATCCCCTTTTCCGTTTTCAAAAGCAGCCTGAATTTCTGGACGTTCCAAATGATTTTCCATACTTTCTGCATCTGTCCAACTATCATACAAAACAGTGCCATCCACATCCACCCATGTCACTCGGACATCTTCCGATTCGAAATGTAAATCGTCTAAATTTTCTTTTCTAAAAACACCAGAATCTACTAATGCATCTGCTAATGTATGCAAATCCTTTTGCACCTGATTTTCAAACAGATAATAATAAATACTAGTCACTCCAAGTAGAGTGACTAGTATTGCTATTAGTGCGATTCCGATTAAACGAGAGTTAATCTTTTTCTTCATTCTCACACCTTCTTATTCGATTACATAGCCTACATTGCGCACTGTCTTGATACGTGTACCCATGTCGCCAAGCTTTTGTCGTAGAGTTTTGATATGCATATCAACGGTACGGGATTCTCCCTCAAAATCAGTACCCCATACGTGAATCATAATATTTTCTCTAGACATTACTACTCCTACGTTTGATACGAGAAGTCTTAATAATTCATATTCTTTAAAGGTAAGCTCTACTACCTTTTCACCTACATGTACCATATGTCTTTCATGATCAATACGAAGTTCATCCAGCTGGAGAAGTTTCGTATTTTCTGATTCGGTACGTCGAAGTAACGCCTTCACACGACTGATTAATTCCATAACAGAAAATGGTTTCTTGATGTAATCATCTGCACCGTCATCCAATCCCTTAATCATGTCGATTTCCTGTGTCTTTGCCGTTACCATAATAACCGGCAACTTCTTTGTAGTAGGTGTTTTACGAATCTTTTTTACAATATCATATCCGCTTTCATCAGGTAGCATGACATCTAAAACTACCAAATCTGGCACACGTTCTTCTAACTTGCGATAGAATTCTTTTGCCGTCTCAAAAGCAAATATAGTGTGACCACTATTTTTTAATGCGATACTTTCTATTTCGCGGATATTGCTATCATCTTCAACAATATAAATTAAACTCATATTATTTTACTTAGAATCCTTTTTCTCTTCTTTCTTTACAATCGAAACAACAGATTCTTCTTCATCAATATCATTGTCTGGTAATGCAAATTTGTCTTTGTAAACATACATCGCATGTTTGAACCACTTTGCATTGCCTTCTCTTAATTCGTCTAAATAACTATGTGTCTCTAATTCATTTTCTTTTACTTCAATCATGCATACCGCAATGTTTGAACAGTGGTCAGAAATACGCTCAAAGTTTGTTAAGAGATCCTGCAATACCCATCCAAGTTCAATCGTACATTTGCCTTTACGAAGACGTCTGATATGACGCTGCTTCATTTCTGCATTTAAAGCATTGATAACCTGCTCTAATGGTTCTACCATTTTTGCATTTTCTAAATCGTTTGTTGCATAGGAATCTACAGCCATACCTACAATCTTACGAATTGCTGCTTCGAATACCTCAAATTCCTTTGTAGCATTCTTAGAGAACTTCAAGCCTTTTGTATGCATTTCCCTTGCAGATTCCATAATGTTAACTGCATGGTCAGACATACGTTCAAAGTCATTGATACAATGAAGAATGATGGATAAAGAACGATTATCTGCTGGTGACAAATCTTTGTTATTCAATTTAACCAGATAAGAACCTAAAGCATCTTCGTATTTATCAACTTCTGTCTCCATTTCACGAATACGTTTTTCATCTGCCTCTTTATATTCTGTTAGATTATCTAGCGCAAGATAAACTGCATCTCTTGCCATTTCAGCCATCTTAAGCGCTTCTTTTCTACAAAGTTCCATAGCAAAAGCTGGCTGTTCCAAGAAACGCTCGTCCAAAATAGCGAACTCGTTCTTCGTCTCCTTTTCATCTGCTTTATCACGAATGGTAAGTTCAGCAAGCTTAACCAAAACATTAGCGAATGGGAACCAACAAACAGTACATACGATGTTGAAAATGCTATGGATTACCGCAATACCTGTAGCGGATGCTGCCTCATTTAAGAAACTAAAATGGAAAATTGCATTTAATGCGTAGAACACAATTAAGAACACAATTGTACCAATTAAGTTAAAATATAAGTGAATCATAGATGCACGTTTCGCATTTTTACTTGCTCCAAATGCTGACATAATTGCTGTGATACAAGTACCGATATTTTGACCCATAATGATAGGAAGGGCTGAGCCAAAACTCATAGCGCCCGTTGCACAAAGTGCCTGCAAAATACCAACAGAAGCTGATGAACTCTGAATAACCGCTGTAAGAATAGCACCTGCGATTACACCGAGAATAGGATTACTAAACATTGTAAGAATGCTAGTAAATTCTTCTACTTCTGCTAGTGGTTTCACCGCACCACTCATGGTGTCCATACCAAACATCAAAATCGCAAAACCTACTAAAATATTACCAATATCTTTTCTCTTATTGGTATCTTTTGCTGTCATAATCAAAATGATACCAATAAGTGCCAAAATTGGTGAGAACGATGTAGGTTTTAACATCTTCATAATAAAGCTTGTACCTTCTACTTCTACAAGAGAAAGCAACCAAGATGTCATGGTAGTACCGATGTTTGCACCCATAATAATACCTACTGCCTGAGACAGTTTCATAATTCCTGAGTTAACAAAACCTACTACCATAACTGTTGTGGCAGAAGAGGACTGGATAACTGCAGTTACACCAGCGCCAAGTAATACCGCCATGAAACGATTAGAGGTAAGCTTTTCTAAAATACTTTCTAATTTTCCACCTGATAACTTAGATAAGCCATCGCCCATTGCATCCATTCCATAAAGGAACATTGCAAGACCACCTATCATAGTCAGTACGTTAAAAAAATCAAATCCCATAATTGACTCCTTTTGTTTTGTACAAAATTCTTTTCCTATTTTAGGGCATAGTATGCCCACACATTTGAATTATGGCATAGAAATTTCGTTTTGTAAACTTTAAGTAAAGCCAATTACCAATATTTTACAAAGATTTTACATTACGTGTTTTATAAAAAATTTAACCACGTGGACGCTTATCAATAGAAAAAATAACCCATTCCGCAAGGTTTGTAGCGTGATCTCCAATACGTTCGAAATACTTTGCTACCATCAAAAGATCTGTTGCCTGCTCTCCGTTGTTCTTGTCAGCATGAATCAAGTCGATCAACTCCTGCTTTGTTTCTGCAAATAATTTATCTACGACATCATCATGCGCAATAACACCTGTGGCCTTTTTTACATCTTTTTCCACATATGCTTCAATACTCTGAATCAACATCCAAGTTGTTTCTGTTGCCATCTGACGAATATGCTCCAAATTTTTAATATATGGTGCATGTGCCAAATGTAAGGTCATCTCTGAAATATCTGCCGCATGATCCCCAATACGTTCCATGTCTGTTACCATTTTAAGAGCTGCAGAAATCACTCGCAGGTCAGAAGCAACTGGCTGTTGCTGCATTAATAATGTAAAACAAATACTCTCGATTTCTTTCTGTTTCTGATCTACATTTGCATCAGCTTCCATGACAGCCTGTGCCAATTCCACGTCCTGCTTTAAAAGTGCTTCAATTGCATTCTGAATAGAACCTTCTACCATCATGCCCATATTCTGCATTTCCTGATTAAGCTCGTTAAGCTGCTCGTCGAATCTCTTTCTCATTAACCAAACCTCCCTGTAATATAATCTTCTGTTCGCTTATCTTGAGGATAAGTAAAAATAGTGTTTGTATCATTAAACTCAACCATTTCGCCAACAAGAAAAAATGCTGTATCATCTGATACACGTGCTGCCTGCTGCATATTGTGAGTTACAACTACAACAGTATATTTTTTCTTTAAATCTTCCATCAACTCTTCCACTTTTAAAGTGGAGATTGGATCAAGAGCTGAAGTTGGTTCATCCATAAGTAATACCTCTGGATTTACTGCCAAAGCTCTAGCAATACAAATTCTCTGCTGCTGTCCACCAGAAAGACCCAACGCCGATTTTTTTAAACGATCTTTTACTTCATCAAAAATTGCTGCACCGCGGAGACTTTCTTCTACTATTCTGTCCAACGTAGCTTTATCCTTTATCCCATGTACACGTGGTCCATATGCGATATTGTCATAAATACTCATTGGAAATGGATTCGGTTGCTGGAATACCATTCCTACTTTTTTGCGAAGAACGGTAGTATCTACATCCTTGCCATAAATATCTTCGCCATCTAATAAAATCTTACCTTCAATTTTAACGCCATCTACTAAATCATTCATTCGGTTTAATGTTTTAAGAAATGTAGATTTTCCACAACCAGATGGTCCGATAAATGCGCTAATACTATTTTCTTTAATATCCATACTTACATTTTTAAGTGCATGATTTTCTCCATACCAGAGATTCAAATCACGAACCTGAATCTTTGTTTTCTTCTCCATATATTTCTCCTGTTAATTTCTATTGACATCAAATTTCTTTGCTAATAATTTTGTTCCCATGTTAATCGCTAAAACAATGACTAAAAGCACCAATGCAATACCAAAGGCTACATCAAATTCGCCCTTCTGTGCACTTAGGTATAACTGGATAGTAAGAGTGCCTCCTGGCTGTAGAATTTTGTCCAGATATGCTCTTGCTGTAGCTGGTAACAAATCACTACTACCTGCGGTATATAAAAGCGCTGCTGATTCACCTACGATACGTCCTATTGCCAAAATCACACCTGTAATAATCCCTGGCATAGCGGATGGGAGCAGAATCGTACGAATGGTATACCACTTTCCTGCACCTAACCCAACTGCACCATGTCTATAACTATCTGGAACTGTCTTTAAGGCTTCCTGTGTATTTCTGGTAATAAGTGGAAGCACCATAAGGGATAAGGTCAATGTTCCTGTTAAAATCGAATATTTAAGTCCAAGTGTTGTACCAAAAAACATCATACCGAACATACCAAAAATAATGGAAGGAATACCCGATAACGTTTCTGTAGCCAACTCGATTATTTTTACCAATTTTCCTGGTTTTGCATATTCATTTAAGTAAATTGCTGCCCCCACTCCAACTGGAGTCGCAATCAACATCGTAAGCACAATGATATATACGGTATTTAAAATATTTCCGGCAATACCAACGGTTCCTCTTAGAATACTTGTTGTCGTCGTCAAAAACTCCCAATTTACCTGCGAGAAACCTTTTGCAAATACATATAAGATAATTCCTGCAATAAGGAGTACGGAAATGCCTGCACATAGATAAATCAATCCGTACATAACGATATCTGAGATACGAATTCTTTTCTTAGAAATGCTATTCATTATTCCGCTTCTCCTTTCTTAATTAATCTTGTCAAGATTACATTTATAAACAGAATAAATGCAAACAATACCAAACCAATTGTAAATAATACTTCTCTGTGTAATCCGGAAGAATAGCTCATTTCGCCGACAATGGCTGTAGTGAGGAATCTTACAGAATTAAATGGAAGAGGCAGATTTACCGCACCTCCGGCTACCATTGCGATTGCCATGGCCTCTCCTAATGCTCGCCCCATACCTAGTACGACTGCTGTCATAATTCCAGATTTTGCAGCTGGCAATACCACCTTGAAGATTGTCTGAATTTTAGTAGCACCCAACGCCAACGAGGCCGATTTAATTGATGGCTGCACCGCACGTATAGAAGAAGTACTCACATTGATTACTGTAGGCAGAATCATGGTTGCCAATACCAAAATTGCTGATAAAAAGTTTGCACCTCCAGTAAACTGATGCTCAGGTACATCTGCATAAATCTTTAACTCCAAATTGTACATCAATGGTTTTAAAATCATAATACCTAACAAACCATAAATAACCGATGGAACCGCCGCCAAAAGTTCTACCGCTGGTTGCACCACATTTACTAATTTTTTATTTCCAATTTCCGCTAAAAACACCGCTGTTAATACACCGATTGGTACACCAATGAGAAGCGCCATTACTGTTCCTACTGTAGAGGTAAGGATAACGTAAAAAATACCAAAAGCCGGCTCAGCCGCCGTTGGTTTCCATTCTGTTCCAAATAACAGCTCGATAACCCCGACTTCTGCAAGAGCCGGGGTACCAAGTTTGATCATGTATACTGTTATGGAACATACTGCTACAATTGCTACAATTGCAAATATTGTAAAAATCACTTTTGCAATTTTTTCGCTAATATGTTTATTTCCCATAATCTATTCACCTTTTACTTTGGTTTATTCTGGAAGAATAAGACCTACCTGTTCAATAATTGACTGTCCTTCTTCTGATTCGATGTAAGCGAAAAATGCCTGAACTAATTCATTCTGCTCAGATACTTCACCCATTGTTGCCATTACAAATGGTCTGCTAAGTGAATATGTGCCAGCTACAATATTTTCTTCCGAAGCAACTACACCATCGATAGCCATTACGGTTACTGTATCATCAATAACATCAAGTGAAACATATCCGATTGCACCTGCTGTGTTTGCTACAGTAGAAAAAACACCACCTGTTGAGTCAATTTCCTGTGCGTAATTACATAAATCTTCAATTTCAAGCAACTCTTCAAAAGCACCTCTTGTACCAGATCCTGATTCACGACCAACTACTACGATTGGTTCATCCGCTCCACCAACTTCACTCCAGTTTGTAATTTCGCCAGTGTAGATTTTTGCTAACTCTTCTGATGTTACATCTGTAGCTGTTACATCATTGTTTACGATAACTGCGATACCATCGATTGCTACGATATTTTCTACTAAACCACTGTTTAATTCTTCTTCTTTTAATGATCTAGATGAGTTTCCAATATCTGTTGTACCATCGATAGCTGCCTGGATACCTGTACCAGAACCTGTAAATTCTACGTTTACGGTTACACCTGGGTTTGCAGCCATGAAACCTTCACGAAGTGCGTTTGCAAGTTTTTCCATAGATGTACTTCCGTTTAATGTGATTGTTCCGCTTAATGCTGCACCGCTATTAGATTCTGTTGCATCCGTTGTGCTTCCGCCACATGCCACAAGACCGCTTACCATAACTGTTGCTGCCACTAAAAGTGTTACTAATTTTTTCATATTTTTTCTCATATTTTTCTCCTTTTCTTTTCAAAAGTGAATTGTTTACTTTTTTGACTACAAATAAACTATAAGCTTCAAAAGTAAAGTTCACTATCTTGCTCATGTAAAAGAAATGTAAAAAACATGTGATTCGCTCTAAAACGTGATATAATATAAATATATTTTGTACGGAGGGAATAAATATGTTTAAATTTACAAAAGACTGTCTCATCGGCGTTCACGAAATCGACGAAGAACATAAGCGACTTTTTGAACTAATTGACGAAGTAGATGCTGCTGCCAAAACAGATGCAGACTCTGTTTCCACAGCAATGGCTCTTCTAAATGAGTTGAAGCAGTATGCGGTGAACCATTTTGCACATGAAGAAGCTTATATGAAAAGCATCCATGACCCTGAATTAAAACGCCAGCAAAAAGAACATCAGGAATTCATAGATATGATAAATTCCTATAAATTCTCAAATGTAAATGATGAAACTTCAAAAGAAATAATTTTGGAATTATTAACGTATCTTTCCAAATGGCTCATGGGACATATATTAGGAAGCGATATTTTAATCGGTCAGTTTGAAGCCAATGACAAACCTGCCGTTCCTGTGTTTACAGACAATTTCAAAACTGGCATTGCTATAATTGATGAAGAACATAAAATGCTATTTGACATCATTGGAAGAATTCATAATGCCATCGAGGTAGAATTGGTACACGATAAATTCGATTTGATTTTGGATATCTTAGATGAATTGAAGGAATATACCCGCGTGCATTTTGCAGACGAAGAAAACTATATGCGCGAAATCAAGTATGAAGGACTAGCTCAGCAGGAAATTTTACATCAGAAATTTATTGAACACCTAGAAGATTTAAATTTGGATGATGTAGATGATAATCAAGAAGCTTATCTGTATGAATTTCTGAACTTCTTACAGAATTGGTTAGTAAATCATATTTTAAAAGTAGACAAATTGATTCCACAGCAGTAAACTAGTAACTAGAAGTATTAAAATAATGTATTGGAGGTTTTTCACATGAAAGATTGTAATTGTGGATATTGTGTGGGTGGTGAACTTTTAGATAAGTTCGGTATCAAGATTTGTGATTTGGAAGTAAGCCAGTTGATTCTCTTCAAAGAACAGAGTCATCCAGGACGAGTAATCGTTGCCTACAAAGATCACATCAGCGAAATCGTAAATATCAGCGATGAAGAACGCAACTTATTTATGGCAGATGTTGCTCGTGCTGCAAAAGCACTACACGCAGCATTCCATCCTAAAAAAGTAAATTATGGTGCATACGGCGATACTGGATGTCATTTACATATGCATCTCGTACCAAAATACGAAGATGATCCATTTGAATGGGGCGGTGTATTTGCTATGAATCCAGACCGTAAATACTTAACAGAAGATGAATATGCAGAAATGATTGAAACAATCAAAGCAAATTTATAAAATAAAAAAGGGACTCTCACAAGAATGTGAAAGCCCCTTTTCTTTTATAGCTCTCGAATCACTTTTCTAATTGGCAATATTGCTGTCGGCACCACAGATAATTCGTCAACTCCTAGCTCAACGAATTTTTCTATCAATTCTAAATTTGCTGCCAGTTCTCCACAGATAGCTACATGAATATCATATGCATGTCCTGCACTTATTACCTTTTCTATCATAGATAGCACATCTCCATTTGGATTCTCTCTTATCAAATCATTTGTTCCTATGCTAAAGAAATCTACCATATGTGCCAGTTCGTTAGAGAGTGCAACCGCTTCCTTGGTTTCAATCATTATCCCCTGTTTAAAACATCTACACTCTATACCCTCTGATTTTAGTTCATTTTGTGCTTGTGTCACCACAGATTTTATATGCTCAACCTCATCGACATCACAAATCATCGGGTATATAACGGAAAGGTTTCCACAAACAGCCGCTCGTAGCAATGCACGAACCTGAATACGAAATGCTTGTTCTTTTTCAAAATCAGATAATTGCTTATCCTCTCTAATATCAAAAGTACGAATACTTACTGGTTTGTCGTCCATTGCCATTAGTATCTTTTTATAGAATTCAAATTGCTCATTCTCCGTTGGAATAGCATTTTTCTCCAAACACAAAAATTCCGTACGGAATAAACCGATACCTTCTGCATCATTTTCCAATACATCATCTACATGTTCAACGCTACCAATATTTGCATAGAGTCTTACGCTTTGCCCCTGTGTTGTGATAGTTTCTTTTCCCTTTAAATCTTCCAACTCATTTCTTTTTTTTATTTCATCACGAATACATGCTTTTACTTCTCTTTTCACTTCTTCTGTAGGTGCAAATATCACTTCATTTTTGTAAGTATCTACAACTACTTCCATACCATTATAAATCCTAGCCATTTCTACTGGCACCTGAGCCAAAAATGGAATACCCATCATACGAGCTAGAATTGCAGTATGAGAAAGAGTAGAACCTTTTACTGTCACAATTCCCGACACTTTCGCTCTATCTATCTGCAAAAGTTCACTCGGAAATATATCCTCTGCCACAATAATTGCATTTTCTATAGAAATTTCTTCTCTCTCCGACTGCTTTTTAAGTACACGAAGAAGCTGCATGGATACGTCCCTTAAGTCCGTGCCTCGCGCTTTCATATATACATCATCCATGGCAGAAAATTTTTCAGCCATTTTCTCTCCCTGCTCACTTACTGCACGCTCAGCACTCAAACTCTCCTCGCGTATCAGCTTTAGGATTGAAGTTTTAAATCCTTCGTCTTCTAATAGCATCTGATGGATTCTAAAAATTTCCGCACTTTCTTTTTCCGCTTCTGTTAACGCCTTTTGATAAAAAGTCTCCATCTGCGTTTTTACGGTTTCTATCGCCTCTATCACACGAGTCACTTCCGTTTCAGCATCTGAAGCCTTTTCGTTCGATATCTGCATCGTCCGCTTTTCCATCAAAAAAACTGAGCCACAAGCAATGGCCTCATATCCACTTTTTCCCTTCAATCGAAACATACTCATAGGACAGTTCCCTCTTCTTTTTCTTATGTTTTATATTATCACAAAACATGAAATTAATAAAACTTTACCTGAAATAAATATAAATGCTATAATCTATGTAATACGGATCAGCAGAAAGGAAAAATTATGAATAAAGTCGCACTTATTACTGGCGCATCACGAGGCATCGGTGCCGCCATTGCCCATCGTTTTGCAAAGGAAGGATATTCTCTCGTTATAAATTGCAACAAATCTGCCGATGCTCTAAAGCAGTTAAAAAACAACTTGGAAAACACCTATCACATATCGGTTTTAGCTTCTGTAGGAAACATCGGTGATTATCATTATGTAGAAAATCTTTTTGAAGAAATTCAGGAAACGTTCGGTGGAGTAGATATCGTAATTAACAACGCTGGCATTTCACATATCGGTTTACTAACAGACATGAATGTAGAGGAATGGAAAAATCTATTGGATGTTAATTTATCCTCAGCTTTTTATACCAGTAAATTTGCAATCCCATACATGCTTTCGAAACAGGCTGGAAAAATCATCAACATTTCTTCCGTATGGGGAAATGTAGGTGCATCTTGTGAAGTTGCCTATTCCGCTAGCAAAGGCGGACTAAATGCTTTCACAAAAGCCTTGGCAAAAGAATTGGCGCCTAGCAATATTCAGGTAAATGCCATTGCCTGTGGTTGTATAGATACTACCATGAATCAGTGTTTCTCTACTGAGGAACGAAAAGAACTAGAAAATGAAATTCCTGCAGGTCGCTTTGGCACTCCTGAGGAAGTGGCGAATCTAACCTTTTCCTTAGCCACGGATTTTAATTACTTAACTGGACAAATTATTACTTTAGATGGAGGATGGTGCTAAACCATCCTTTTCTTAGATTATAAGAAAAAGGTCGCGTTTCGCGACCTTTTTAGATTTTTAAGATATTTTATTTTAAAATGTGTACATGACGAAGGCACAAAAAGGATATTATCCACTTAAGGTATCAATAAAAGAATATCCAGAGTTTTCCGACCGCCTAAAAGAAGCTATGCGAATCCGAGAATGTTCTGTAAATGAACTCGCCTCGGTGACATTCGTAACAAAATCTGCTATCTGTGGTTATCGCTCAGGACAACGTAGTCCTAATCTCGCTACATTAAAGCTTATTGCTAAGAACCTGGATGTAAGCTCAGATTTTTTAATAGGTCTAAAGGAAGAGATTCTCATATAACGAGGTTCTTCTACTAAAAATACTACCATATATGACAGTAGTGCCATATATGGTAGTATATGCTTTAAAATCTTCTTTATTCTGCTACAAAAATAAGTGTAGTTCTTGCTGGGACACGAATCATATTTGGTCCCATTTTTTCTGTCAGATAATCGAAATCTGCATCATCACTATATTCACAATCGGTATTTACTTTTACCTTCCACGTCATTCCTTGTGAGAGGGATGGTAATTGTAAGGTAAGAGGTTCCCAATAAGCGTTCATGCAATAGAAAACAATATCATCTTTTGTATCTTCTGCGTCGCGCCCTGCAAACATAATTCCTATCATATGTGTATCGTGCACGATTGCACTATTCGATGGATAACCATTATGAACACTAATTGGTGGTAACTGACACTCTGCAGCTTTGGTCTGCTTTCTTAAGATTGGATGATCTTTTCGAAACTGAATCATATATTTTACAAAATCATGTACTTCCTTAAATTCATCCAAACGATTCCAATCTAACCATGAAATAATATTGTCCTGACAATATGCATTGTTATTTCCATACTGTGTATTACAGAATTCATCACCCGCAAAGAACATGGCTGCACCACGGCTGCAAAGCAATGCAGCAAATGCATTTTTTACCAAACGTCGACGAAGACTATTGATCACAGGATCATCCGTTTCTCCTTCGTGTCCACAGTTCCAACTGCGTCCATTGTTGTCGCCATCGGTGTTATCCCATCCATTCATTTCATTATGTTTTTCATTGTAAGAATACAGGTCGTACATCGTGAAACCATCGTGACAGGTTATGAAGTTTACAGAAGCTCCATGTCCTCGTTCTTCTGGACTATAAAGGTCTGAAGAACCAGTAATTCGTAAAATTGCTGCTCCCGCTGCACCAGCATCTCCTTTTAAGAAACTTCTCATATCATCACGATATTTTCCATTCCACTCTGCCCATCGATTCCATGATGGGAAGCTTCCTACCTGATAGAGTCCCGCTGCATCCCAGGCTTCTGCAATTAGTTTTGTTTTACTTAATACAGAGTCAAACGCCAAGGTCTCAAGGATTGGTGGATTTGCCATTGGCGTGCCATTCTGGTCACGACCCAAAATAGATGCTAAATCAAATCGGAAACCATCAACACGATACTCCGTTACCCAATGACGAAGACAATCCAAAATGAAGTTTCTTACGATTGGATGGTTACAGTTCATTACGTTACCACAACCACTAAAGTTGTAATATTTTCCATCCGGAGTCAACATATAATAAATGTTATTGTCAATTCCTTTAAAAGAAAAGCATGGACCCGTTTCATTTCCTTCTGCAGTATGGTTAAATACAACATCAAGAATTACTTCGATACCATTTTTCTTCAAATCATAAATCAAACGTTTTAATTCTTTACCCTCATAGTTATGCTCTTCATTCGAAGCGTATCCCGTATTTGGTGAAAAGAACGATACGGTATTATATCCCCAATAGTTATAAAGCTGTACACCATCTACTACTCTGGCGTTTTCCATTTCATCAAACTCAAAAATTGGCATGAGTTCAACTGCATTGACACCTAGTTCCTTCAAATATGGAATCTTCTCACGAAGTCCCTGAAAGGTACCTTTTGCAGTTACTTTTGAAGAAGAATCCTTTGTATAGCCACGGACATGTGTTTCATAAATCACTAAATCTTCAATTGGTGTATTCAACTGACCTACTTCTCCCCAGTCAAACTCACTCTTTACTACTCGTGCTTTGTATTCAAAATCTTTTCTTCCTACTGGCTTCTCTCCCCAATGGCGCTGTCCTGTAACAGCTCGAGCGTATGGATCCAATAGAATATTATCTTTATTGAATAAAAGCCCTTTTTCTGGGTTATTTGGTCCATCAAAACGATATGCATATTCAAAATCCTGAATTTTAATATCATAAACTAAAATAGAATACGTATCTCCAATACGATATTCCTCAGGAATCGGAATGATTACCTTTGGTTCTACACCTTGTGGTTCATACAGTAATAGTTCCGCACTAGTTGCTCCGTGTGAGCTTACTGTAAAACTTACACCATTGGTAGTTTCAAAAGCACCCTTCATACGATAGAATCCAGGTCGCACTAGATACCCATTCACTTCTTTCAATGGACATAAAATTGCACCCTGTAATCCATCCGATTCTGCCATAATCGTTTTCTGTGCATTGACACTGTTATTTACTTTTTCCGTTTTGTTGTTTGTACGCCATTTCATTGTTTCAAATTCCCTCAAGTCTTTTATTCTTCAGCAAGTATAAGTATTCCTTCTTCATCAAAGCTTACGCCACTGTAGCTTTTCGAATACTGGTTCATTTTTTCGATAATCGAAATAGCCTGATTGCCTTCTGCAATTATTGGTTGGAAATCATTATAACCATCGTGACTACTCAGTCGGCTTGGTATAATTTTTGCTGTTATATCATTCTGTAATTCTCCATCTACAAACGTAAATGTCTGTTGGAATACTGCGGTATTTTTATCTTCTGGATTTCGATTCGCTCCAAAACTAAAATTACCTAAGCTATAACAAATAATTTTTCCATTATATTCTTCGATTCCTTGTAGCACATGGGGATGATTTCCGATTACTAAATCCGCCCCCGCATCTATCAGAGTATGTCCTAGTTGCTGCTGGTAATCCGTTGGATAATGATCACCTTCAATTCCCCAATGACAACATGCAATCACAAGGTCAGCCCCTTGTTCTTTTGCTTCTGCTACTCCTTCTTTTAAATAAACATCGTTGGAAATTGTACTGGCAGTAACACTTGCCGATACAATTGCTACCACCATTCCTTCATCTGTGGTATAGTAAGCAACAATGTCATTGTAAGCATATGCAACACCTGCTTCTTCTAATGCATATTGTGTATCTATTAAGCTTTCTGGTCCATAATCTCTCGAATGATTATTCCCCAATGAACATGCTTCAATGGAACTAGATGTCAGGATTCCTGTATATTCTGGTTTTCCTTTTAAGCTATATGTCTTTTCTACTCTATTATTCGAATTAGAAAAAACACATTCTAAATTAATCAACGTTACATCATCTTCTTCAAAAACTTCTCTATAATTTTCAAAGAAGTAGGCTTCTCCATAGGAATCGTAGTATTGATGGAAAGAACCTCCATATTCGTGATACTGTGTAGAACCCAGTGTGCAGTCTCCTGTAGCTGTAATCGTTACTGTAGTTACAACTGGCTCCACTACCGATTCTGTTTCCGTCACGAGCTCCATCTGTGTATTCTCATCTACTTTGACTTCCTCTCCAGAGGTCTGGCCTGCCTGTCCACATCCCATTAATAGAATTCCTACGGTCAACAATGCTAGTAGCTTATAAATACTCCCTTCCATAAGTTACTCCTATATTATTTTTTTAAGATATCCACTAGATGTCCGCTTGCACCTAAAAGATCACCGCGTTCACAAGTAGACAAATGATATTCTATAAAGTACTGAAATTCTTCCTCATCCAAAGCATTCAAATATGGACGAATATAATTTGCAGGTCCATCTGCCGCCACAATCTGAATACGTTCTAACCCGACCGTTTCGTTTAGTGCCTCAATATCTTCCGTACGCACAAAACTGTATAAATCATTTGCTGTTTTTGTGCAGTGGAAGTTTTCATCCAACATTCCCATTTCGACACCTTCTTTGATGTGTTTCTCTTTGATGGCATATGTGATGACACTATATTCATTCATAATATACGCCACAAAAATAACTCCTCCAGGTCTAGTTACACGTTTTGCTTCTGACAAGGCTTTTTGTTTTTCTTCTTTATCATGAAGATGATACATCGGTCCAAACACCAAAACCGCATCGAAACTATTATCCTCAAAACGTTTTAATTTCATGGCATTTCCCTGGTACGCTTTTACGTTACTCCCCTTTGCCTTTAATCTTGCCAGGTTGTGTTTTACCAGTTCTACTGCGGTCACATCATAGCCTTCTTCTGCCAATGGCACACTATAGCGCCCCGTCGCTGCACCTACGTCCAAGATTTTAATTTCTGATTTTGGTTTTTCCAGTTCCATCTGATCCAGATATTTGTGAATATACTTCATGGAAGTAATAAATTCTACTTGACCATGTCTGGAATCCAGACGTTTTTCCTCATTAAATTTGTTGTAATATAACTCTAATTCTGTCAATTTAACTTAATGCCTTTATTTCTTTTTTATTTTCATACATAAGTAAGTCTGCACGATGTCTGGTCTCTTCGATATCCTTATCAATTTCAGGATCATAAGTCGCGTAACCGCATGCAATTCCAAATCCATCATGTGTATTTTGGGTGCGATATACTTTGATTTGTTCTGCCAAAATATTTCTTTTTTCTATAATTTTTTCTTCCGAAACACCCTTTGCCAAGATACAGAATTCATCTCCACCAATTCGGTATACTTTTCCAAAACCTTTAAATACATCCTGTATCATAGAAGCCGCATCTGCAATATATTTGTCCCCTGCCATATGACCTAAGGTGTCGTTACAAACCTTTAGGTTGTTTAAGTCAAACGTTATTATCTGCACACCAGTTAATTCAGTGCCTACACTTGTATCTTGTGAATAAGCGTTACGATTATAACAACCTGTAGGCATGTCCTTTTCTGCCATTTCTTTATAAATTGCAGCTTTATGGCTTTCCTGCATCTGTTCGCCAGCGGTTCTGGCAGCTTCTACTCCTAGAAGAACTGCATAAATCAAAAATCCCAATTTACCCAACTGATTTGTATTTGCTACATCCACAAAATATCCGCCCATATCTGCTGCCATAACCACCAATAGTACTAACAAACCAGCAACGTTTGCTCTGATTTTTCTCTTACTCTTCTTGTTTTTGATTGCCATCACAATTCCATAAAGCAGATATAAAACGATAATCACAATACTCGCCATCGTAAACAATACCGTTTCTTTTACACTTCGTATTCCTGTAAAGTGTAATATCTGCGCAACAATGGTTTCAAAAATAATATAACCAGCAATCAATTTGTGGATTAACTTATCTTCTGTCTCTAAAAATTCACGAACAAAATATAGGAAAGGTAAACACATGGTCATAAGACAGGTAAATGCCATATAAGACCAAAATGCTCTGTTTTCGAACATAAATACCGCTAATTTTGTCTCTCCAAATGCCCATGTACCAAAAATGATGGCGAACATACCAAGGTAGAAGATTTCTCTGTGGATATTTGTTTTTCGAAATACCGCACGCCAAAATACAACTAATCCCACTCCAGTCAATAGAATGGTCAAACAAATTAATACATCAATAATGGAATCTTTTACCACATCTCGCTCGATATCTATTGCATTTCCTAACTGAAACTCCACGTCTTGTTTTGCTAAGCCGGTATAAATCTGAGTAACTTCAATTTTTAGTTCCTTTGCATCCAAAGGGATACTTATAATATTCCATTTTGCACCTGGCGTACCACCAAATATCGTTTCATCTTTTTCCAGAGCGTAAATCAACTCATCTTCCACATATGCATGTACTTCCTGATGATTGGTATAGAACAATAACGTATTATTACTTTCATCTATATTTTCTAATTTTAACGTAAATACATCTGTTGCAGCATCTACTGTTTCTACATTCTCTGCCTCAATTGTAATGAGTTCTTTCTCTACTGTAGGATTAAATATTTTTGTTTCTGTAGTTAGACTTGCGACAATTACAAGCACAAAAAACACAACTAAAAAATTACCTATCCAGTTTTTCTTTTTCTTTGGATTCATCTAAATATCCTCTTTCAATCTTGTTAACACATTGATCATAACAACCCAAATCATTTATCCCCATATAGAAATATTATATTATAGATTTACATTTATTGGAATAAAAAAGTGATATTTTTCATGGATTTTACATATAATTACGCTATTGTTGAAGTTTAAATCTTGTATTATAATCAATGATTATAGTGTAACTTAGAAAGGAACGAAAAACATGTATGACAAATGGTCGTTAGACATACTTTACTCAGGTTTTGATGATCCAAATTTCCAAAAAGACATCGAAAAAATGGATGATTTTATCAAGGCTTATGATGACTTTGCTTCCACTATCGGTTCTAAAGATACCAAAACAACCGTAAAAGAAGCATTAACTTTGATGGAGGATTATACCAAGCACGTATCACGTCTTTTTCAATATGTTTCTCTTCGTCAGACAGTGGAAACATCGAACCCAGAATGTGCTTCCTATATAGGACGTTTGATGCAAAAAGATAATGCTACCACAAAGGCATCTACCATCATTGACAAATATCTCTCTAGTGTAGAAGACTTAGATGAGATAATTGGTGATGATACATTTTTAAACGAATATTCTTATCTACTTCATGAAAAGCAAAAAGCTGCCAGATATCTTCTTGGTGAAGACGTAGAAGAAGCGCTTTCACGCATGAATGTATGTGCAGGCACTGCATGGAGCGATTTGCAAAGCTTTTTAACATCTACTGTAAAGGTAGACTATAACGGAAAGGAAACCACCCTTTCTTCCATTCGCAACATGGCTTATGACCCTGATCCAGCAGTACGTAAGTCTGCTTATGAAGCAGAACTTTCTGCCTATGATAAAATCAAGGACTCTGTCGCTTATTCCTTAAACAGCATAAAGATGCAGGATATCAGCGAATGTCAAATGCGCGGACACGCTTCACCATTGGATAAAGTATTATTTAACTCAAAAATGCAACGTGCTACTTTAGAAGCCTTATTGGAAGCTATGAAAGAATATATGCCTTCTTTCCGCAGCTACTTAAAAGCAAAGGCCGAGGCTCTCGGTCATAAAAACGGACTTCCTTGGTATGACTTATTTGCTCCAATGGGAAAAAGCGATAAAAAATATACGGTAGAAGAAGCAAAAGCTTATTTAATGCATATTTTCGAGAACGAAAATCCACAACTTGCCAAAATTGTAGACCGTGCTTTTGAAGAAAACTGGATTGATTTCTTCCCTCGCGAAGGAAAAGTAGGTGGTGCTTTCTGCGCAGGTCTTGAAACAGAAAAAGAATTCCGTGTACTTACCAACTTCGATGGTTCTATGAGCGATATTGTAACCTTAGCGCATGAATTAGGACATGGCTATCACGATTTTATGATTTTTGATAACAGACCACTTAACACAAGCTACTCAATGCCTGTAGCCGAAACTGCTTCTACCTTCAACGAAAACCTGGTAATGAACTACGCCATTGCACACGCTTCCAGCGACGAAGAAAAACTTGCTTTAATAGAAGGTCAGTTAAGCGACGTTACACAGATTATTTGTGATATCTACTCAAGATTTTTATTTGAATCAAAGGTAGTAAATAATCGCGCTGATAACTTTATGTTTGCAGACGACTTATGTGAGATTATGTTAGAAGCACAAAAAGAAGCTTATGGCGACGGACTTGACCACGATGTGTTACATCCTTATATGTGGATATGTAAGAGCCACTACTATAGTGCAGACTTAGGTTTTTATAATTTCCCATATGCTTTCGGTGGCTTATTTGCCCGCGGACTCTATGCAAAATTCCAGCAGGAAGGTCCAGCTTTCTTAGAAAAATATAACTATATGTTAAAAGAAACACCTGTAAGAAGTGTAGAAGATGTTGCAAAAATATGTGATATTGACTTAACAAGCAAAGACTTCTGGTTAATGAGTTTGCATTCTTATGATGAAACAATTGCAGAATACAAACGTTTAGTTACTCTTTAGCGCACTAGTACCAAGATAATATTTTTCACTTAAATAATTTCAAGGTTTACTAAGTGAAACCAATTAACAAAAACCGTATGATACGTCAAACTCGCCTAACGGCTCAAACAGTGACGTGTCATACGGTTTTTCTAAATTGCTTCCACTAAGTAAATCTAAGAAATCATTTAACGTTCAAAATATTATCTTGGTACTTCTCATATAAAAAAATATCGGTCTGCGAAGCAGACATGTATTAAACAAGCAAAATAAGGATAACTCTGCGCTACGCGCGGAGAATAACTGACTCAAATGAATGCTTGATCGCGCGTGATTTTTCTAAATTATCTATGTAAGGAAAGTTTATTCTGAGATGCCTAAAAAATTTTTATCTATACCTAAAAATCCTGTTCTGAGATAATTTTATTTATATAAAGCGACTATTTTTAGGTTTTTTTGAGTTGAAATTTATCTATAAAAGAAAATTATTTCCAGAGATACTTATAACAAATATAAAATGGCATCTCTAAAGGTGTTTTTTGTGTATGGATAATTTGTTCTAAAAGTAAGAAATGAGCCTGTCTATATATAGACAGGCTCATTTCGTAGTGTTTTGAAAACATTTACTGCGCTAAAGAGCGATTTAGAATATTACCGATTTATCCTCTCCCATCGCTGGTACATGTTTAAATTCATACTTCTCCCCATTTTCATCACGAACATATCCATTAAATTCACCAAACACAATAAAATATTCAATATTTATGACAGGCTTTGCATGTGTCACCATATCAAAAACCTGATATAAATCAAAATCCAAATTTACCATATCGTGCTCATCTTGGATATTCCATCTGGCATGTCCATCGAAATCAATGGTTGCCTTGTCTTTTTTGAAACTAACTGGAGGTAAAATACTGACTTCGTTCTCAAACCAAATCAGATTTTCATTGTAGTCTTCTGGATCTATCGTTTGATTGTCCGTCAGATTTAAAGCAAAGTAAAAATCTTTTCCGTTCTTTTCCATTCGTCCCATAAACGTTGCCCAATCGTAATGCATTTCACGAGGATAGTAGCCGCGATGGTCATCGATAATAGCGGTGCTAAACTCTGTCGTTTCATATATCTTACCATTTAAGCTCACATACCCCTCTGCTTTAAAAAAATCCTTTTGGGTATATAATGGTCGAAAACGTTCTTCTGGTGACGCAAATGGAATAGACACAACACTTGGCTTAGAGATACGTGTCAGATTTAAATTGTAATCAATGGTGCCTGACTTGCCTTCAAAAAAACCACCTACTGTAGCTTTCCCCTCCTGAAAGTTATTGACATAATGAACTCGTAATTTCTTTCGTTCTGCTTTGGTAACACTTCCATTGATGAGATTCGGTGCAATCACCGCTTCATGGGCAGCTAGTGTTTCGGACCAGCGATATAATTTTCTCATACGTTGGTCATAAAAAAGCGTAAGTGCCACGCCGAACAAACCCATATTACATACTGCTGTCAAAAGATACCCTTCTTTTAGATGCACCTCCGTCGCTTCCCAAAGTGTAAGCCTGATAGGATTCAAAAAATCTGGTGCATCCGTTGGATTTTTTATTTTCAAAAAATCCATGGTTTCGAACTCTTTATCAAAAGTTCCAAACACGCATTTTCCATCTTCAACCAAATGCTTCGGAGTCGGCACACTCCTACGCTTTGGTGAAATAAATTTACTAAACTCCCCCATAGTTCTCCTTTTCTTATAAACTTCCCCTTTTTTATACTCTCTTTATTTTTTCCACCACTTCTTCTAGTTTCTCGCATACACTCTTTGCTGTTTCATAATCGTTTTCTGCCAAGAGTTTTTCAATACGAGTCTCCAAATCTTTCTTTTGCTGTTCCAATTCTAAATAGTCCTTATCGAAGTGCTTTTCATATATCATCTTACGGAAGGAACGTGTACGCATTTTACGAACAGATTTATCTTCCACAAAAAGAATATAGTCTACGCAGTTTACGATGGTATAAAAATCATGGGATACCATAAGCACCGTTCCATGATAATCTGCAATCGCCTTTTCCAACGCAATCTGAGAATAGACATCCAAGTGACTTGTCGGTTCGTCTAACAATAAAAGTTCTGCGTTTCCTGCTGCTATCTTCGCTAACTGCAACAAATTTTTTTCTCCACCCGAAAGCACCTCTATTTTGCCGCCTAACATATCTACGTCAAAACAATAGTCCTTCAGATACTCAGCTACTTCTGCATGTGTCTCAAACCCGATTTCCTCAAATTCTTCATAGATGGTATTTGATTCATTTAACATCTCTCCATGAATCTGAGATAAAAAACCGACCTCAGTACCTTCTGCAATAGAAATAAAATTTTTGTCATTTGTATAAATATCTCGAAGCAGGGTTGTCTTTCCTGTTCCATTTGGACCAACGATAGCGACCTTATCTCCTTCTTTCAATTCGAAACGAACATTCTCCAAAAGAACATCCTCGTATGAGACTGTATAATCGGAAACCTGAAGCACTGTCTTTTCTACTCTTATCTCGTCATTTTCATTCGGAAATGCAATGTCTGCATCCGCTTCTACTATCGGCAATTGAATATTGGCCTTTTTAAGATTTAAAAATGGTGCTTTGATTCTTCTGGCTTCTAAACGTTCTAAATAGGAAACCCTTGCATGAAGCGCTTTTCCATGAGAGGCACTTGTTACTCGCGTCGCATCTGCACGAAGCTTTTCTACGATTTTTTGATTTCTCTCGATTTCGGCTTGCTCTTTCGCAACCTGCTCCTGCATCTCTACCTTCTTTGCGAGCAAAGAAAAATTGTATTCGATAAAGTTTCCATCGAACTCCTGAATATCACAATCCTCTAAATGAAGAATTTTATTAAAACAATGATTTAATAAATATCTATTGTGTGTGATTGCAATAATTGTGCCTTTATATGAATTAATCAGTTCACGAAGACCGTTTAAATTATCAAAATCCAAGAATACATCTGGTTCGTCCATAATCAAAAGCGATGGCATCAAAAGCATCTGTTTTACAACCTGAAGTAATTTATATTCTCCACCGCTTATAGCAGAAACGGACAGGTTTTCCACGTGTGAAAGCCCTGCTAATTTGAGTTGCTTTTTAATGTTACTTTCATAATTATCACCATCTATGGACGTAAACTCATCTAAGAGTTCCTGATACTTTTCCAAAAGCACTTCCATGTCTTCGAAGTTTGTTTCCATTTCCTTGCAGACAGCTTCGGTTTCTTTTTGAATTCGCAAGAAGTCTTCACTAAGAAAACCAAACACCGTAACAGGCTTGTCCTTTTCTTCTTTTTCATACTGGCTAACGTATCCTACTCGACCCACAATGTCTCTTGTGATTTTTCCATCATATAAATATTTTTCATCGTTGAGCAACATATCCACTAATGTCGTTTTTCCTGTACCGTTAGTACCAATTAAAACGCAATGCTGACCGTCTTCAATTGTAAAGGATACCTTTTTATATAAATCTTTTTCCGGAAATGCGTAGGATAAATTTTCTACTTTAATCATGAATTCATTCTCCAACATTCGTTAATTTCTTACTTTTTGAAAGGCAATACGTTCTTCGTCAATTTCACAATAGACAATACCACAATACTGGAAACCGCACTTTTTCAACATATTCTGCATAACATAATTATCTTTGTGTGTGTCGATTTTAACATTTTTACACTGTTCACTTGCCCAGTTCATACAAAAAGAGCCAGCACCTTTTACTTTTCCAGAAGAAGCAATGCGATGAACAACTGCATATTCTTCATCATTGAGCCACTGACCCTCATAAATTTTGTCATAGCATGGATCTTGCTCTTTTGCAAAATAAAATACTGCTGCAATTTCATCGCCTTCCACACAAACATAAGATTTGCCTACGCGAATGTCCTTTTCTACATATTCACGTGGTGGCCACACTTCTCCCCATTGTGTTGGATTGCCATGCTCTGCCATAAAGTTTCTAGCGTGAGCGTAGATTTCCATCACCGTGTCAAGTTCTTCCATTCGCGTATTTCTAATTTCCATTTTAAAAATCCCTACTTTCTACATCTAGCTTGCGCTCATTATACCACAAGCCTCCTAAAATAAAAAGCCACCGCAATCACATGCGACGGCTTTTTAAGCGCTAAGGAAAGATATCTATTTATGCTACACTTGTACCAAATGGCATAAGTGCGAGTTTTGCCATTTTCAGATGCTGAAGTCCAAATGGAATACCTATGATGGTAATACAAAGAACCACACCTGTTACAGCATGCTCAATTGCCATTGGCACCCCTGTAATAAGAATCCATAATACGTTCATAACAAGCGATCCAGCACTTGTACCATACTGCACCTCCTTACCGAATGGACAAGCTGCTAATTTTGCAAACTTAAAACATTGAAGCCCATATGGAATTCCTACGATTGTGATACACCAAATCAAACCCGACAACAGCCATGAAAGACCTGTGTACCATCCGCCTAAAATGAACCATAAAATATTTGCTAAAATACTCATTTATTTTCCTCCTGATATTCACATTTATATTTGTTCCCAAGCAGTGTTATCTGCTGAAATGAAGATAGCAAATTCTCAAAAACATTACAATAGAATCATGCCAAGAGGTAAATATTTGAAATTAAGAAGTAAATATTTGAAACTAAAATTGTTTATCGTTGAATTCGCACTGCTACTATTTCTCCACAAGCTATTTTCGCACCTGCATTGCCAGTTGGTTGTGTATGAAAATCATCACTATCTTCATGTACGACAATCGTTTTTCCGAGCACTTCTTTCACTTGAAATCTATTCGTAAAAAATGCCATCATGCCATAACCGTTATTTTCAAATATTGGTGGCAAATCACCAGCGTGATGAGGATGATCGCATGCCGATGGATTGTAATGCGTTCCTGCATTTGCAAATGGATCTACTTCATTTCCAGTACACTCTGCTGCTCCATGAATATGCACCGCATGCACTCCTCCTGTACATGGTTCCATAGTGGTAGGCAATCCCATCACCTCCACCACCATTAGTACGCCATGTGGTAACTGATAAAACTGTGCAACACCTTTTATCCTCGGATACTTATTACTCCCTCTGATATATGCCGTAGCATCTGGTACTTCCGAAAACAGTTTCCACAACATATCCAACTGTGAAAAATACATGTTATCTCTAATCATAAAAGACCTCCTGATTCCTTTCGTATAAATATATGATTTATGCACAGACTTGTGAGAGAAGCATATATTGTTAACGAGACTTTTTAAGGAGAACTTTTATGAATCATCGTACAAGAATCATCCTACGCTATCTATTTGTGATACTATTGGGTGTCTTTTTTCATTTTGCCTATGAACTATCTGGTGAGAATCCGATTGTTGGACTATTTACACCTGTAAATGAATCTGTCTGGGAGCACTTGAAACTAGTATTTTTCCCTTTGCTGATACTGACAATTTGGGATTTGTTTACCCACCGAGGAAATAATTTAAGTTTCTTACCAGCTCGAACGATTGGCATTCTTTCCGCTTTGGCTTTCACCATAATCACCTTTTATACGATTACTGGTGTTATTGGTACGAACATCGACTGGATTAACATCCTTAACTTTTTACTCGCCATTGTGCTTGCATTTTTAATTGAAAAGAAACTTTCTCATAAATGCCTAAACCTTAGTATTGCATTATCTATTTTAATTTTAGTACTTTTTGTAGTTTTATTTATTGTATTTACTATTGCTCCTCCAGCATTGGGTATATTCATTCCAATGGGTGCATAAGATTTACACCTTTTGTCAAATAAGCTAAAAAAAGGTTTTGCTTGAACCTTTTTTTAATTAGAGCTATGATATACTTATAGTTATTTGAGTTTAGGAGACAGAAGATGAATTATTTATGTTGTGGAATGTTAGGTTATTTGGTTGGTTGCATAAACCCATCTTATCTATTAGGAAAACGAAGCGGTGTGGACATTCGAGAAAAAGGATCTGGTAACGCGGGAGCCTCAAACGCACTTATGCTTCTTGGAAAATTTACGGGTGTGCTTTGTGCTTTATTGGATATCTCAAAAGCATATGTCGCTATCCGAATTGCCAATCTACTATTTCCAGCATTTATTCACGTATTCTCTGTGACTGGAGTAGCAGTTATTCTTGGACATATTTTTCCATTTTATATGCATTTCAAAGGCGGAAAAGGTCTCGCTACTCTCGGTGGAATGATATTGGCCTTTGATGGCTGGATTTTCCTCATTATGCTTGCATTAGAAATTGTAGTCGTATTGGTAACAAACTATATTTGCTTTGTTCCAATTAGTGCTTCCATTGTATTTCCAATTATCTATGTATTTATCACGAATGACATATGGGGTGGACTGATTTTGCTAATCTCTACCGTTGTCGTCTGTATGAAACATATAGAAAATCTAAAACGTATATTTAGTGGCACAGAACTTCATTTCAGTTATCTTTGGAAGCCAGAAGAAGAATTAAAACGTATTCAGACGAATGCCCAGGCCGAAGATGAAGCTGTAGAAGAACGTTTTCTTCTGAAATAAAATACAGAAACCAGCCATCGATTCCTCTCGAACCGATGGCTGTATTTCCATCTTTACTGACCTTCCCAATATGCTCTCTCTGCATCATGTGCTGCCTGCACTCGCTCTGCTAATCCTTCTTCATAAATATCATCATATAAAAAACCTGTCACACAAATGTATTCAGCTGTTCTACCTTCCTGTAAAGGTTCAGAAAGCTTAAAATCAATTGCATAAAATGGCACACCTTCTTTATCAAAGAATTCTTTTATCTGAAGAATATACTCTGCGGCTTTTTCCGCTGTAATCTCTTCTGAATGAACATCGATATAAATGGTTCCTGCAGCTTTTCCGAGCTTCATTATGTCATATTCTTTATCTAATTCCAACTCCTGCATCACAATACCATAATTAGGTCTATATTCCCCCTGCGCCCTGGATGTGGTCTGTATACGACCGCCACATACTTCTGTCCCTTGAAGCACTATAGATTCTACTGGAAAATCTTCTTTTGCAAAAACTTCATTTACCAGATTCGCATATTCTTTTGTAATTCGTCTAAGCACCGTATATCTTTCCTCTATAACATACTCATAATTATCACCGCCGACTTCTCCCATAGATGATATAAAAACAGAAAATACAGTATCTTCACTAGTTTTTGATTTAATCGTTGCATAATAAGGATAATGTCCACCCTTATCATACCCTACTCTATCCACATAATAATCTTTATCACCATATGTTTCTTCCACATATTTTTCAGCCGCATTCGTAGCCAGCAAATGGTTAATTGGATTACCTAAATAATTATTCCCGACTACCAACAAGATACATATTGCAATCGTTGTACCTACTGCTACCATCAGTTTTTTCTGGTGCTTCTTCTTCGTTACTTTTAGAAAATCAATCTCCTCTTTTTCTTCTTCTAAGGCTACCCTTTTCGCAGGAGTCTGCATCGTTATGTAACTCTTCAAACAGCTTTCACATTCTTCCAAATGTTCTTTTACTTCTTTATTCGTATTCTCTCTTGTCAAACCCTCTACATAGGATGGAAGCAAGTCCATTACAATATCACAGGATAATTTATTCTTCATTCTCCTCCAACTCCTTTCTCAACTTCTCTTTTCCTCTATAATAAGTTACGCGTGCCCAGTTTTCCGTTTTTCCAATGATTTCACCAATGTCTTTGAAAGACAGATTTCCAAATATTCTTAAGTATAAGATCTCACGGAATGGTTCTGGGCACTCATGCAATCGTTTTAGTAATTCTATCTGCCCCAGTGCATCCATAATTTCTACCTCTGCTGACGGATACAACACGCTGACATCTTCTATCTCATCTACTTGTGTGTGCTTACGATAATATGCTAACAGTTGTCTTTTGGCTATGGCACACAACCACGTAGTAATTTTACATGACTCATCATATTTATGGATGTTTTTGATTGCCTGATAAAACGTCTCCTGCGTCAACTCTTCTGCAATATCGCTATCATGGGTCAATGACAAAAGATACCTATATACCATCTGTGCGTATTTTTGATAAATCTCATTCATGGACTGCATGACTTTCCCTCCTTTCTTTTGTTCTATATATTAATGTCGAAGAAAGTAGTTTTGTTACAAGTATTATAGACTTTTCGCAACAAAAAAGAAGGCATCACATTTTGACACCTTCTTCATATCTTTTCTCTTTCTATTTTTTCTTATCCAGTTCTAGCAATTTGTACAATGTTGGCTCGAAGGAAAATTCCTCCGTAATTGCAAGAACCTCTTGTAACATATTTTCCTTCACCTTCTTTGGCATAATAGGTCTGCGCACCGCACGAATCAAAATATTCTTTGGTGTATGCTCAAAATCAATAAACTCCAATAGCTGTGTTTTATATCCACAGTATTCCAACAGATTGCCTCTGATTGCATCGGTTGCTAATGCAGAAAAACGTTCCTTGATAATGCCATAACGAGAAAGTATGGTTAAATCGTCTGGTTTTATCTGCTTGTTCAATTCATGCTGACAGCAAGGTACAGAGAAAATCATTTTTGCCTTCCACTGGATAGCATTGTATAATGCATAATCTGTTGCTGTATCGCAGGCATGGAGCGTGATTACCATGTCCACATCAAAAGGCGCCTTGAATCCATTTACATCTCCCACTTCGAATTTCAGATTTGCGTAATTGTATTTTTCCGCCGCCTGATTACATTTCTTGATAACATCTTCTTTTAAATCAAGTCCTATCATATTTACCTTGAGGTTCATTACTTCGGTAAGATAATAATACACCACGAAAGTTAGATAGGATTTACCACAGCCGAAATCAATGACATTTAATTCTTCCACTTTTAAATTAGATACTTCATCATCGATAATTTCAATAAAACGGTTAATCTGTTTGTATTTATCATACATAGAATTAACCACTTTTCCGTCTTTCGTGAAAACGCCCATATCTACAAGTGGCGCAATATTCATGCCTTCTTTTAGGATATAGTTTTTCTTACGGTTGTGTCCGTCTTCTTTTGCGGAAAGTTTTACTGCAT
>CAZVOY010000002.1:0-41680 GCA_964628865.1 uncultured Lachnobacterium sp. | reverse complement strand
GGAAGATATTTACCATAATCTGCTGTAATTTTGCATCTACTTCTTCAAATGTCCAACTTAATCTTTCAGAGTTCTGTGTCATTTCAAGCGCGGATGTAGCTACACCACCTGCATTAGCTGCTTTACCGCCAACAAACCAAACACCATTTTCCTGTAAGTATTTTGTAGCATCGATTGTAGTAGGCATATTTGCGCCTTCACACACTGCCTTAACGCCATTTGCTACAAGTGCTTTTGCATCATCGATTAATAACTCATTCTGTGTAGCACATGGTAATGCAATATCACATTTTATTGTCCATACACCTTTTCCTTCGTGATACTGCGCACTTGGTCTAGCTGCAGCATATTCTGTAAGACGTGCACGTTTTACTTCTTTTACTTCTTTCAGAAGTGCTACGTCAATTCCTTCTGGATCATAAATCCATCCCGTAGAATCAGAACAGGTCACAACTTTAGCACCCATCTGATGTGCTTTTTCAATTGCGTAAATCGCTACATTTCCAGCACCAGATACTGTACAAATTTTACCCTCCATAGATTCTCCATGAGATTTCATAAGTTCCTGTGTAAGATAAAGAAGTCCATAACCAGTTGCCTGTGTACGAGCAAGAGAGCCACCATAAGTTAAGCCTTTTCCTGTTAATACACCTTCGTTTACACTCTTTATTCTCTTGTACTGTCCATACATATAACCGATTTCACGAGCCCCTGTACCAATATCACCCGCTGGAACGTCAGTATCAGCACCAATGTATTTGTAAAGCTCTGTCATAAAGCTTTGGCAGAACGCCATAATTTCTCTATCAGATTTTCCCTTAGGATCAAAGTCTGAACCACCTTTACCTCCGCCAATTGGGAGTCCTGTTAAGGAGTTTTTAAAAATCTGCTCAAATCCTAAAAATTTGATAATACCGATATTTACAGATGGATGCAAACGAATACCTCCCTTGTATGGTCCGATTGCATTGTTGTATTGTACACGATAACCTACATTGACCTGTACTTGACCTTTATCATCTACCCAAGGTACACGGAATTTGAACTGTCTATCTGGTTCCACAATTCTTTCCAAAAGCGCTTCTCTTCTATAAAGTTCTTCATTTGCGTCAATAACTGGTCTTAGGGAATCTAAAACCTCTTCGCAAGCCTGTAAAAACTCTGGCTCTGATGCATTCTTCGCTTTTACTTTTTCCATTACTTCATCTACATATCCCATATTTATATCTCCTTTACTAGAAAATTTTATGCGTTTTAATACTCATTTATTTTAATCCTATCATAGACATATTACAAGAAAAAATATACAGGAAAACAATTCTAATTATTCATAGTTGCTATTCTCTTCAGTTATTATATCACACCATATTATAACTTCTGCAATTCGCACTTGACGAAACTTCAAACATGTTGTATGTTTTCTTTGATAACAAAATAATTTTTGCTAGGGGTGCCTTTGGCTGAGATTATCGAAAGATATGACCCTCACTACTTGATCCGGTTAGTACCGGCGTAAGGAAGCGAATTGTAAGTTAGAAGACTTCTCCCTGGCAGCAGACAAGGAGGAGATTTTTTATGTCTATTTTTGCAATCCCTGTAACTGATGAGTGGGGAACTTCTTATCAGCTTACAACCGCTGGCTACGCAGTACTTGTAGTCGCTATGATTGTTGCTCTACTCATTGGATGCGCCATATTCGGTAGCAAAAAGAAATTTAGTGCAAAGCAGCTTTCATTCTCTGCTATGGCAATCGCACTTGCCATGGTGACATCGATGCTAAAATTGTTTGGAATGCCTATGGGTGGCTCTGTAACATTGTTTAGCATGTTGTTTATTACATTAATTGGCTACTGGTACGGAACAGGCGTTGGTATCACGACTGCTGTTGCGTATGGTATTCTCCAGTTAATCATCGATCCATACATTATCAGTTTACCTCAGATGGTAATTGACTATGTATTTGCATTCGGTGCACTTGGGCTATCTGGTGTATTTTCAAAATCAAAGAACGGCCTACTTAAAGGATATTTGTTTGGCGTATTTGGAAGATTCGTATTCGCCTTTTTATCTGGCTGGATTTTCTTCGCTACATACACACCAGAATTTTTCAACAGTGCTGTAATTTATTCTATCTGTTACAATGGTGCTTATATTGGCGCAGAAGCTTTACTTACGGTAATCTTGATTTCATTACCACCAGTAAAAAAAGCACTCAACCATGTGAAATCACTAGCAGATTAAAAATAAGGGCGTGCTCAGCACGCCCTATTTTTATTCCATTATTAATGCTGCACAACCGTAAATACCCGCATCGTTGCCGAGCGTTGCAAGTTCAAATTTCGTATCACGACATGCATAATGCGCAGTTTCTTTAAAATGATCCTGAATGGTATCTATAAGAATAGCTCCCGCCTTGGATACACCACCGCCAATTACAATCACTTCTGGATTTACAATACATGCAAGATTTGAAAGTGTAGAACCAAGGATTTTTCCTAATTCCTCTACCAATTCTTTTGCTACTTCATCCCCTGCTTTTGCTTCATCAAAAATATCCTTTGCTGTAAGTGCATCAAATTTACGAAGCGATGTTTCATCATCCGATTTCGCAAGTTTTCTCTTTGCCATTCGAACGATTCCTGTTGCGGAAGTATACTGTTCCAAACATCCATACTGCCCACAATTACAAGCTTCGATTTCATCTGGGTTGACTGTAATGTGACCAATTTCTCCGCCTGCACCAGTTGCACCTGCAACCATTTTTCCATCTACGATGATTCCACCGCCTACGCCAGTTCCCAGAGTTACCATAACCACATCTTTACAACCTTTTGCTCCACCTTGCCACATTTCTCCAAGTGCAGCTACATTTGCATCGTTTCCAACCTTTACGTTCAAACCTGTGAGTTTTCCTAGCTCTTCTGCCACATTTACTACACCCCACCCCAAGTTTATACAACGATTCACTATACCATCACTTTTTACAGGACCTGGTACACCAATACCTACCCCCTGCACATCTGACTTGGGAATGGCTTCCTGCGCTAATTTATTATCGATTGCCTTTGCCACGTCAGACAAAATATTTTCTCCATTATTCTCTGTATCTGTTTTAATTTCCCATTTATCTAAGAGTTTTCCATTGGTTTCGAAGAACCCCATTTTAATCGTGGTTCCTCCAATATCTACACCAAATCCATATTTTTTCATAACTCTGCCCTCCGCTCTTTCATAAATATTTTCGACACCTATGGCTGTTCTTGGTCTGGAAGTGGCTCTTCGACTGGCTGCTCTTCAACAGGAGTTTCTTCAACTGGGGTTTCTTCGACTGGCAATTCCTCTTCTTCTGATTTCTCAGGATAATGTTCATCAATAAACTCCTGTGAAAGCTGTGCATATGGAAGAAAATCCAGCGGTACCAATCCAGCATTTGCATAAATCATAAACTGTTTCCAAATCTGAGCTGGATATGACGCACCTTGTAATTCGGCAATTTCTCTTGGCAGATCACAGCCAACCCATACACTAGTTGTATAATATCTGGTATAACCTACAAACCAGCCATCTTTATTATCATTTGTAGTACCCGTTTTTCCTGCACATGGCATCCCTGCCAAGCAGGCATCCTTACCCGTACCATTTGTCATTACGGATTCCATGACATCTGTCATCATACGAGAAGCGGTTTCTCCGTAAACCTTAGTTCCTTCCTGCGTAGACTGATATATGATATTTTCATCCGAGTCTACAATTTTCACAATACACGTTGGTGTACGATATACCCCATCATTCTCCAAGGTAGCGTAACCCGCCGCCATTTCAAGGGCAGACATCCCTTTTGTAAATCCACCTAAGGATGTCGCCAACGCAGTATCTTTTGCCACAATCTGCGAAAAATGCATATTCTTCAAATACTGCAACCCAACTTCTGGTGTAATTTCCTCATATATTTGCCATGCAACTGAGTTCAAAGACTTTTCTACCGCAGTTCGGGTAGTTACTTCTCCATAATAATAGCTCGCCTTTGGACCGCCCTCAATTTCCTTGTCTGTAACAAGAGTGTCAGGCGTATTCCCTAGTTCATAATAAGGGGTATAAACGGATAACGGCTTTATGGCACTACCTGGCTGTCTATAAGACTGGAACGCGCGATTTAAGGTATAAATTCCAATATCCTGCTCTCTACCACCTACAATTGCTACCACATATCCCGTTTCATTGTCTATGCAGACTGCAGAACCTTGCAGTTCATACACACCCTCATCATTTACTTCCGTATACGCACTTAAAACGGAGTTTACCGATTCTTGCAACGCCTCCTGTTTATCCATCTGAATGCTGGTATATATTTTATATCCTTCTGCCAAAAGCTGCTTTTGACAATCTGCATAAAGTGCATCATAGGCTTCATAGTATTCCTCTTTCTCTTCTGTAGAAGAAAAATATTCTTTAAACTCAAAGCCTTCCAATTCCATCAGTGCTCTTGTGGCACAATAATATACATACGTATCAACGTAATTATTTCTCTGTGATTCAGTGGCTACCGATTGTTTCAACTCGATCTCTTCGTTTATTGCTTCCAAATATGAAGCTTCACTTATTTTACCATCTTGGTACATATTCGTAAGAATACGATCTCTTCGCTCTATAGTATTGTCATAGTTGGTAATCGGATCATAATAAGTTGGACTATTTGGTATCGCACAAAGAAATGCAATTTGAGACAAACTCAAATCATCCAGTTCACTACTAAAATATCCCGTACTCGCAGCCTTAATGCCATAATATCCATTGGAAAAATAGATATTATTTAAATAAAACTCCATAATCTTATTTTTGCTATAGAGTTTTTCTAACTCTGCAGCAATAAACATCTCTTTGATTTTTCGTTCCCAACTTTTTTCAGTACTTAAATAAATATTTCTCGCCACCTGCATTGTGATAGTACTACCACCCTGTGACAAGGAACCGCTTTCTATAATGGCCTTTGCAGAACGAATTATCGCCACATAATCGATACCATCATGCTGATAATATCGCTTATCCTCTATACTCACCATAGCAGTAATGAATTCTGCTGGAATATCTTCATATTTTACATAATCCGCTTCTTTCTCACCCTTGATAAAAGAAATCATTTCGCCGTTTGCATCATATATCACACTCGTTTGAGATGGTACGAAAGTATACTCGTCTGACTCTCTTACCAGTTTAACCGCTTCCTGTCGAATGGCTTGTATCTGTTCAGCATATCCACCATAGTTATATACTAGAAAACCTGCAACCACCAGTATCATAAGCACAATTTGTAATTTTACGATAAACCAGAAAATCCGATGCTTTTTCTGTTTTTTGTTCTTCGCCATAAATCGCTCCTAAATTACAATTATCTACAAAGGATATTTTAGCCTTTTTTTATCATATAAGCAAGGTCATACACCGCTTTTTCCATTTTAAAAAGGCTGTCACAAAATGGATTATGTATCCATGATGTGAAAGCCTTTTATTTTTACTGTTCCATATGTTTTCCCAAAAAACTAGCTACTGATTTTACTAACTGTAAAAGCACTTCATTCTGATTTCGTTCTGTATCCTTGGTAATAATAACGACCGCTCCAATGCAATCTCCATGTGATAGTATGGTCGCATACGCCTGTCGTACATATTCCCGCTCATCATCTTGCGTGATTTTTACAAATGCGTTTTTATCACCAGATATAACCTGATTGTTACGATGCTCTATCGCCATTTGTAATGAAGCGTCAATCAACTTCCCTTCAAAATCTTTTTTCCCAGCACCTGCTGCGGCAATAACATAATCTCTATCTGTGATACAAACCAATTCTCCGATTGTCTGCGCTACACTCTCCGCTAATGTCACCGCAAAATCTCCCAATTCACCCACTGGAGAATATTTTTTTAACAAAATTTCTCCTTCTCGGCTGGTAAATATTTCCATTGGATCGCCTTCACGAATGCGCATGGTACGACGAATCTCTTTTGGGATAACAATTCTTCCTAAATCATCTATGCGGCGCACAATACCTGTAGCTTTCATTTCTTCTTCCTCCATATATTCCTACTAATTTTTATTTTCTTACTATGGAGTTAGTATGTGGAAAAGTAGTGGAATTATACCTTATAGTGATTTATAAAATTTTAATCTGCCGTTATCGTTCCTGATGTTGCACCAATTGAAAGTGTATAAGTATCACCTTTTACAATATCAGGACTACTGATAATCACTAATACACACGAATATTCTACATCGTATTCAATTACGACATTTCCACTTGTGTCGGTAACCGTTACTGTGGAACCTGCGCTCTGATTACCCACTGTACATGCTATTACACCCTGCGTTGAAGAGTCTGCAAACGTCTGTGCCATCATCGTTGTCGATCCCGTACTAATAAATGTACCACCAGTAATCACCGGACTAGAATCTGAGTCTATAACGGATGTGTCACCCGATGTTGGATTTGCAACATAAATATTTCCACCAGAAATCGTCAATGTTCCATTTGAATCAAAACCATCACCTGATGCGTATACCGTGATATTTCCACCGGTTACTTCAATACTTCCTGTAGAAGCGGAATTCATTCCACCCCCGCCAAACATAGCGTCACGTCCTCCAGTCATTCCACTAGCGTCATTACCACCAGAAGCATTTAAACCATCATCCGATGATGTGATTACCATATCTCCGCCATGAACGTAAATGTACTGTGCTTCTAGACCTTCGTATGAGTTTGATATATTCATATCGCAATCCGTAATGGTGAGTGTGTCTTCTGCATGTACTGCATCATCCCCACTTACAAGCAAGAACGTTCCGCCACCGATTGTAACCGAATCGTTCGAATGAATCGTATCATCCGCAGAATCGATAGTATACGTACCACTTGCAATTAACATCTTACCTGCCGATTTCAAACCTTTCATACTTGTATCACTATCGTCTGTTGTGTTGGTTGTGGACGACTGTCCAGGTTGCTGCCCTGGTTGTTGACCTGGTCTTTGCCCTCCCATAAAACCTCCATACGAACTAGAAGAGCTTACACTTGCGTTATCGCTTCCACCACCTGCAAGAATCGTAATCTCTACGCTTTCCATTTGCATATATCCGCTTGCAGCGATTCCATCGCCTTCTGCTTCAATATCCAACTTTCCACCAGAAATATATACAAAACCTAATTCTGTATCCTCTGTGTTTTCGCAATGAACTCCATCCTTTCCTGCATCAATACTAAAGTTAGCAGTTTTCGTAATTCGTACACTGTCGTTTGCATCGATACCATGGGAAGCGGAAGTAATCACAAGAGTTCCCGATGTACATACAAAATCATCCTTACAAACGATTCCATGTCCAGCAGGAGAGGTTACTGTCAAAGTCCCACTACCATTAACAGTTAAGTCCTGCTTCGAAAATACAGCTGCATCAATATTATTATCATCTATCGCAGTGAAAGTTCCACCATTGCTAAGCGTATTTTCACTTCCGTCCGCTAGTGTGACAAACACCTTGTCTGCCTCTACAATATATAAAGCAGCTGATGATTCGCTATGAATCGTAGCCCCATTTAGTACAATTTGGATTTTTGCAGAATCCTCCGCCTCTATGATAATACTTCCATCGGTTAGTTCTCCCGAGATTACATAAGTAGCTTCTTCCGTAATCGTTACGTTTCCACCAGAAATAGAAACAGTGTCTGAGCTTGCTGTCGCAGTATTACCCTCTAACTGAATCGAAACACTTTCGCTTGCAGAATATGTGCCATCATAATCTCTATCCGTAAACATATCCTCATCTGCGTTTTCGATTCCTGCCTCTGCTTTTGTCGTAGAGTTTTGTGAATCCTCGCTCTCGTCCGTAGAACATCCTGTCAGCATTCCAGCAAAGAGAACACCACACATCATAAATGCTAAAACTTTTTTCGTCATTCTTCTTTTCCTTCCTACAATTCTGTTACTGTTGTTTCCTGCTTAGAAACCGTTATCTCCAAGTTACCATTTCTACAACGCAACTTATCTATCATTTCTTTTTCTTTTTTCACATCTTTTAAAGTCACATTGTATGTAATCTTAAACATGCTTCCCATATTTGTTGTTTTCACTTTAAAAAGATCATACTCATTTGTGTATTCTTCTAAAATATCATCAAATACTGTGGAATAATCCAAATCCTCTGGAATCGTTATTACAAGAGTTTTATAAGCTGCTGCATTTTTCTTTGTTCCAAAATCTGTGTGACTGTATATCAAAAACATCAAGCACATTACCAGTGTAAACAATGTCGCATAGCCGATATATCCCATACCTGTAATTAATCCAGCTCCCATTGCTAGAAAAAGCGTACAAATTTCTTTGGCAGTTCCAGGAACAGAACGAAAACGCACCAAACTAAATGCTCCTGCAACAGCAACACCTGCACCCACATTTCCATTTACCATCATAATAACAATACATACAACGGCTGGAAGTAAAGTAAGCGTTACCACAAAACTTTTTGTATAGCGTGTCTTATACATATATGCCATGGCCATCACAAACCCTAATACTAGAGCTGCGCCAAGACAAAGCATAAAATCAGTTACACTAATTGTTGATGTCAAATCTGTATCAAATAATCCTTTAAATAAATTGTTAAGCATATTTAGCTACCTCCTTAGACTTTTCTGTCTTATTTTGCTCACATAGTTCAGGAAAAATAATATTTTTATACATTGTTCCATATTTTGAAAATGATGTCTTATATATTTTTTCTGTCGATAGTACTTCTGTCATCCATAATGGAATTCCACCCGAGCACTTAATCTCCATGATTGCATTGCCTTCTGGAAGAATTGGTGTGCCATAAGGTTCTGACTGTAGAGACAAATCTTCCTGCCTGCAAAGAATCGTATCATCAAATGTCACGCGAAAATCACTTCCATCTTTTGAATAGTATGCCTCTCTTTCATATGAAAGAAACACCGCCGGATGTAAATTTTCGTAATGCGAAAGAAAATAGTCGATTTCTCTTGATATCTGCGTATCCTGTTCACAATGCTTTGCGCCGTCGAGCCAGTTCATAGCTTCTCCTTCAGGAAGTCTTACTCTTCTCTTATACACTACATGCTTGTATTTTTTCTTTAATTCTACAAACACCTTTGTATCTTTGTCTGCACGACCATAGCTTCTAATTCGCAACTTCTCCTTATATTCAGGTTTTTCTATTGACCTACGGATGAGCAAATACGTATCCGTATCGTAATAAATATTGCAGATTGTCGTTCTACCATATTTATCTATTTCCATATATGGTTTCATCGCCTCTAACACTTTTTTCTTTTGCTCTAGTGTCAACATATATTTTAATTCATATCTTTTAAAAACAGTTTGAATTGCCATACATCGTTCTCCATTTCATTATTATGATGCCATAATAAACAAAAAGAATGAACATTTTGTGAAAAACACAAAATGTTCATTCTTTTAATATTAAAATCGTTTACTTGCAGCAATTAATGCATTTTTTTCTGCTTCCGTAATCGTATCTGTAATGTCAGAAACAAAAACATAAAACATACGAGGTCCATCAATATATTCAGATGTTTCTAAATGTCCAATATCATCTACCCAGCGAATCTCTCCATCCTTTCGTATAATACGATAGCGAATGAAATCCATGTTCCGATCGGTTTCGTCAATCTGACTCTTGATTTCCCATTCTACTCGTTTTATATCATCTGGATGTACAAATCCTGTAAAGGTATTTGATGTAAGTTCTTTAAATTCTGTAGAAGTTCTGCAACCAAACATTTGAACAACAGGAGGATTCGCGTAAAGAATTTTCTCATCTCCATCTGCCAAATAAATAAAGAATCCATCTGACATCGTTTCCAACATCTTGGCCATATTTATTCTCTTGTTGCTTTCTTTTTCGCGCATCAAGGATTCAATACTTCGTATCGTAACAGTAGCAGTCTTTGGTGCGCCATCTTGCTGACGTTCCGAAACGGTTACTGTAGTCACGCACCATTCTTCCCCTGCTGGTTCAACGGCACGTTTATACTTATACTCTACGCTATCCTTTTTACGTAACGCTTTTTTTAGATTTTCTAACGCTAGGAATTCTCGAACCCCTTCTTCATCGTATGGTCGAATCTTTCCTGTGTCAAAACGACGACTGACAATTTCTTCATAGTCTCCACGACTTAATATATCGTTTTCCTCTGGATATATCACTCTGCAATAATTATCTTGCAAATTCAAGAAAAGCACTTCCCTGAAAGTTGTCATAATATTTCGTGAAATACGTTCATGAATATGAGAGTTTGTCGCTTCCTGCAACATACAACACGCATAGCCTTGCTGATACTGATATAATTCTACATCAAAATACTGGTTAGAAATCGTACTATAAACATGTAGCGTTTCTCTTTCACCCAAATAGGCTGCTTTATAAAGTGCATCAAAGAAAACATCCTCTTTTCCTTCATATAATTTGCCCATGAGATATTTTAATCGTCCAGTTTCTCCGCCACACATACGGCTTAATTCCTTATTTGCATAGTTAATCTCATAGTCCACTACGTTTTCTTTCTCATCAAAAACAGGTTTCATAATGCTAAATGGACTCGGAATATTGCCATAATATTTTTCCATGTGTCTACGCTGATTTTCTGTCAATTCCTTCAATTCGTACACAATAGATGTCGGAATTACCGTATCCGCTTTCATGGTAGTCATATCAGTAAGCGATGCATAGAACAACCTATGCCCTTCTTTTTCACGCAAGAAATATACTCTGATATTTACCCACAAAACCACACCGTCTCTACGAATAAAATTGATAAAACCAGTGGCACCCTCTGTTTGATTTTGATATGCTTCTTCGAAAATAGAATAGAGCAACTGCCTATCATCATCTCTTACACTATTCCAAAAACGTTTACGATACCCCTTTTCTTCTTGAATCGGAATTCCTGCTAATTGAAAATATTGATTGTTCACGCGTGTGATCTCAATATGATTATCTACCATTTCATAGAATACCGCAGGTCCTAAAATATTATTGATAACAGTATCATTAAATAAGTTGGTATCTAAAAATTCTCTTAAATGAATAGACTCAGCCTGTCTATACCAAAATCCATTATGGTCTAAATTGTTGTCATCTGAGAGAATCTCTTCAAAGGCTTCTATCGACATTGGTTTGTAGTAATAGAACCCTTGTGTATAACAACATCCCATTTTTTTCAGAAGCGTTTCCTGTGCAGTCGTTTCTACACCTTCTACCACAATCGGAATACGCATCTGTCTCGCCATATTAATTACAGACTCTAAAATTCCAACGCCTTTTTCTTCGTCGTTTTCATTAATTTCCAGGAAACGCATATCCATTTTCAAAACATCTACCGGTACACTACTCAGCATATTAAGCGAAGAATATCCCGTACCGAAATCGTCCATCATAACGAGGAATCCATACTCTCGCAACGCATGTGCTGTTTCAATAATCACAGCTCCATCTTCTGCATATGCACTTTCTGTAATTTCTACTTTTAACAAATCTGGAGAGATGTCGTATTTCTCTACAAGAGAAATCAAATATTTGGGTACATCAATAGAGAAAATATCTATTCTTGATACATTCACCGAAACAGGTACTGGTTTGTAGCCTCGATCAATACAGCTTCTTAGCCACTTGCAAACCTTATCCCATACTACTTGATCTAAATCCGCAATAAAACCATTTTTTTCTAAAACTGGAATAAAGATGCCTGGAGATACCATTCCTTTTTCGCCATGAATCCAACGCACCAAAGACTCTCCACCCACAATCTTAGACTGTGAAATATCCACCTGTGGCTGAATATAAAAAGTAAACTCGTCATTTTCGAGACCTTCTTGAATTTCAGAAAGCAAGCGGATTTCTTCTTCGTCTTTTCCATCCATCTCGGAAAAATATTCACAACATCGGCAAGTGTAGTTGCCAATCACATAGGACAACGCTACCATTGCACGATTATACATCGTAGATGCTTCCTCGTTTTTATCATGAATTGCATAAATACCATATGCTGGAGGATACCCCGATGTATTGTTTCTTTTTCTAATTTCTTCTCTAATTTGCTGGCGTAATTCTTTTAATGACTCTTTGTCATATGCGGTCACAAGAGCGAAATTGTCTCCCCCCAGATAACCTGCTACTCCACCGTGTTCCTTTTCGTATTCGTGCAACATATCTGCAACAATAAGCAACAGCTGATTACTTTCCTCTTGACCATGAATCTGATGATAAAGCCGAAAATGCTCGATATCCATCGCCATCATACAACATTCTTTTTCATCTACAGTTTTCAAATATTCTTCTACTTCCGAAAAGTAAGCGTGCCCGAAGTACAATCCTGTTAATGGATTTCTTTTCTCCATAAGTAAATACCCCTATAGCCTTCCCCCTGCTATAGTTTTCCCTTTTATCATTTAAACTCGTAATTAAATACGGTCTTTTATTTTAGAAAATGCAGCTTCATCCCCAACTACAATTACTTCCTGATGCAACTGGAGAATAGATGCTGGTACCTGAGGTGTCACATCACCAAAGAAAGCTTTTTCTACAATATCAGCTTTATCTTCACCACTTACAACTACAAGAATTTTCTTTGCATCCATAATCGTCTTAATACCCATTGTGTAAGCCTGTGTAGGTACTTCTTCTTTGCTAGCAAAGAAACGAGCGTTAGCATCAATGGTAGACTGCGTGAGGTTCACACAGTTTGTTCCTTTGACAAATACATCTGCTGGTTCGTTAAATCCGATGTGACCATTGTGTCCCATTCCAAGTAATTGTAAATCCTGTCCGCCTGTTTTTCTTACGATTTCATCGTACTGCTTACAAGCTTCGTCTGCATCAGCAATTGTTCCGTCTGGTACATAAGTATTGTTTTTATCAATATTTACTTTGCTGAACAAATGATAGTTCATAAAATAGTAATAGCTCTGATCATTATCATGTGTAAGTCCACGATATTCATCCAAGTTTACACTTGTAACTTTCGAAAAGTCCAAATCGCCAGCTTCATAGCCCTCTACTAAACGAGCATATGTACCGATTGGTGTAGAACCTGTAGCAAGACCAAGTACACAGTCTGGTTTACTCACTATCTGCGCACCAATAATATTTGCTGCTTTTCTGCTCATGTCGTCATAATCTTTTGTTAATACAAATCTAATCATCTTTCATACCCTCTCTTTTGTCTTAGATTATTTATTATTTTGACGCTCTTCGCGCTTTTTACGTTTTTGTTCATACATATTTGCATCTGCAATATCAATGAGTTCACTCAACTCATTGACATCTTTTGCATGATACTTTGTTACTCCGATGCTGGTAGACAATGTAAATGGATTTTCGCCAGAAGCATTTCTGCGATCCATAGAACTTTGAATCCCTGCTAATAAACAGTCTATTTCGGTTTCTTCTTCATAAGAACCAAATACAACAAATTCATCCCCACCATATCGCATGGCCAGCATATCACTGGTTAGATTTTCTTTGAAACACATTGCCATTTCTTTTATAAGTGCATCACCAGCTTCATGACCTTGTGAATCATTTATTTTCTTCAACCCATCCACATCCGAGAATAATACAAAGATTTTACTATCTTGTAATTTCAGAATTTCCAGGATGGTTTTTGCTTCATAATAAAATCCTGCTCGGTTATATAACTGTGTCAACATATCATAGCACCACACGTTATTTAAACGAATGACAGCATCCTGCAACAGCATTCGCTTACGAATATTTTCATAAGCAATCGCAATGTTCGATAGCCAAGAATAATATAAGCCATTAATTAATGCGAGTTTATCGTTACCACTGACACAATATCCATAACAGCAATTCTGGAAATAAATCGGAGTTACTACATAATAGTTTCCGCCACCGTTTCTCTCTCGAACTTCTTTTGGAAGAACCATTCCTTTTTTAAATGGTTTATAACTATTGATTTCTCCATTTTCATATGCCAATGGCAATTCCATTTTTTCTGTATAATTAGTATTAACCTGTAACAAATCAAAATCATTTCCCATGTTTGTCTCAGGTAGTACATATACCTTATCTCTTTCACATAGACATAAATAAAAATTTTTTAAACTAATGCGATGGATAGTCTTTTTCAAAATCGGCAAAACATCTTCTGGCTTCTGCAACCCAGAAAATTCCGCCAAGGTACCATTTATCATTTCAGACAAATGATTTACATAAATCTCTTTTTGTATATATTTATACTTTAATCTTTCTACATCTGTTTCATCTTTTTTCTGACAGCCACAAGTCACTCGACACGCTGGTTCTGCAAAAATCTGTTCATAAACAGGTCCTTTTCCATTTATTGTATCTAGGATAGAATAAATCGCACGACGTCCCAATTCATATGGACTCTTATCAATAGAAGTAATCGGAGGATTACTATACTCCGCCGTCTCTGTATTATCAAAACCTGTTAATAACACATCCTCTGGAATACGAATTCCGATTGCTTTTAAATATTCCTGCACACCGATTGCCATCGAATCATTTGCACATACGATTGCATCAGGTTTGTTGTTCTGAAAATCAATTTTCGTCACAGCGGTCAGTCCACTCTCCAAGGTAAACATACCCTCGATTACATTTTCTTCTTTATAGGAAATACCATTGTGTTCCAGCGCATCTTTATATCCATCAAAACGTTTGTCCGCCTCGCCATATCCCACTGGGCCTCGGATATATACGATGTCTTTGCAATCGTGCACCCGAATTAAATGTTCCACTACTTTGTACTGTGCATCATAGGATGACGTCTGCAGGCAGCCATATCCTTCCACTTGGTGATCTAAAGTAATAGCTGGAATTTTGCTCGTACGCAACTTGTCCATCACGTAGGATGCTGCTGGTGGATAAATAATCGTATCCAATGCCACAATCGCTCCGTCAAAATATTCAAAATCTGGCAACTCCATAATTTGGAATGCCCCTTCAACACTTTCCCTATTTTCTCTTCGACCAGAATGATTCGAAAAAATGTAAAGGTTATCTCCTGTTTCCTTTACAACATCAATCATTCCTGTCATGATTTGTTTTTGGTTTTCCATGTTAATGAGTCCCATCAACACCGCGATATTTTTACCCATATCGTGTCCCCTTTTCGCATTGTAAAAACGCAAACTTCCCTCATTTGCATATATTAAAATTTTATTCTTCTTATGACCTGTTGTCAATTTTATTTTACGGGCAGCAATTGGATAATTTCTTCTAAAACCTGCTGTTTTCCTTTTTCGTCCACACTTATGGTTATATCTGCGGCTGCTTCATAAAGTGCCAATCGTTTATCCATAAGATTTTTGATATGTTCCACATTCATGTTTCCGTTTAACAACGGACGATTTGTACTGTGCTTCACCCTTTGAAAAATGGTTTCGGGTGTAGCAGAAAGATATACGATTTGTCCATTTCGTCGCATAGCATCTACATTTTTGGAACGAAGTACTGCTCCACCGCCACAGGATACAATTGTGTTTCCATTTTCTGCAATACGTTCAATCAACTGCGTTTCTAAATCTCGAAAATGGGTTTCCCCATACTTTTCGAAAATCTCATTAATGGACATTGCCGCTTCTTTTTCAATGGTCTCATCCATCTCCATTAGTTCTTTTCCAGTCTCTTCCGCTACCATGCGAGCCATGGTGCTTTTTCCACAGCCCATAAATCCGATTAAAAAAATATTTTTATTTTCCATATAAAACTTCCTTTACTTCCTCTACTGGCATTTCTTTTCCAGTAAACAATCGAAACGCAGAAGCTCCTTGCCATACCAACATGCCTTTTCCACCCACACAGGTACAGCCTGCTGCTTTCGCATCTCTTAAAAGCTTTGTTTCTTCTGGATTATATACGATATCTGCAACCACCAAGTCTTGGCGAAGAGCAGATAAATCTTTTATCACACTCTGATCTTCCATTGGTTTCATGCCTACAATGGTGGCATTTACAAAAATATCACTTTCTTTGATTTCTGCAGTCATTTTCTCTACATCATCAATATCATACACATTAACCACACAGGTTGGTACAGCTTCTCTTATCTTTTCTGCAGTAGCTAAGGTTCTCTCAAAAAATGCATCCTTTTTATTAAAAATGGTAAGTTCTTTTGCTCCGTCCAAGGCACACTGTACCTGAATTGCAGTAGCAGCTCCGCCACCTCCAGCAATGACCATTTTCTTTCCTACAATGGAAACACCATGGTCTTTTAGATTGTTTACGAACCCTTCCCCATCTGTCATGTGACCGATTAATTTTCCATCCTCATTTACAATGGTATTTACCGCCCCTACAATTCGAGCTGCAGGCGAGAGTTCGTCCATATAACGTGCAGCTTCCACTTTATCTGGCATCGTTACATTCATACCTCTCATATTGAAAAGTCGCATGGCCTCCAGGGATGCTTTTACATCTTCTTCCTTTACATCAAATGCTACATATGCGTAATCCAATCCCAGTTTTTCAAAACTATAATTATACATAGCAGGAGAGCCAGAATGTCCTACTGGTGAACCAATAAGTGCAAGCAAGCCTGTATGTCCTGAAATTCTTTTTTCCATGATTATCTCCTTTTATAAATATTCCAGTAATTCCAAAGGTCTATCTATCATAACCCCTGCTCCGCTTTCCATTAGGAAAGCTTCATCGCGAAATCCCCACGATACAGAAACAGAACGTATATCCGCATTTTTTGCCGTTAAAATATCGATATCAGAATCACCGACATATATGGCATGTGTCTTTTCCACACCCAGTATACGAAGTGCTTCATTCACGGAATCTGGTGCAGGCTTTCGACTAATTCCCTCTCTTTCGCCAATGGCAACGTCCACATACTTCGCGAAGAACTTTTCGTTCAATGCCTTCACACCTAAATCGAACTTGTTTGATACGATAGCAATTTTGATACCTCTTCCTTTTAATTCTTTCATAAGCTCCATAATCCCTTCATAAGGCGACGTTTTCACGTTACAATGGTTCTTATAATAATCTTTAAAATACATAAACAGTTCTTCAAATACAGGATTGGCCTCTCCCTTTGGAACTGCCCTTATCATTAAATTTCGTAGTCCATTTCCAACAAATCCACGTACCTCTTCCTTTGTACAGAGTGGTAAGTGAAATGCCTCCAATGCCACATTGATAGAATCCGTCAAATCTGACAGCGTATCCAATAAGGTACCATCCAGATCAAAAATAACTGCTTCTACGTTTTCTCTGTTTTCAAAATACTGCACCATACGATATTCTAAGAAAGATTTTATTGCAGACATAGAAGGACGCTCCGCCATTCCCGTTTCGTTTAATACCATTCTTGGTTCTGCATCGATAACTCGGCAATAATTTTCATATGCTCTTGTCAAAAGCTCCATCTGTAAAAAGCCACCTGCCTTGACCATATGTCCACCACCAGAACCGATGTCCATACAAATCTTTGATGCTAATTCATTGGCTTTTACTTCTTCCAAACAACTACGAACCGAAAGTTTTACACCATTTGGCAGAACAGAAAACACCAAACATACATCAATGGCATCTACCTCTAATACCAAATCACCAATTATCCCTAAAAGATTCGCATCACATGGGCCTGATTTTACAACTGCAAATCGATACTGTTCGTTGTAATCACAACGCAAAAGCGCAGCACCAGCAGTCTCTAATTCTTCGATGGAAATGTTTGCATTACGCAATTTTGTAATCAAACCAATATCACATTTTGCTTCATCACGAAGTTTCATATCGGTATCGTGATATATTTCTTCCAAATAACTTGTATCCGTATATAAACCATAGTATAAGGCAGTTGCCAAGGCTTCATTTTTGTTTGGTTCATACCCTTCTTCTTTTAGCATCTGCCATACCAAACTAGAGCAAGCTCCCAGACGGCTCTGCACCTCGCTAAGTTTCGGCAGTTTCCTATTTACTCGGTGGTGATCCACAACTGCTATGTTTTCTGCTGGATAAAGGGTTACATTTCCTTCTCCATACTGGCAGTCTACGGTCACTAACAATTCTGCCGTTTTTTCTTTTTCCACATAGATAACATGTTCAATCGGAATATCCAATTCCTTTACCATAATCATCAGGTTGCTTTTTCGAATCGCATTACTTCCACAATAAATCAAACGCACATCTTTTCCGTGTTCCTTTAAATAGATGTAAATCCCATAACCGCTAGCAATAGCATCTGCGTCTGGATTATCATGACACTGTATCACGATTTGATTGTAGCTTAATAGTTCTCTCAGTTTCACCTTTTTCTCCTCTATTCTTCAAAATATGGATAGAATATTTCACTTGTGTTTCTGGAGTCAAACAAACCATTGTACTGCAAACTCTGGTATGTAGAAATCCATTCCGCTTCTTCTCCTGTCGCATCCTCTAAATGGAGATATTTCGCTTCTGATAACGAGTAATACCCTCTTGTATTAATTGCAGGAATCACTTCCATCAGCTCTGACATAAACTGATTATATGCAGGCAAATCGATACCCGCCCTCTCCAATGCCATGGTAGAAAGGAAGTTTAAGCTAGTAATCTCAACGGTCTCTTCTGGTGTATCATAGTTCGTCCATATAAAAAATGGAACTGTATATAAAGCTTCTAATTCCTCTAATGTCAAACCAGACAAGCCTTTTCCGTTTAGTATTTCATAAAAATTACTATTTAAACTTGGTTGATGATCTCCAAAGAAAACGATTTCAACTGGATCATCCACCTGTGAAAAATATGTAATCAAGTATTCTAATGCTTCATCACTTTCCCTGAGCAGAGAGAAGTATTGATTTGCATCGGTATAAGAACGTCCTGTCTTGTAATACTTTTCTTCAAAGTTCTCATAGGTTGTGGTATAACCTCCGTGATTTTGCATACTGATTGACATAATGAATAAATTTTCATTTACCCCTCGCGCCTCATAGCGCTCGATGATATTTCGGTATAACTCCTCATCAGAAATATACTCTCGAATCAACTGAGTTTGGTCAAAATCATCCATAAAATACATTTCATCAAATCCTAATGTTGGATAGATCAAATTTCTACTCCATCCAGTTTCATAATATGGATGCATCGCCACACAGGTATAATCTTCATTTTGTAATGTAGACACTATGGATGTCGGTGTATCACTAATATATTGTTGATAGACCACGGAACCAGATGGCAAAAACGCCATAGAACCACCTGTCATAAATTCCCATTCCGAGTTTGGTGTTTTTGCTCCAAACACAGAGGAAAGCGCATATCCTTTTACAACATTCTCCTCTAGCGAGTCATAAAATGGTGTCAACGGTTCGTTGGTATTTACCTCGCCAATAACACTCAAATCTGCATAGGATTCACTCATCACCACGATAATTGTAGGAGACTTCTCTAATGAATCCCCGATAACATTCTCCTTCGTATTACCATACTGTTCTTCTAATTCTTCAATTAACTCTACCGAATATTCTTCTGGCGCTGATACAAAACTATCTCTAGCACTTAACACAAAGTTTAAAACATATCCATTCAAATAGGAACCTTTCTGCTCCCAAGTTTCTGTGTTGATATTGTACACATTCGCTGCTACCACAATGCAAGTCAGCACAGCACTTAATCCACTAAGCAATCTAACATAAAACGCCTTTTTAAATGTAAGCGGAATCCATCTCACCAGTAACACATAAATGACACTAGCAATAATAACATGCCATCCTCTACTATGTAATTCCAGCTCATAATTACCAGCTACACTAAGTCCCGTTCCGATAGAACGCAAATCCGCAAAAATAAATTCGTTTTCACGGAACAAATACACAAAGTAATTTACAAATCCCAGCACCATGAAAAAGCAATGCGATATTATGGCACTTAAATTGACTTTACTAGTTACAAATAATACAAATAAATAAACCGCTAGTACACAAAGTATATTCCATGCCCACTTTCTATCCGAAAGTTTCTGAAATAGCTCTGTATCCAAAAGCAAATACTGCATCATTATCGTTGTAAAAATAGCACTTCCAACATAAAGCAAAACCGTCCAAAGCGCAGATAATCTTTTTATCCATTTTTTTAAATTTTCATTCATCGTAATTTTCATTTTATAATCCAAAAAATTCTTTTATATTCTCGCAAACCATCTCCATAAGACGCTCTCTTGCTTCCTTACTCGCCCAAGCAATATGAGGCGTGATAATCAATTTCTCACTATCCTTTATTGTTCGAAGCGGATTCTCCTCTTTCATAGGCTCTACACTTAAAACATCCAAACCTGCTGCTGCAATTTTTCCCTGATTTAAAGCATCCACCAAGTCCTGCTCAACCACTATTGGACCTCTGCCTACATTAATAAAAATCGCCGTGTTCTTCATTTTTGCAAAAGCTGCTTTATCAAACAGGCCCCTTGTATTCTCATCCAAAGGCGCATGTACAGATACTATATCCGACTGCCGCAAAAGTTCTTCAAAAGTGACCCTCTCATATTCGCTATTATTATTCTTGCCCGACGTAGAATAATACACCACTTGACAACCAAATAACCTCGCGATTTCCGCCACTCTTCTTCCGATATTTCCTAACCCTACAATTCCCCAGGTCTTTCCATTTAGCTCATGAAACGCTTTCGCAAAATGAGTAAACATTACATCATTCACATAGTTCTCTTTCTTTACATATGCATCATAATAGCTAAGCTTTTCTAGCAAGAAAAACAAAAGTGCAAAAGTGTGTTGTGCCACAGACTCTGTAGAATACCCTGCTACATTTCGCCAAGCGATACCACGCTTTTCTAGGTATTCTTTATCCAAATTATTTGTCCCTGTCGCCGTCACACATACTAATTTCAAACGCTCTGCTTTTCCGATGGAATTTTCATTAATTTCTACCTTGTTTAACACGATTACATCAGCATCTCTTGTTCGCTCGAGTGCCTCTTCCGTTGTAGAAAATGGGTATTTCACTACTTCACCCAATTCATCAAAATAGGATAAATCAATATCCTCTCCAATTGTCTTTACATCTAAAAATACTATCTTCATATTATCTCACTCTAAATGCATAAATTGTTTTTGTCTCATAAGGCTCATTAGCCTCTGTAATCGGACTTACGAAATTTGTTTCATTAATGGCGTTTGGAAAATATTGTGTTTCCAAGCAAAAACCATCATGTTTTCCATATGGTTTTCCAGCTAACCCAATCTGTCCTTCCAAATAGTTCCCTGTATAAAGCTGTACCCCTATACAATCTGTCCACACATCCATCTGAATTCCCGTTTCTGGAGAATACGCAGATGCAATCTTTTCTAAGCCTTCTTTTTCTTTATCTATTGCAAAGTTATGGTCATATCCTTGCCCGAAAAGAAGCTGTTCAAAGTCCTCATGTATATCGCGACCAATCATTTTCGCTATTCTAAAATCAAATGGTGTACCCTCCACAGGTGCAATTTCTCCTGTTGGAATACACTTCTCACTCTTGATTGGCGTATAGTGAGAAGCCTTTATCCAAAGCTCGTGGTTTTCCACGTTTCCACAACCCACTCCATTTAAATTAAAGTAGGTATGATTTGTCATATTAAGTGTGGTCTTTTTGTCACTGACTGCGTGATAAGAAATAATCAGCTCATTTTCTTCTGTCACCTCATAAGTTACCTCAGACACAATGTTTCCAGGAAAACCTTGTTCTAAGTCTTTACAGGTATAAGCAAACACAATTTTGTTGTCTGTATACTCTTTTACTTTCCACACTTTTTTCGCCATGCTATTGTAGCCACTATGCAAAGAGTTTTCATTGTCATTTGCATCCACATTATATAAGACGCCCTCCAATTCAAATTTTGCATCTGCTATACGATTTGCATAAGGACCTACAATCGCACCAAAGTATGTAGTTTCTTTTTCATAGGAACTCACATTGTCATATTCTAGCGCAATCCCTCTAAGTGAAACTTCCTCTTGGGTACTATTTTTATCTTCTACCCAAATTTGTAAAACAGTAGCCCCGAACTCAGTCACTTCTACAAACATACCTTTTGAATTTTCAATCCAATATTTATGTACGGTTTCCCCTTTACTGGTTTTTCCGAACTCCAATATATTCATAAATTCGCTCCCTATTTTAAAGCCTTTTCACCCATTTTTCATATGTTTTCATTTTACTTCTTTTTCCTTTATAATTCAACGTTATTCATCAATTGCATTGAAAAAGGTTAAGGGATTTTTTTATTATGCCGATACTAAATTATATAAACTCAATGCTTTGAGAATCTTTGGCAGAAAGGAGATCTACAATGTCCTACTCATATACCTTTACCGGAGAGTCTAGTGCAACAAATTTGACATCGGACTTTTTCTTACAAAATTACTATAAACACAATCGTAATGCGATCAAGGTTTCTGTGCGCAAAGAATACAATCAATGTGAGTTGTCCTACGAAGATTCTCTTGCCTTAAAACGAGCAGCTGCTAAGCTAGGCTCTTTCAGTTACACGGAAGAGGACAATGGAGAAAATATGGTGAATTCCATCCTTGCATTTGCCGATACCTACAACAACGCAATTGAATCAACCTCTTCAACAGACTCTGATACCTATCGTCAAAACAGGCAATTGAAAGCCTTGTCTCAAAAATACGAAGAAGAGTTGGAAGACCTCGGAATTACCATTGAAAAGGATGGCACTCTTTCTGTTAACGAAAATCTTCTCCGTTCTGCTTCGTATGATGAAGCAAAAACTTTATTCGGCGATGATGCAAGCTACATAAAGAACATACGCAATATTGCAAGGCGAATCAACACCAACTCTTATGAGGAAATCTACACTTATATGACGGGAAATGGCGGACGATTAAATATTACCTTATAAAAACAAAGGCTGTTGCAAAATGGATTTTCATCCACACTGCGACAGCCACTTTTTATTGTAGTATCTCATTTATTTCTTTCACTGTTGCTCCTACAGATCCCTGTACCATCTGTGCACTACCGCCTCCGCGAGCATCCAGTGCTTCTCTTAATTTTGTGGCAATTTCTCTACAATCTACAGATTTACTGCCAATGATAAAATTATATCCCTCTTTATCGTCTCCTACAAATACCCCACAGATACCATCATGACCTTCCACGAGTTTATTTACTACGTTTCGCATCACTGGTGTTTCCAAATCTCTCTCAAACAAAAGAACATCCCTCTGCTCAGGTGGAATTTTGGCAATTTTGTTTTCCATGTTCTCCTGTTTTGCATTCGCAAGCTGTGTTTTTAATGACTGCACCTGCGTCTTTAATTTTGTAATATGCTCAGCTAAATTTTCCTGATTTGTTGTAAGTATCCCTGTCAGTTCCGATACAATCTCAGACTTTCTACGATACTCCTCTAAGGCGCGGAATCCACAAAGGAAACTAATCCTCATTCCGCCTTTATAATTCTGTCCGGTCTGAATTTTAAAGAAACCTATTTCTCCTGTACGGTGTACATGTGGTGCGCAACATGCACAAATATCATACCCTTCTATTTCTACGATACGAATATCACCTTCTATTTCTTTTTTGCTACGATATTCTAACTGTGCTAGCTCTTCTTTTGTAGGATATCCCGTCTTAATCTCAACATTCGCAACGATTGCTTGGTTTACTTCCCATTCCATTTCCCTAAGCTGCTCTTCTGTAAAGACTCCATCAAAATCCATCGTTACAATCTGATTACTCAGGTGAAATCCTACATTCTGATACCCATATTTTTTGTAAGCCAGTCCAGAAAAAATGTGCTCGGCACTGTGTTGCTGCATATTATAGAAACGATGTTGCCAGTTAACCTTCCCCTTTATGCAACTGCTCGGTTGCAACCATTTGGTTATATAGTGCTTTACCTCATCACCTTCTATTTGCACATCTACCACCTCTGCATCTCCCAAGATTCCTTTGTCTGGTGTCTGACCGCCTTCTTCTGGGAAGAATTGTGTCTGATTCAATATCACCTCATATATCGAAGTTTCGATTCCATGAGAATTTTCCACTTCTACTTCCTCGCAGGAAAGCACAATAGCTTCAAACTCTGTCGCATATGCATCTATATCATAAAGTTTCTTTGTTTTCATAAATCCACCCTTTCTTTCATCTACACAAGTATAACAATTTTTAATCCTTTTTTCATCAATTCTTTCATAAAAACTTTAGATGTTATTTTTATCAATTTATGGTACACTCTTTATATTACTAGGGGAAAAGGGAAATATATTACTATGAGGAGAATATCATGAAGAAATATCGCTATTTGATTTTAGTCCTTTCCGTCGGTTTGATGGTAGGACTAAGCCTTGCATTGACGCAACCAATTTTGAATTTTATAGAAGACCCCGAGTCTCTGAGTGTCTGGGTTGATCAGGCTGGTGTTTGGGGTCCGATTGTGTTTATGTCTTTAAACATCATACAGGTGCTACTAGCCATTATCCCAGGAGGTCCTTTCGAGGTAGCTGCTGGTGCTTTATATGGACCTATATGGGGAACAATCATGTGTGACATAGCAATGACAATTGGTGGCATAATCAACTTCCTCTTTGCCAGAAAGTTTGGAATGAAATTTATTGAACTTTTCACCACCAGAGAAAAGATTGAATCCGTCAAATTCTTGCACACTAACAAAAAATCGACTATACTGCTCTTTCTTTTCTTCCTTTTACCAGGGACGCCAAAAGATTTGATGTGTTATGCGGTTGGTCTTTCTGACATAAAACTTTCTACTTGGATTATCATTAATCTGGTAGGACGTTTCCCAGCAATCCTGCTTTCGGCAATGGGTGGCGATGCCTTAGGAGAACAAAAATACAGTATTTTCATAGCAGCATTTGCGCTTATCATTATATTATATTTTATTGGTTCTTATTTGTATAAAAAATTCAACCATAGCGGTGAAAACAATTCAAATCAATAATTCACACAAAAATAGCGAGGTGAAAATCACCTCGCTATTTTAATTTACTAATCTTTATTCATTGGTAATAAATTAAGTTAGTTTTATGTTTTTAATTATTCTACTACTGGAGCAAATGTTCCGTCATCTGCTACTGTAAATACGAAGCTACCCATAGCCATTGTATTTGCATACATTCCTGGTTCATCCATTGTGAATGTGAATGGAGTCTGGCTTGCGCCTGCTACATAATATCCTTCACCTTCAGCTGTTACAAGAGTTACTGTATCACCATCAATAGTATATGTACCTGTCATATCAACGTTCATAACTACGTTACCGCTACCATTTGATTCTGTTGCGTAGAAGTTCCATGCATATGTGCCATCTTCTTCTAATGTAAGAGACATAGCCTGTTCGCCTTCGCCTCTAGGTTCAGATATTTTATATTCTTTTGGCCATGTTTCACCGCCACAAGCTACAAGACCAAATGCCATTGTCATAGCTGCAACGAGAACTACTAATTTTTTCATTAATTTCATTGTTGTTTTCCTCCAAATTTTCATATAAATCTTTTATTACCAATGATTCTATAATAATAGAAATTTTCTATTTATTATGCTTCTTGTTTTGCTTTTTTCTTTGTCTTAACAATCATACAAATGCTTCCTGCAAGACCAAGTACACCTACAACTCCTACGCCATAGATAAGTCCTCTCCACCATGGGATTACAGTTACAATCTTGCTTGAAGGAGCCATGCCGTTCATAGCAGATGAGTTTGCAACTGTATAAAGGATACGATGTGTTGCTTCTCTCATACGGATTGCAAGAGCTGGATCCTGTGTGATGTCATATTTCTTTAACTTATCTACTCTGGTACCTACACCACCAGAAGAGTTATCCCATGAGTCTGTACCGCCCATGATTCCTAAGAAGATATCATAAGTACTTCCGCTGTTAGAGTAGTCTGTTAATGCGAAACCATCCATACCCCATTCACCACGTAAGATGTTTGTCATAAGTCCTTCATGAGCACCTGTCCAAACTACACCTACACGACCAAATGAGTTCATAACATTCATGGCACCACCAACGGCTACTTCTTCACCGTCTACGATTATAGTACTATCAACGATTGCATGTTCAAAAGCTTCCAAATATACTTCACGCATTGCCTGTTCATTTGAGAAAATGCTATAGCAACGTGTATTTGTTTCACTATCATTGAATGCGAAGTGTTTTACATATACGTAAACACCCTTACTCTGAATACCACCAACTTCTGCTGCTGCGATACAACCTGCTAAGAAACCGTCTTCTGAGTAGTATTCGAAGTTACGTCCAGCATACGCTGTACGATGAGTATTCATCGCTGGTCCATATAAACCTGACATACCAAGTGCAAGACCATCTTCACCAATAGACTGACCTACTTTGTACATAAATTCTGTATTCCATGTAGCTGCCATGATGTTTTCATCACTGTAAGCAGTCATAGTATCAGAGTTGCCCATAACGTCTGTTAACTTCATTGTGAATCCCTGAGGTCCGTTTTCATCTACTGTTGAAGGTTTTGCTACAGATGCAACTGCATATGTTCCATGGTAACCTACACCAATGAGCATACACATTTCTTCATATGTTACCTGATCTAATAAGTCTTCCCAAGCTGGGTCATCATAATCTTTTCCAATCATCTGCGCAATGGTCATATCACCTTCTGCGCCCATTGTTGGAAGTTCTTCATCTGTTTCTGTTTTTACATATTTTTTTATACCAGTAATTTCATCATGTAATTCCTGAGACAATGACATGATATATGTACCATCTGGCCATGTTCCCTGCCAATCATTACGTGAAAGGTATGTAATAGTCTGATCTGTCATACCAGCTTCATTTAAGAGGTTGATATCAGCAGATTCTAACTGGTTTGTGATAGCGTATTCTTCGCCACTTTCTGTTGATACTGCATATGTTGTAGTATCTGTTTCAGCGTTTGTCCACTTCCATGCATATTCAGCATTACCTGTTCCTGTCATTCTAGAAGCGTCAGCGCCTTTTGATGCTAATACGTTATTTAACGCATTATGTGCATCTGTACCAACTGCGAGATAATAATCACCTGCTTCAAGGATGTATGTCTTGTATCCATATGCATCATATGTTCTAAGTTCTTTCTTAGCAACATTGACTGTAACAGTTTCGCTTTCCCCTGGTTCAATTACATCTGTCTTTTCGAAACCACATAATTCGATAGCCGCTTTTTCGATTCCAGTTTCTTTATCATAATCTGTATATGGTGACTGGAAGTAAATCTCTACAACTTCTTTTGCAGCAACGTCACCTGTATTTGTTACTGTAACAGTAACATCGAAACTATCATCATTTTCTACTACTGTATAATCTGAGTATTCAAATGTTGTATAAGTTAAACCATATCCAAATGGATATTTTACGTCAGATAAATAATTGTAATCGCCAGCATTTCCCTGACCTAATACATAATCTTCATAACGTGTTTCATAATATCTATAACCTACATAGATACCTTCTTGGTATACGTTGTAATATTTATTACCATCTAATCCAGGTCCATCACCGGTTAAATCTGTGTAATCAGTTGAGTTTGCCCAGAATGCACCATAGAAGTTTTCCATAGCTGGATTTGTTGTATTGTCAAGACAGTATGTATCTACCAATCTACCAGATGGGCTTACATCACCTGTTAGTAAATCAGCCACACCTCTTAAACCATTAACACCAGTAAAGCCAATCCACATTACAGCATCTACGCCATATTCTTCTACGTCTACAAAATCCATTTCTACTGCATTTGTAGAGTTAAGTAATACGATAACTTTATCAAACTGTCCTGAGTTTTGGATTTCTGTTAACATTTCTCTTTCCTGAATGGTTAATTCAAGAGAGTTACCAGAACCATCTACAGTTTCCGTTGTATTTCCCTGCTGTTTATCCGCACCGATACCTGTGCCTGCAACTGCATCAGCGCTTTCTTTATATGTATCAGAAGGTAAATCCCACATTTCTCCGCCAAGACGAGAAATAACTACGATAGCTGCATCATTATAAGAAGAAAATTCTGATTTTGCTTCATCTGTATAATCAGCCCAAGGAATTTCGTTAACTGTAAATTGTCCAGCTGTTACACCATCCGCACCATTACGAATACTATTATCACCCTTTTTAGGATTTGTTTCATAATTTTCAATATTGTCTTCATAGAACTGCCAAAGAGTTGGGTTTACAGATACACCAACTTCTTCTAATGCTTCTTTAAAACTAGGAGCTTCTGAAGCATCAATATCTGCTGAACCTGTACCACAAACAATTTCATTTACGCTAGAGTGTCCGAAGAGAGATACTTTTGCAGTATTTGAAATTGGAAGCGCTTCGTCTTCATTCTTCAAAAGAACTGCACCCTCTTCTGTAAGCTGCTCAGCAATTTCCATACCTGCTGCTTTTACTTCATCTGTGCTACTATAAGCACTAGGGTAGTAATTCGTATCTGTGGTATCATCTGCATCTGCTTCAACCTTTGTCGTCTCTGTTCCAAGCGCAAGGTTAATAACACCTTCGTAAGCTATTGTCATAATATTTGCTACAATCATAGCAATGATTAAAACAACAGAGATAACAGAAGTAACAATCCATTTCACGATACCATGTTTCTTCTTTTCTTTTTTCATGTTTCTTCTTTCCTTTCCCATATTTTTAAAACCTTTTCCGTCATTTCGACCAAAAAATAGTTCTAGAGTGTAATTATTATACAATAATTAACAAAAAATCAAAAGATACATTATTTTAACTTGATTTTATAATCGAACAAAATGTATACTTAATGTACACACAGTAGCTTATTGTTAATAAAGTTTTTATGCTTTCTTTGTTGCGGTAGTAAAGGAGATATAAAATGACTGAAAATCCACAATTTATAAGAACCGATAAAGCAATCAAACAGGCTTTGATTTCTCTTTTAAAAAACAAGCCTTTCGAAAAAATCACCGTACAGGACATTTTGGACGAAACACCTGTTACGCGATCCACTTTTTATAAACATTATCATGACAAATATGAGATTATCGAAAAGATTCAAGAAGACTTCTTTGCATCCCAGATGGAAATCCGCAAAGCCTTATTCGAAAATGATAATTCCTATACGACTTATTTGCAAAAACAATCGATTCAAAATCGCGAGCTGATGAATGCTTTATTAAAAGTTCGTACAGAAAACGTAGATTTTCGACAGGCTTTAGCTGCTCAGTCAGAAGCTTTTTATTTGCAAGACTGCACAAGTATCAATCGAAAAATAGAAGCGCAAATCTTCTCTCAGGTAGTAACCACATTCCAGCTTTCACTAGATGTGAATGAAAACTTTTCTTTTGAATATATGCATGAGATTTATATCGCTGTCTTCTTACGACTCCTCGGCATCCCAAACGACGAAGAAGTACGCAAACTACTACGAAAAAAAGCTTCATCAAAAACAAATTATATGAAATAAAAAAGGGCCATCCATTCGGATGACCCTTTTTAAAAAGGAAAATAAGGAGTTTTAAAACAAACCCGCTTACTTTCATTATAGTCAAATCTTTCCATATTTAAACGAACAAATTCATACTGTTTGTATACTCGCGACACATTTTGTTTCTTTTAAAGACATATTTGTAAAAATTATTCCACAGGCTCCCATGTTCCATCTTCATTCAGCAAAAACGTCCTTACTCCATTTACTCTCAACAAAGTATCCATTCCCTTACCTGTCCAGTCAATTTTGCTGTCTTCATCCATCACGTAACCACTTCCATATCCATCTCTAAGTGTAATCTGTGTACCATCTTCACTCATGAGATAGGTGCCTCGTTCCACATACTCTACCGTAATTTTTCCAGAACCATCTGAATTTAACGCCTCTATTTCAAGAATATACGTATCTTCATCTACAAGATAAAGATTTCTCCATAGGTTAGTTTCTTCCGAATTAAACATGCCATCCATCTTGTAATATGTTACCGTATTTTCTGCTTCTTTTCCACCACATGCCACTAGGCTTAATAGCACCACCGCTAAAACAACCAAGCTTATTTTCTTTGCAAATTTCATTTTCATCCCCCATTTTATCCTTATTTTCCAGTTAAATCTTTCACCACTTCGCCAGCCAAAATAAGACCTGCCACCGATGGTACAAAAGCGATGGAACCAGGTGTAGCTCTTCTAGCTCTTACCTCATCGCTAACAAATGTCTCGTCTGCAATCGGCTCTAGCGGCTCTTCCTTTGAATATACTACTTTCAAATGCTTAATATTTCTCTTTTTCAATTCTCTTCGCATTACTTTCGCAAGAGGACAAACAGAGGTTTTATAAATATCCGCCACTTCAAATGCCGTCGGATCTAATTTATTCCCCGCACCCATACTACTTATAATTGGTACTCCGGCTGTCTGGCAGGCCTCTACAAGCGCAAGTTTTGCCGTTACAGTATCTACTGCATCTATTACATAGTCATACTTGGTAAAATCAAACTGCTCCTGTGTCTCTGGCAAGAAAAAACATTCATGTGCATATATCTGTACCTGTGGGTTAATTTCCAGCAGATGCTCCTGCATCACTTCCACTTTTTTTCGCCCTACGGTTTTTGTTGTAGCAATCAACTGTCTGTTGATATTACTTTCTGCTACTACATCGCTGTCAACAATATCAATCGCGCCTACGCCACTTCGCACTAAAGCATCGGCGGCGTGACCTCCCACGCCGCCGATACCAAATACAGCTACACGAGCATTTTTTAACTTTTCCATTGCTTCTTTTCCTAGAAGTCTTTTTGTTCTGTCAAATTGTTTGCTCATTTTATAAATCTTCTTCTATTACGCCTTCTCTGTAAGCCTTCAACAATGCTTCCAAATCAGCAATTTCTTCTTTCATTCCTTTTCCAATATCAGTATCTGCTACGGTTTTACGTTTCATTACGCGCTGCACCAACGTCTTATGAGATACAACATCATTTCCTTCTTCAATCGCTTTTTCTACAGATTCAAAAGGTTCATGCTCTGCTAGGATAAGACCATAGGAATTATAGATAAGTGTATATCCTGCAATTCCAGTTTTTTCCTGATAAGCTTTCGAGAAACCACCATCAATAATCAATACTTTTCCATTACAGTGCATTGGCGACTGTCCTTCTTTTACCAATACAGGAATATGTCCATTGATAATGTGTGACTCATTTCCTGAAAGACCAAATTCTTTCAAAATACGGTCTGCCACTTCTTCCTGTTCGATCAATTTATAGTATGGATTTTTTGGCTCTTTATATGTATTCTTATCTGCAACGAATTGTCTTTCGAATGTTGTCATTCGTTCTTTTCCATATACTGGTGAATTTTTATTCAACCATAAGAACCAAAGAATATCTAAACCTTTCTGCTTTTCATCTGGATCAACTGCATAATAACCTTTACGCGCATATTCTTCTAATACGTCATATAGTTCCTTTCCTGCGTATTCTTTTCCAAAAACAGTTACTTTCTTAAAGGTTCCATCCTCATTCAATGGTACGCAACCGTGATATAAAAGATTGCCATTATGCACCGTATACATATTACCCTTGGTATATAAAAACTTCACATGTTTCTGAAGCTTCTCGCTGTTACGAAAGGCAAAAACAAGACGATCCATAACCACCTGCTCTTCTGCACTAAGAGCAAATGGGTCATTCCAGTCTACAGTAGGAAATTCCTTATCTAATAAAGGATGTTCCACACCATTAATCATAACCGTGCCTTTTTCCGGATCAATTTTATCTAAAAGTAAACGGTCATCCATTTTAAAATCTGGATTTCGCTTGATAATCTGACCTTCTAACTTCAACTGCATAATGGTGACAGCCTTGTGAATTTTTTCATCAATAGCTATATCACGCACGTCATATGCATCTTCACGGAAATTTACATGGAAGCGCTCGCATGGGTCATTTTCGTACTGTTCCATCGCGAAACGCACCAATGGGATTAAGTTAATACCGTATCCATCCTCGATGGAGCTTAAGTTGCCATAACGAGCAGAAATACGGAGCACGGTACAAATAAGTGCTGGGTTTCCTGCTGCTGCCCCCATCCAAGACACATCGTGATTACCCCACTGAATATCTACAGAGTGATGTTTCATCAAATCATCCATTACCAGGTGTGGATATGGCCCTCTATCGAAAATATCTCCCACTACATGAAGATGGTCTACGATTAAATGACGAATCAAATCACATAATGCCACTACAAGTTCAGGTGCTCTGCCTGTACGGATTGCTGAGTGAATAATTTCGAAATAATAATCTTCCTGATCCACCACATCTTGTCTGCCTGTTAAAAGCTCTTCGATAATGTATGCGAACTCTGCTGGCATAGCCTTTCTAACTTTGGAACGGCTATATTTAGAAGAGGTTCTCTTACAAATACAAACCAAACGATATAGATTTACAGCATACCAATCGTCGATATATTTTTCTGTTTCGATAATCTGATTCAACTTTTCCTTTGGATAGTAAATCAGTGTCGCTAGTGTACGCTTTTCCTTCTGGCTAATTGTACTTCCAAATTCTTCTTCGATTTTTTGTTTTATTGCCCCTGAGGCATTTTTAATAATATGCTGGAACTGATCATATTCTCCGTGGATATCTGTAATGAAATGCTCTGTTCCTTTTGGTAAACTCAGAATCGACTGCAGATTAATAATCTCAGTAGCTGTCTCTGCAATCGTAGGATACTGTTTTGCCAAACACTTCAAATATCTAATATCGTTTTGTTCCATAATCCCTCCTACATATACATAAACTTCATTTTTTATTGTAACTTTTCCTTCTCATAACGTCAAGAAAGCAAAGGCTTGAAAGCTATTTTTTATCAATATATTCTTTCTGTGTAGCACTATTCATAATTGCGCGAACTACATTCGCACAACAACGTCTTACATCCTCTTCCGAAATCATGCCGGATTTCACACCTGCCAAAATTTCCTTCTTGTAGCTTCCGCCACCTGGCATAATCAAATCATTTCCCGCCTTCATAGCAAGTGCATTATGGCCCAAGCCTTTATTCGTTGAGAACCAATCCGTCATAACCACACCGTCAAATCCCCACTCATTGCGAAGCACCTTCGTACATAAATCATGGCTATTTGGTGCATATACACTATTGATACGGTTGTAAGATGTCATAATCGCTTTGGCATTTCCCTTGCGAACCGCTCGCTCAAATCCACGCAGATAAATCTCACGAAGTGCTCGTTCACTCAAATTGCTAGAAACCTTATTTCGATTGTCTTCCATGTTATTGCATGCAAAGTGTTTTACAGTTACATAGAAACCTTCTTCTTGCTGAACTCCTTTTGTAATTGCAGCTGCCACTTCTCCTGTAAGAAATGGGTCTTCGGATACATATTCAAAGTTTCGTCCGCAGAGTGGATTTCTATGAATATTTACTGCTGGTGCAAGCCAAAACGTACAACCATATTCTTTCATTTCTACATAAATCGCTTTTCCTACTTCTTCTAGGAGCTGCATATTCCAAGACTGAGCCAACGCTGCTGTAACAGGAAAAGCTGTTGTATATTGATATATAGATGTGCCTTTCTCTGGATCACCCTTCAGAAATCCCTGTATAAAATCAGGGAACATTTCAAATACAGAGATTGGAAGTTCTACTGGTTTTACTTCTCCGTTCTTCTGAACTACCCCATGTTTTGTAATTCGAAGACCTGCTGGTCCATCGCAAAGTGTCACATTTGCTAATCCTCTATCCCAAAATTTGGATGTGGTATTTCCTACCGAACCTGGCATATTAAATCTGGTTTCTCCTCCAAACATACCGATGCCAACTACGATATCCACCATCTCTTCCAGCGTAAGTGTCTTCATAAATTTGTCTACACGCTCATCACTATAAATAGCTGGTACTTCATACGTGTAATTTATAGTTTTAAATGCCGTTGCAGAAATCGCAACACGAGGCACTCCTGCATTCACATCCTCCATCTGATAACCTTCTGACTTTAACTCTTCAAAAGCTTCTACAACTGGACAGACATTATTGTGTTTTGAAACCACTACCTTTTCATCCAAGATAATCACTGCTACTGGTACTGTGTTTCTAGAAGAATTGCCTAAACGCACGATATATTCTCCTGCATCCAATACATAGCTTGCAGAAGCTTCCTCGTAGCTTCCAATTTCTGCCATATCAAAAACCAGTTCTATTGTTTCACTTTCACCTGGTGCTAACACTTTTGTTTTTCTAAATGCAGCAAGGCTCTGATATTCTTTATCTATATTTCCTGCTGGAGCACTTATATAGACCTGTGCGACTTCTTTTCCGCTATACGTTGCTCCTTTATTTGTAACAGTCGCATTTAAGTGAACCTTGGTTCCCTCTACTGTCACACCCGCACCATAAATAGAAAAATCGGTATAACTCAGTCCATATCCAAATGGATAACATGGTTCTACACCAAAGCTATCAAAATAACGATATCCTACATAAATTCCTTCTTTGTAATATTCATCCTCCACATTTCCATTCAGATAACTATACTCATTATGGAATGGGATATCCGCATATTTCTTTGCCCATGTATCGGTTAATTTAGCAGATGGTGTCACCTTACCAGAAACGATATCAGCAAATGCATTACCACCCTCCGTTCCCAGCTGACATATAAACAGAATTGCGCCGATACCAGGAAATTCATCCACAAAAGACATATCGATGGAACAACCACTGTTAATTACTAATACAAAATTCTTGTAATTTGCTACACAGGTTTCAATCGCCGCTTTTTCTTCATCTGTGATAAATAAATCACCTTTTTCTGCTTTTCTATCACCGCCTTCACCAGCCTGACGACTAAGCACATAAATTGCGGTATCCGTATCACTATCTGCGATATCTTTCTCTGTAATCGCTCTGCCTGCGGGAGGAGTATAGCCTTTTAACATCATTTCCATAAAGGATTTTGATTTTATAAGTTTTACGATATCTCTTTGCGCTTTTTTGTACGCAATCTCGCCTTCTTCATAAGCATCTTCATAGTCCTCAAGCCACTGCCTTGTAGCAATTTCAAACCCACGATTTTCCATTCCTTCTAAAATAGTCACGCTATGACGCTCATTCACTTCACCAGATCCAGTTCCGCCCTTTATCGTTCTCGTTACGCCCGGTCCATATAGAGCTACTTTTTTCGTTTTTAAAGGAAGCACATCATCATTTTTTAACAATACCACGCTCTCGCATGCAGCTCGATATGCCACTTCCAAATTTCTTTTTTCTCTCTCTGAAACCTCTGATGAATAGCTCGCTTTTGTCAATAATTCCATCTCAATTTTGTCCCCCGTTTTATTTGATTTCATTATACCTCTTCCCCAATAAAAAAGCACCTATGATTTCTCATAGGTGCTTTATAAATTACATAATCAAATAAATGAAATATGCCACATATCCAAGGAGCATTACGATAGACCATGGACGAGTAAGTTCTTTCTTTCTGATAGTAGCAACCCAAAGAAGAATACCAGCTGCTAATGCAACGATGGCATCTACAAGGAATGTTGCTTCATAAATAACTGGAATAATCAGTGAACTTGTTCCAATTACGAAAAGAATATTGAAGATATTTGATCCAACGATGTTACCAATTGCGATATCAGCATTACCCTTCTTAGCAGCTGTTACAGATGTAACAAGTTCTGGAAGAGATGTTCCTAATGCTACAATAGTAAGACCAATGAAACGTTCTGAAAGGCCGAGTGCTGACGCGATAGATGTCGCTGCACCTACAGAGATATCAGCTCCCCAAACTACAATCGCAGCACCTACAACACCTACCAAAATAAGCTTCCAAACAGGTCTTTCTTCTGGCTCATCTTCCTCCTGATTTCCTTTTTTTGCAAGCACAAAAAGGTATGCAAGATAAATAATGAATAATACCCAAAGGATAATACCATCAACAAATCCTACATTTCCATCATTTAATCCCAAGAATGCAAATACAACAGTGATTACCATCATGAAAGGCATTTCTATCATAAGTGTAGATTTCTGAATTGCGACATTTGTAATAACGCCTGTAAGACCAAGGATAATTAAGATGTTTAAAATGTTACTTCCTAATACGTTACCAACTGCGATGTCTGCAGCTCCATTCATAGCACCTGTAATAGAAACGGCTGCTTCTGGAGCACTTGTACCCATAGCTACAATAGTAAGACCTACTACTAACTGTGGAATACCAAACTTAACAGCGATTCCAGCTGCACCATCTACGAACCAGTCAGCACCTTTTACTAACATGGTGAATCCAATAACCAACAAAACGATTTGTATAATTAATTCCATTATTCAATTTTCTCCTTTTTGACGAATTTGTTTTATACTCCTTATTTTTATGTATTTATTCGCCACTATCCTTAAGGTGAATATAATCGACTATCATTGACCTGCACAAAAAGAGTCGTCCATCTTCCTTGCTTTGTGAACTCTGATAGCATAAAAGATATTGCAGGCTAACACCTGCAAAGAGAAAAATCAGAACCGTTCTGCTCTGCCATTTGCTCACGGAATTTGTTAAACTACGCTGTATAGATGTAGTGCCCCTTGTCAACATACTTGGAGTACACACATCTGCTTCATTCACAATATGTTCAGCAGAACGCATACTTGCGCTTTCTGTGGTACGCAAAATAGAGGAATCCACCGTGGTTGTTTCTACGCTGATTCCTAAGAAAAACAATATGGTTGCAACAATGCAACATATAACCCTTTCCCTCATTTTTAATACCATAAAAGCACCTCACTTTTATATTATCAAACATGAGGTGCTTTTACAAGAAATAGTAAACATATTTTATTTATAATTACATCAAAGGTGCTACCAATTTCAATACATAACCTCCAATTTTATAAAACAAACCAATTTCCTTTATACTCTCTCTTGAAACTTGCTCGCACTTTTCTTGGGTTTTTAAGAAATCTTCTACGATATCCTTGATTGCAGGCACTTTGTATAGATATGCCGAACATTCATAATGCCAATACAAACTTCTATAATCTAAGTTCACTGTACCAACAACCGCTCTTTCATCATCACTTACAAATACCTTTGCGTGTACAAATCCAGGTGTATACTCATAGATTTTCACACCTGCTGCCACAAGTTCTTTATAATGCCCTCTCGCCAAAGCAAAAACGGTCTTTTTATCTGGAATATGAGGCAGAATAATTCGTACATCTACTCCACGCTTTGCCGCAAAAGAAAGTGCTGTCTGCATTTCATTATCTAAAATCAGATACGGTGACATAATATACACATATTTTTGCGCCTGGTTTAAAATATCCAGATATACCATTTCTCCTACATTTTCCGTATCTACTGGACTATCTCCATATGGAATTATGTAGCCACTATCATCTGTGTTGGTATCTACTGTGGATAATTGATACTGACTCACATCTGGGAAAACAATCTTAGAAATGGATTTTCCTTCTGTCGCAATCCACATTTGTAAAAACATAACCGTAAAATCATATACAGCGTCACCTTTTATCATGATGCCTACATCTTTCCAATGCCCACATGGACTATCGATATTGATATACTCATCACAAAGGTTCACACCACCTGTAAACGCAACCTTACCATCTATAACCAGAATTTTTCTATGATCACGATTGTTATAATGGGTAGACAAAAATGGAATTGGTGGCGAGAACATACGACATTTTATTCCTAGCTTTTCTAACTTCTCTGGATATTTATATGGAAGGAGATACACGGCACACGAGCCATCATATAATAAGCGCACATCCACACCTTCGCGCGCCTTTTGAACCAATATCTTTAAGATGGTATGCCACATATGTCCTTGTCCAATCATAAAATACTCTAAAAAAATGTATTCCTTAGCAGACTCCAACTGTCTTATCATTTCTTCAAACTGCAGTTCACCAATAGGAAAATACTTTACTTCTGCGTTTTTATGTACTGTGCTACCACTGGTTTTTCTTAAATACTTTGCCATGTGATGTGTCTGCAAATCTTTTTCCTTTAATTCTTCCATCAACTCCGGTTTATCAAGAATATATTTTCGACTTTCCGCTTCAGTATAAGCAATTCTCTTCTGCTGCAAACGATATCCCAAATCAAAACGCACCACCAGGTACACAATACTTCCAAAAATAGGAAATATACCCACCAAAAAACACCATGACAATTTAATCGCAGGATTCTCCTTGGAATTCAAAATGATAGTCAGCATTACTGCGACAACCAAAAATTCTCCTCCCAAGAAAATTGGAACATGTTCTGCATAGGCATACATTCTTGCAATCAGATATGCAAACTGCAATACAATCAAAATCATAATCAACATAGTGCGACTAAAGATCACCTGCAATACACTACGCTTGCTATCCTCCAATATTGAATTTTCTCTCTTACTCTTTGTCATTCGTGCCATAAATTTCTCCTAATTAAAAATCCAACTTAAGAATTCTATCCGCCTCATCCGCATACTCTTTTGCATTTTCTAGGACAGACAACTTTTCTTCCTCCGAAATCTGTCTTATAAGCTTTGCTGGATTACCATAGCATAGATAGCCTTCTGGTATTACTGTATTCTGTGTCACAAGAGCACCTGCCCCAATAATACAATTATCCTCTATCACTACTCCGTCTAACACAACAGTGCCCATGCCAATCAACACATTATTTCCAATAGTGCATCCATGCACTATCGCTCCATGACCAATCGTTACATTATTCCCAACAGATAGTGCATGACTATGACTTACATGCAACACAGCATTGTCCTGTACATTTGTATTTTTACCAATAAAGATTGAATTTGAATCCCCTCGGATAACTGCATTATACCATATACTGCTACCTTTACCAACTTCTACTTCACCAACTATTTTTGCACCCTCTGCTACATAAACCTGTTCTGCTATTTTTCTCATACTTTTTCCTTCTAATATTTTAAAATATTATCCTTTTCATCGATAATTAACACACACTGGGATTCCACTTTCTTTAGAATTTCTCTCATATATACCTCTGGTATTGCAATACACCCAGCCGTTACATCTGCATCTTCCGACATACAATGCAAAAACACTGCCGAGCCGACACCTGGAATGCTCTGCGAATTATAACTTGTTGCCAGCACATAGTGATAGCTTTCCCCATACTCGCAAATATGCTCCGCGGACTCCCAATCCTTTATAACCTCATCCATGGATATAAACTGATTATAATAGTTTGAGCCACTATCATCAACCCAATAATGCTTTTCATCCACCTGTGTATACACTATTTTCGTTCCAGGATTTTCTAAAATGCCAAATGCCTTTGTAAAACGAAATACACCAACTGGCGTTTTCCCATCCCCCTCTTTTGTCTTCCCTAATCCATTTTTTCCAATAATGGCCTCGGTTTCTAAAACCAATTCCCAATCATCCTCTTTCTCATAGAAACTCAAACTTATTTCTTCATTGGACACCGCTACTACAATCACCTGATTTGTATACTTCGCCACCTCTAGTTGCCCTACTTTTTCAGCATCCTCTACATACCATTTTCCATCTGTTCCTTGCCAAATAATATTTGCTATAAGTGCTAGCCAAATAATCATCATAATTCCAATTAAAAAATTACTTTTCATAGTACTCCAAGATCTTTTTCTTTTATTTTATGACACTCTTTTACATAAAAAACGTATATATTCAAATACTAATCAAAAAGAAATGGAGAACAAAATGAATACAGATAACAATGAAGCTAGATCACAACTACCATACGCTGCACTGGACGAAGTCCCAAATCCAAAATCTGATGCCAAAAAAATCATTGGTCTCGTAAAATCCAGCGGAAAGATTTCAGGTTACCAACTCTCCGATGGCTCTACTGTTTCGAAAGAAGAGGGTGTTGCCATGGCAAAAGCTGGTGATATCAAAGGTGTAGGAATAGCCCACCGAAAAGACTCCGAATATCTGAAATCGTTACCTGACGGCACCGAGGGAAACAACCTCGGAAATCTTCCATCTGTAACAGAATCAGAACTATCTTCTAACAGTATGAGATAATTTATCCTCTAATCATACACTGCTTCATTCAAAAAGGTCTGCTGGAATCTCTTCCAACAGACCTTTTATAAGCTATCGAATAAAGTTCGTAAACTGCCCTTTCTCTTTCTCAGGCAAGCCAAACTGTTCCTTCCCAAGCTCTATACTCTTCATCAAGAAACTCATGTTTTTTGCAAGTGTACGCATGGTCTGCAAACCTTCTGCATCCTGCTCTACCTGTCCTGGTGTAGCTCCATGTACACTATTCCAATACTGGCTGGATGCCACAGGCATACCACTAATTGTAAAATATTTATTTAACTGATCAAATGTCGCGGAACAACCTCCACGTCTTGCTACAGCAATACTAGCGCCCACTTTCATGCGTTTGTCAAATCTAGTACTATAAAATAAGCGATCCAAAAATGCGGTTAATGTGCCGCTTGCAGATGCATAGTACACAGGACTTCCTACAACCATTCCATCGCACTCTTCAAATTTCTTTGCAACCTCATTTACCATATCATCAAAAACACACTGCTTTGTTTTGTAACAAGATTGACAGGCACAACAACCTCTAATTTGCTGATTTCCTACTTGAATTGTCTCTGTTTCAATATTTTCTTCTTCAAAAATCTTTCTCATTTCCTCCAGAGAACGAGCCGTATTTCCGTTTACATTTGGGCTACCGTTAATTAATAGAACTTTCATCGTTTATTTCCTCTTTCCCTTTTATTCTTGACTCTTTATATAAAATCGGTAAGATTTCAAAAAGATTTCTATACTCAATACAACAATGTTCTGCCATTCCTTTTGCCATAGCATCTGATAGTATTACTTTTCTTAATAGAGGATTTTTTAAAGTTTTTCCCATCCAAAATCTGCTTATCATAAATAACCCATCTTCTGTCTGTTTGAAGATATGCGCCATTTCCGTATGCCAAATCAAACCTTTGAAAGCTCCCACATGACCACATACGATTACTGGAATGTTATTCTCTTCCATGATGGTTTTTGAAAATCCAAATTCTTCTGGTGTAACAAAATCTATTCTTAATGGCATTCTTGTTCCACCAATTTCTTCATCTGGATATTGGGTGTTATTTTGAAACTTTGGTCGATTTTCGCATTCAAAATAGCTAGCTTGTTTTTTTGAATAACCATTTGAAAAATGTGCTCCTGGAAACCACACCTGATACCTTTCGTTTTCCTTTGGGTGCCACCAAAACCACCACTCTATCATCTCAGGAGTAATATTAGGCATAGGACAATACATGGACACCAAATAACTTCCATCGTCCATTTTCTTGTAACCTGCTTCTTTTTGTAAGCTCTCGCTTACTAATATATCATTTTTTTCTTCAAAGGATGTTAATGTTATTTGGTTTTTACTTAAAGCCTCTGTTATTTCCTGTGGTATTTGTGGTAAAGGCTTTTCCATTAGTTCTTTTATGCTCATTCTTTTCCTCCGTGCAAATGCAAATTTGTCTTATAATTATATCATACAAATAGTATTAACCTATAATGTCTTTACCTGCAAATCCTTTCGTGGCACGATTCTCTGATACTTTACATCAGGGTAGCCTA
>CAZVOY010000001.1:0-46145 GCA_964628865.1 uncultured Lachnobacterium sp. | reverse complement strand
ATGGTACGATCGTAAATCAATTAACAGAAGTATCTCGTTCTTACAAAGAAGCGCGTATGGCGCTTGATGTAGGTAAGATTTTCTTTGAAGAAAAAGACGTGATTGCATACTCGCAGCTTGGCATTGGACGTTTGATTTATCAGCTTCCTATTCCACTTTGTAAGATGTTTATTAAAGAAATTTTTGATGGCAAATCACCAGATGAATTTGATGAGGAAATGCTAACTACCATCAATAAGTTCTTTGAAAACAGCTTGAACGTGTCGGAAACGTCAAGACAGTTATACATCCACAGAAATACGTTGGTGTATAGATTAGATAAACTCCAGAAGAGTACTGGCCTAGATCTTCGCGTGTTTGAAGATGCTATTACATTTAGAATCGCACTTATGGTAGTCAAGTACATGAAGTATATGGAGTCACTTGATTATTAAATTTCGTGCAAGCGAGCTTGGGAAGATGAAATCTTCACAAAACGAGCGACGAAATTTATCTGCAGGCTAGGCCTGCAGAAAGAATGAAGTAAGGAGAAAATAATGATTAAACTGGAACATGTCAGCAAGTCATATTCTGCAGGGATTCCTGCGCTGAACGATGTTAATCTGGAAATCGAAGATGGCGAATTTGTATTTATCGTAGGTGACAGTGGATCAGGTAAGTCTACTATGATTAAGCTGTTACTGAAAGAGTTAGAACCAACAGCAGGTTCCATCTTCGTAAATGGTAAAAATCTTGGAAAAATCCGTAGAAGACATATCCCAAAATTCCGTAGAGATATTGGTGTAGTATTCCAAGATTTCCGATTATTAAAGGATAGAAACGTATACGAAAACGTTGCTTTTGCACAGAAAGTAATTGGTGAATCTACCAGAGCTATCAAAAAGAAAGTACCAACTATGTTGTCAATGGTAGGATTAGCTGCAAAGTATCGTTCTTTTCCAAAGGAGCTATCTGGTGGAGAGCAGCAGCGTGTTGCAATAGCTAGAGCGCTTATCAACGAACCAAGTATTCTATTAGCGGACGAGCCTACTGGAAACTTGGACAATAACAACGCATGGGAAATCATGAAATTACTAGAAGAGATCAATGAACGCGGTACTACCGTTATCGTTGTTACTCACAATATGGAAATAGTAAAAGTCATGAAAAAGCGTGTAATCACTGTGCAGAAAGGTGTTATCGTAGGCGATAGCAAAGCGGGTGATGAAGCTTATGAAGATTAATACATTTTTCTATTCTGTTCAACAGGGCTTGAAAAACATTGCAAGAAATAGAATGTTTTCCATTGCCTCTATCGCTACTATGGCAGCGTGTATTTTTATGTTTGGTATTTTCTACATCTTGGTATTTAACGTAAATGCTATGGTGCAGGCAGCCGAAGAAAGTGTAGCTATTACCGTATTCTTTGATGAAGGTCTGGAAGAGGGGCGCATTCAGGAAATCGGTGAAGAAATTGAAAAGAGAACCGAAGTACGAGATATCGTTTATGTATCAGCAGAAGAAGCTTGGGAAAGCTTTAAAGCGGATTACTTCGAAGGAAACGAAGAATTTGCAGAGGGATTTTCTGAAAACCCATTGGCAAATTCTGCCAACTACGAGATTTATCTCAAGGATGTTTCACAGCAATCTGGTTTGGTAACATACTTAGAAAGCATTGACGGCGTACGAGAAGTAAATCAGTCGCAGGCTGTAGCAGAAACCTTAACCGAGTTCAATAAAATTCTCAGTCTGGTTTCTGGTGGAATCATTCTGATTCTGCTTTGTGTAGCGATATTCTTAATTAACAATACTGTAGCAGTGGGGATTTCTGTTCGAAAAGAAGAAATCTCAATTATGAAACTGATTGGAGCTACAGACTTCCTTGTCCGCGCACCATTTGTTGTAGAAGGTGTGGTTATCGGCTTGGTAGGTGCAGCACTTCCACTCATTTTGTTATATGTGATTTACAACAATATTGTAGCACATGTGGCAGCAGAGTATGCACTGATTGGTTCGCTTATGGACTTCGTTTCACCAGGAGTATTGTTCCAAGGCCTTATTCCTATCGCCTTATTACTTGGTGTGGGTATTGGTTTCTTGGGAAGTATGTGGACGATTCGCAAGCATTTAAATGTATAAAACCGAAAAGAAGGGGAACTGTTGTAAGGAGCAGTTCCTTTTTTTATATTCCTAGTGGAAAAAAATGAAAAAATAGGGTAGAATAAACATCAAAGTATTTTTTAAAAGAAGGTAGTAACATGAATTTTTTTAAGAGACATAAGTTTTTCTTTGGATATTTAACAGGTATTCTCTTTTCGCTTGTTTTAGTAGTCGGTATTCTCCAATTTATCAAGAGTACAGGAAATCTTGTTGTTCTAGGTGAAAATGGCGCATCAACAGTGGAAGCAGGATCGGTTTTAGATGACGAAATGGTAGAGAAAATCGATGAGCTTTATAGTTATATGAATATTTATTACTATGAAGATATTGATATGGAAGCGGTAGAAGAATCCTTTTACAGTGCGCTCTTAGATAGTTTGGGTGATCCATATTCCGTATATTATACAGAAGAGGAATACGAAGAACTTATGGTGTCTACCTCAGGTACCTACTGTGGTATTGGTGCAGGTGTGAGCCAGAATTTGGAAACCATGGAAGTGACGATTACAAAGGTCTACAGCGGTACACCATCGGAAGAGGCTGGTCTAAAAGATGGTGACATGATTATTTCTGCAGACGGAGTAGAAGCGACTAGTGTGGCTGTAGACGAATTGGTACAACATATTCGTGGAGAAGAAGGCACAACTGTTCACATGGTAATTTACCGTCCATCTACAGACGAAACTTTAGAGTTTGATGTAGAGCGAAGATATGTAGAACTCACCAGTGTAGAAGGCGAAATATTGGAAAATGGTATCGCGTATATTGAAATTCTTGAATTCCAGTCTAAGACAGATGAACAGTTCATCGCAATGGTAGAAGAGTTTAAAACTCAGGGTATGAAAGGCTTGATTGTAGACGTGCGTGCTAACCCAGGTGGTATGCTTTCTACAGTTGTAAATATTGTGGATTATATCTTGCCAGAAGGCATGATCGTATATGTGGAAGACAAATATGGCAATCGTGAAGAATACACTTCCGATAGCGCAGCTTTGGATGTACCTATAGTGGTATTAGCAGATGAAAATAGTGCTAGTGCCTCAGAAATTTTTGCTGGAGCATTACAAGATTATGAGTACGCTACTATTGTAGGAAAAACTACATTTGGAAAAGGAATTGTACAGAATATTATTTCTTTGGAAGATGGAGACGCAATCAAGCTCACAACGGCAAAATACTTCACCCCAAATGGAAATTATATTCACGGTGTAGGCATCACTCCTGATGTTGAAGTGGAGTATGAATACACGGGTGCAGAAGATGAAGCCTATGACAAACAATACGATAGTCAGTTTGTAAAAGCATGGGAAGTCATCAATAAAATGGTAACAGAATAATTGCAAAGAGGAGGACTCTATGGTCGAACTCGACAACTTTAAGTCGGTGCTTGGCACGTATAAAGCACCGCTTCAGGAAGTGAGAGACTCACTTGATTTAGTAAATAAGCAGCAAAAAATACAAGAATTAGAACGAGAAATGGAAGCGCCTGATTTTTGGAATGACCCAACGGTTTCTCAGAAAAAAATGCAGGAATTAAAGAGCATGAAGGACGACGTAGCTACTTATGCGAACTTAGAATCGAGCTACGAAGACATCGAAACCATGATTGAAATGGGATATGAAGAAAATGATGCATCCTTGATTCCTGAAATACAGGAAATGTTGGATGGTTTTGTAGAAACCTACGAAGCAATCCGCATGAAAACTCTGCTTTCTGGAGAATATGATAGAAACAACGCGATTGTTTCTCTTCATGCAGGTGCAGGTGGAACGGAGTCTTGCGATTGGGCAGCGATGCTCTTTCGTATGTATTCGCGTTGGGCAGACAAAAAAGGATTTTCGCTTACTGTGCTTGATTCGCTGGATGGTGAAGAAGCAGGGATAAAATCCATTACCTTTGAGGTAAATGGAGAAAACGCGTATGGTTATTTAAAATCTGAAAAAGGTGTGCATCGCTTAGTGCGTATATCACCATTTAATGCAGCAGGAAAGAGACAAACTTCTTTCGTGTCCTGTGATGTGATGCCAGATATTGAAGAGGATATCGATATCGAAGTAAAGGATGAAGACATCCGAATCGACACCTATCGTTCTAGCGGTGCAGGTGGACAGCATATCAACAAAACGTCTTCTGCCATTCGTATTACCCATTACCCAACAGGCATCGTCGTACAGTGTCAGAATGAACGCTCTCAGTTCCAAAATAAAGATAAAGCAATGCAGATGTTAAAAGCAAAACTTTATCTTTTAAAACAGGAAGAACAGATGGCAAAAGCCGCAGGTATTCGTGGTGAAGTTACAGAAATTGGCTGGGGAAATCAGATTCGTTCTTATGTCATGCAGCCATACACCATGGTAAAAGACCGTCGTACAGGTGTGGAAAGTGGTAACGTAGATAACGTAATGGATGGCGATATAGATCTGTTTATCAACGGATATTTGAAATGGCTCAGCCTGGGATGTCCTGAAAATATGTCATCAGACGAGGATTAAATTATGACTACGTATGAGTGGATAACGTTATTGATACAACTGCTAGTTATTTCAGGAGTAGCGATTGGAATCATGACAGTTTATAGAAATGTCACGAGAAAATTGCGCAACTTTTCCAGACAGATGTTTGGTATGGAAGATTTTGTGGAAGGATTTCAACGAAATGCAGATGTTTTGGCAGAAAAGCCAAAATCTGTTTCGTCCATGACACGTCTTATGGAGCCACAAATTATGCGAGATTTTCCTGAATTTTCATGGGAGGAATTTAAGTATAAAGCAGAAAATATGCTGACATCGGCATTGCTTTCGATTTCTTCCAATGATGCAGGCAGATTGGTAGATGCCTCTGATGATATCAAAAAACAGGTGGCAAATATCATTGAAGAAAATAAACTGAACGGTATAAAAGAGAATTATTCTGAAATACAGGTGCATCAGACAGAAATTGCAAATTATCAAAAGGTAAGCGGAAAGTGTGTAATTACTATTCAAAGTGCAGTAGGATATTTTCACTACAAAGAGCAGGATGGAAAAGTGATTGCAGGTGAGAAAAACCGCAAGACACAAACCAAGTACAATATGGAATTGGTTTACATACAGGACACGGACCTGGCAGATTTTGATAATGCTCTTGGAACTGTGTGTCCACAGTGTGGAGCACCAGTAAAAACATTGGGGAGTAAGTACTGTGAATATTGTGGTGCTGGAGTCACTCCATTAAATATTAAGGTTTGGTCTCTTCACAAATTCTATGAAGTAGACTATAATCGTAGTTAACAACGTTTGATAGGAAAAGTTTATTTATACAAAAAATTCGGGAGGAAAAAGACATGGGAATTATTAAAGCAATTGGACAAGCTGTTACAGGCGGATTAGCAGATCAGTGGTTGGAAGTAATTGAACCAGATAATATGGGCGACCAGACCGTATATTGCCGTGGTATTAAAGTTCGTAATGGACAGAACACGAAAGGTACTGATGATGCGGTATCAAATGGTTCCATTATTCGTGTATATGATAATCAGTTTATGTTATTGGTAGATGGCGGTAAAGTAGTAGATTATACTGCAGAACCAGGTTACTACAAGGTAGATAATTCTTCTGTACCATCTCTTTTCAACGGTGAATTCGGTGACACATTGAAAGAAGCATTTGACCGTATTCGTTTCGGTGGCGAAACACCTAGAGAACAGAAGGTTTACTATATCAACCTTCAGGAAATCAAAGGTATCAAATTTGGTACTCGTAATCCAATTAATTACTTTGATAATTTCTATAATGCAGAATTGTTTATTCGTGCACATGGTACATACTCCATCAAGATTGTAAATCCATTACTGTTTTACGCAGAAGCAATTCCAAGAAATAAAGACCACGTTGAAATTACAGAAATCAACGAACAGTATATTTCTGAGTTTCTACAGGCACTCCAGACATCTATCAACCAGATGTCTGCAGATGGCACACGTATTTCACATGTAAGCAGCAAAGCTCTCGAGCTTGGAAAATACATGGCAAATGTATTGGATGCTGATTGGAATCAGATGCGTGGTATGGAAATTCAGGCGGTAGGTATCGCTAGCATTTCCTACGATGAAGAATCACAGAAGCTCATCAATATGCGCAACGAAGGTGCAATGCTTTCAGATCCTACAATTCGCGAAGGATACATGCAGGGTCATGTGGCTCGTGGTATGGAAGCAGCTGGTTCAAATTCTGCAGGTGCAATGCAAGGTTTTATGGGCATGGGAATGGGCATGCAGATGGGTAGTGGAATGACAGGACAGATGTCTCAGACAAATCTTTCTCAGATGCAGATGCAGCAGCCAAATGTACAGAATGCAGCAGGAGTAGTTGCGGGCGCTGTAGCAGATGGCGCACAGCCAACAAATGCATGGACCTGCGAATGTGGACAGAGTAATTCTGGAAAATTCTGTTCAGAGTGTGGAAAACCTGCTCCACAGGCAGAATGGACTTGCGAATGTGGTCATGTAAATACAGGAAAATTCTGTCCAGAATGTGGGAAACCACGTGCATAGAACTATATTATTAGGAGCACAACAAAAGATGACAGAGAAAACAAATTACTACGTACTGAAAGAAAAAGCAGTACCAGAAGTATTGTTAAAAGTAATGGAAGCAAAACGATTGGTCGAGGCAGGCAAAGTAGAATCTGTACAGGATGCTACAGAAGCTGTAGGTATTAGTCGTAGTTCCTTTTACAAATATAAAGATGATATTTTTCCATTTCATGAAAATGAAAAAGGAAAGACCATTACGCTTGTTATTCAATTGGATGATGAGCCAGGACTTTTGTCCAATATTTTACGTGCTATCGACGAATTCAAAAGCAATATTCTGACCATTCATCAATCTGTACCGATTAATGGGATTGCTACTTTGACTTTGAGTATTGATGTATTTCAGGCTGCGGACAAAGTAGACGAAATGGTAAGTAAAATAGAAGATGTCGAAGGTGTACATTACGTGAAAATTATAGCTAGGGAGTAAGAAACATGAAGATTGCAATTATGGGATACGGCACAATCGGATCTGGTGTAGCAGAAGTGTTAGAGGTAAACAAAAAACAGCTTACGGAACGTGCTGGTGAACCAATAGAAGTAAAATACATTTTGGACCTCAGAGATTTTCCAGGGGATCCAAATGAAGACAAAATAATCAAAGACTACAAGGTTATTGTAAATGATCCAGAAGTAGGTGTAGTAGTAGAAGCTATGGGCGGTGTTGAACCTGCCTATACATTTGTAAAAGAAATGCTTTTAGCAGGAAAACAGGTCGCTACTTCAAATAAAAATCTTGTAGCAGAAAAAGGTGCTGAGCTGATTGCTATCGCAAAAGAAAAGAACATTAACTTTATGTTCGGCGCAAGTGTAGGTGGGGGAATTCCTATTATCCGTCCATTAAACACCTGTCTCACAGCAGATGTGATTGAAGAAATCAAAGGTATCTTAAATGGAACAACAAACTATATGCTGACAAAGATGGCAAATGAAGGCGTTAGCTTCGAAGAAGTATTAAAAGATGCACAGGCAAAAGGTTATGCGGAAGCAGATCCTACTGCAGATATTGAAGGATTTGATCCATGTCGTAAAATTGCAATTCTTACCTCTTTGATTTGTGGACAGCAGGTGGATTATCAGGATATCTACACAGAAGGTATCACAAAAATCACCACAGAAGATTTCGCATATGCTAGTCAAATGGACTGCTCTATCAAACTTCTGGCTTCCAGCAAACAGGTAGGCGACAGCTATAGCTGTATGGTAGCACCATTCCTGTTGCCAAAGAGCCACGCACTTTGTGGTGTAAACGGCGTATTCAATGCGGTATTCGTACATGGTAATATGCTTGGTGATGCAATGTTTTATGGTAGTGGTGCAGGCAAACTTCCTACAGCCAGCGCTGTAGTGGCAGATATTGTTGACGTGGTAAAACACCACAACGTAAATGTTGCCATTGAATGGAAATCAGAAAAAATGAACCTCATCGACTATAAAGAAAGTGAGAATCGTTTCTTCGTTAGAACTACTTCAGACAAAGCAATTGTAGAAAAAGTGTTTGGACAAGTATATTACGTGGATGCGAATGTTGTAGCGGGCGAAATTGCTTTTACAACAGACTCTATGAAAGAAGCTGCATTTGCAGAAAAAGTAGCTCAGATTCAGGTAGTAAACAGAATTAGACTTGGGTAATTATTAAAATGACGCGCGGGTATGGTTTTCGCTGGCTGAAGACTATAGTCGCGCGTGTGTTTTTTTCTTCCGATATACCCAAAATAGCTAGTGAAACGTATTAATATATGTGAATATAATAAAAAAATGGGTAAATTGTTCAGAAGGAGGACAGAGATGAAATATATTATAATTTTAGGCGATGGAATGGCAGATCGCCCTATTACTGAATTAGAAAATAAAACACCATTAGAATATGCAAAGACACCGATGATGGATGAACTTGCTCATAAAGGAGAACTTGGTTTGGTTCACACCATTCCCGAAGGAATGAAACCAGGCAGCGATACTGCAAATTTATCTGTACTGGGATATGATCCAAAGAAATACTATTCAGGACGTTCTCCATTAGAAGCCCTAAGTATAGGTGTACCAATGAAAGAAACAGATGTAGCTTTACGTTGCAATTTGGTTACACTTTCCGAGGAAGAAGATACATATGAAAAGCGTCATATGATAGACCATAGTTCAGATGAAATCAGTACAGAAGATGCAGCGGTTTTATTGGATGCGGTAATGAAAGGCTTAGCTAAGGAAATGTCCGTGTGGGATGGAGTTTCAAATGCTGAAAAAGATTTCTCTTTTTATGTAGGAACGAGCTATCGACACTGCTTGATTTGGGATAATGGAAAAGTGGTAGAACTAGCCCAGCCACATGATATTTTGGGTCAGTGTATTGAGGAGTATGTGCCTGTAAACTTTGGTTTGAAACAACAAGAAGGAAGTGCTCCTCAAACAGGATATCAAATCCTTTATGACATGATGAAGAAAAGCTATGACATTCTCGTAAACCATCCAATTAATCTTGAAAGAAAAGCAAAAGGATTACATCCAGCAAACTCATGTTGGTTCTGGGGTGCTGGTACAAAACCAGTACTTACTTCTTTCCAAGAAAAAACAGGGAAAAAAGGTGCAATGATTTCAGCAGTTGACTTGTTAAAAGGAATTGCTGTAGGAGCATCTATGGAAGTAATAGATGTGGAAGGCGCGAATGGCGGTCTTCATACGAATTATGAAGGTAAGGCACAGGCTGCTCTTGAGGCACTCCTAGGTGCAGATGCTTGTGATTTTGTTTATGTTCACCTTGAAGGTCCAGATGAAATGGGACACCAGGGAAGTGTCGAAAGAAAGGTGCAGGCAATTGAATGGTTGGATGAACGAATTGTAAAACCAATTGTAGACGGATTAAATGCAACAGGAGAAGATTTCCGTATGTTAATTTTACCAGATCATCCTACACCTATATGTATTCGAACACATTCATCTGAACCTGTTCCATACATTTTATTTGATTCTACAAGTGAGCAGAATCATGCATGGAATTATACAGAAAAAGAAGCGGAGGCTTCAGGAAATTATATAGCAGAAGGACATACAATAATTGATAAATTGTTCTACAAAGTGATATAATAAACAAAAATAAGTACTGATAAAGAAATCAGGAGGAAACTATGGGGAAATATATAATGGCATTGGATGCTGGTACGACCAGTAATCGTTGTATTTTATTTGATGAAACAGGCAATATCTGTTCTATGGCGCAAAAAGAATTTCGCCAGATATTCCCAAATCCAGGATGGGTAGAGCATGATGCAAATGAGATTTGGTCTACACAGCTTGGGGTAGCGGTGGAAGCCATGAACATGATTAATGCAAAAGCAAAAGATATTGCTGCAATTGGTATTACAAACCAGCGCGAAACGTCGATTGTGTGGAACAAGGAAACTGGTGAGCCAATTTACAATGCAATCGTATGGCAGTGCCGTAGAACGAGTGACATGGCAGATGCATTGAAAGAAAAAGGGTTAGAAGAAAAATACCGTCAGAAGACAGGACTTATTATTGATGCATATTTTTCAGCTACAAAAATCAAATGGATTTTAGACAATGTGGAAGGTGCAAGAGAATTAGCAGATGAAGGAAAGCTTCTTTTTGGAACAGTGGAGACATGGCTTATTTGGAAACTTACCAAAGGAAAAGTACATGTAACCGATTATTCAAATGCTAGTAGAACGATGCTTTTTAATATCAACACATTAGAATGGGATAAGGAAATCTTAGAAGAGCTAGAAATTCCAGAAAGTATGCTTCCTACACCTGTACCATCTAGTCAAATTTATGGATATTCAGATCCATCGTTTTTGGGAGGAGAAATTCCTATCGCAGGTGCGGCAGGTGACCAGCAGGCAGCTCTTTTTGGACAGACTTGCTTTAATGAAGGCGAAGCAAAAAATACATATGGAACGGGTTGTTTCCTTCTCATGAACACAGGGGAAACGCCTGTATTTTCGAAGAATGGATTGGTCACCACTATTGCGTGGGGATTGGATGGAAAAGTTAACTATGCATTGGAAGGCTCTATTTTCGTAGCAGGGGCTTCTATTCAATGGTTGAGAGATGGCATGAAACTGCTTGATTCAGCAGCGGATTCTGAATATATGGCAACCAGAGTAAAGGATACAGATGGATGCTATGTTGTGCCAGCGTTTACTGGACTTGGCGCACCACATTGGGATCAGTATGCGAGAGGAACCATTGTAGGCATCACTCGAGGGACAACCAAAAATCATATTATTAGAGCAACCCTTGAATCTATCGCACTTCAGGTATGCGATGTTATAGATGCTATGAAAGCAGACGCAGGAATTGATGTAAGAGCATTGAAAGTAGACGGCGGAGCTAGTGCAAACAACTTCCTTATGCAGTTCCAGTCAGATATGATAGATGCACCAGTAAATCGACCAGCATGTGTAGAGAGCACAGCAATCGGCGCAGCCTACTTAGCTGGATTGGCAGTAGGATACTGGAGCAGTAAAGAAGATGTAATCAAAAACCAGCAGTTGGATCGCGTATTTACACCAAGTATGGATTCCGAAGAAAGAGACGCGAAACGAAAAGGTTGGAACAAAGCCGTAAAATATGCATTCGGTTGGGCAAAGGATGACGACGAAGCATAAAGATATAAGGAGCAAAGAAATCGTAAAATGGCTCCGAATAATACAAAGAACAGTAGAACACATCAGGGAACAGATAAGTTCCCTGATGTTTCCTGCTAGATGTCCTGTGTGTGACGAAATCCTAACACCAGAACAAGTAAAAAAAGGAATCCATCTAGAATGCGAAAGCAAACTCTATCCTGTAAAAGGAGCAGTGTGTATGCACTGTGGTCGACCACTCGGTCAAGCATCCCAAGAATATTGTAACGAATGTTATAGAAAAAAATATGTAGATAAGTCTTATATTGCGCAGGCAAGATCGATTTATCTCTATCGTGGAGCTATCAAGCAAACCATGTATCGTTTGAAATATAGCAATAAGCGAGAATATGCTTCGTTTTTCGCAAAAAAAGCACTTGAATCACAGGCAAGTTGGCTTGATAAATTTACAAATTCTATCGATGTCATAATTCCTGTGCCTATGTATATGCCAAAACAACGCAAGAGAGGATACAACCAAGCAGAAACATTTGCAAGAGAATTATCGAAACTTACTGGAATTCCAGTAGACACAGAAGCGGTAGAACGTATCAAAGATACGACTCCGCAAAAGGAATTAAATGACAAAGATAGAAAAAATAATCTCAAAAATGCTTTTCAGAAAGGAAAAAGTATAGTACAATATAGCCACGCTATGATTGTAGATGATATCTACACAACAGGAAGTACTGCTGAGGCAGTCGCAAAAGAATTGAAAAAAACAGGGGTACGCCAGGTGTATTTATTAACCATATGCATTGGCGCGGATATGTAGGAGGTACGCAGTGAACGTAACGAATTGTAAATCATGTGGAAGATTATTTAATGTAATCTCAGATGCAAAAATTTGTCCAAACTGTCAGCAGCAGTTAGAGGAAAAATTCCAGGAAGTAAAAGAATATTTAAAAGAGAATCCAATGGCAAACATGGACATGATATCAAAAGATTGTGATGTAACTGTAAAACAGATTAAACAGTGGGTTCGTGAAGAAAGACTCACATTCTCTGAGGATTCAGTAGAAGGTATTGAATGTGAACAGTGTGGCACAATGATCCGTACAGGTAGATACTGTGATTCATGTAGAGTAAAAATCCAGAACAACCTTGCTAGTGCAATTTATACACCAAAGGAAGAACCAAAGAAAAAAGAACGCGAACGCGATCGTATGCGTTTCTTACAGAATTTATAAAATATCCCAAAAGAGCTGTTTTAAAACAGCTCTTTTTTGTTGCCAAAATCATCGTGTGGCAAGCCATTTTTCTTTGTATTTTGTGTGCTAATGTGGTATAATACAAAATAATGTGTGTTATTGCGTCCATTTTTAAGGAGGACATTATGATAAATGAGGAACGCGTAAAGCAAGCATACAAGATTGCTATGTACGAACAGACCGAAGAAAAGCGCTATCGCCATACAGGAAAATACTATCGTGAAGACTATATTGGGAAAGAATTAATCACAAGTATATTTAGTGGAACGATTGCATATGTATTCATGGCGGCACTTTGGATTATGAGTGATTGGAGCAAATTTCTGGAAGGTTTGACAAATGCCAAAATTGCAAATACCGTAGCGGTCATGATTGTGATTTATATTGTGTACATGATGGTATATTTGTTTTCAACATATGTAATTTACAGTAAACGTTATAAAGACGGCAGAAAGAAATTAGAAGGATACAAAAAAGATTTAAAAACCCTGAATCAAATGTATGAAAGAGAAGAGAAATTAAAGTTATAGGAGGCACCATGACGAAGTTATATGAGATAAAAGACCGAGTAATTAAATTTTGTGCTGAGTATGAAACTTATTTGAAATATGCATATAGATTTATCGTTGCGTTGATTCTGTTTTGTTTGATCAATGGAACAGTAGGCTTTATGGAGAAGTTGAATTCTTACCCAGTTGCCTTTATTCTAGCGGCGGTTTGCTGTCTGTTTCCACAGGGAGTGACATTGCTGGTGGCAGCGGTGTTGATTCTGCTTCACCTTTATGTACTGTCTTTTGAAGTTGCGATTACAGCATTGCTACTCTTCGTAATTATTGCATTGTTGTACTTCCGCTTTTCGCCACAGGATGGAACATTGGTAGCCATTACACCTATTTTCCACGCAATGGGGATTCCCTATATCCTTCCAATTGGAGCGGCACTTCTCAGAAAGACCTACTCCGTAACTGCAGTGGTATGTGGTACTATCGTGTACTATTTCTTGCATGGTATTTATGAAAATGTACAGTCTCTTCAATCAACCGTAGCAGGTGCTGAAGTAGAGACGGCGAAGATGACCATTACAGTAGGTCAGCTTCTGACAAACAAAGAAATGTTTCTGGTAATTGGCATATTTATTGTGGCATGCATTGTAGTGCGAATAGTGAGTAATATGGCGATTGACCATGCATGGAAGGTAGCAGCAGGTGCTGGTATTTTAGTGCAGGTAGCTGGACTTTTAACAGGATATTTTGTGTTAGACATCTCGGGAAAAACACTTGGAATGATTTTAGGAAGTGTCGTATGTGGAGTGCTTGCGATAGTGCTGGAATTTGTTTTTCAAGATTTGGATTATACCAGAACAGAACGCGTACAGTTTGAAGATGACGAGTATGTTTACTTTGTAAAAGCGGTACCAAAGAAAAATGTAACGATTACTGAAAAGAATATTACACAGTTTTCATCATTCCCAAGCTTTGGAAAGAAGAGAAAAGCACAGGAACAGAAAGTAAGCCGCAAGGATATTGCGGAAGCTTTAGATATCGATGAAGATTTTTGGGTTTAGACTAGGAAAGGAGAGAGAAAATGGAAAGTGTAAAAGAGTCATTGGCAATGGTTCAGGACAAAATCGCAAATATACTAAGCATGGCGAATTTAACCATGACATTGGTAGATGTCATTGAGATTCTCATTATCTCTGTCCTGTTCTATTATATCCTGTTGTGGATCAAATCCACACGAGCATGGAACCTGTTTAAAGGTATCATGGTGATTTTAGTTTTCGTATTGATAGCAGCAATATTCCAGATGAGCACAATTCTCTGGATTGCAGAAAATACATTAAATGTCGGATTGGTAGCGCTGGTAATCATTTTCCAGCCAGAACTTCGTAAAGCTTTGGAAAATTTAGGTGAAAACAAGATTCTAGGTGGCATACTTGATTTTAACAAACCAGAGAAACAAAAGTTTTCAGACCGTACTTTAGACGAGCTGGTAAAAGCATGTTTCGCAATGGGAAAAGTGAAAACAGGTGCGTTAATCGTATTAGAAGACGAGATTTTACTGAACGAATACATTCGAACAGGCATTGATGTTGATGCTCTTGTATCGAGTCAGTTGCTCATAAATATTTTTGAGAAAAATACACCACTTCATGATGGAGCAATCATCATGCGAGGTGACCGCGTAGTATCTGCTACCTGCTATTTGCCATTGTCAGATAGCACAAGTTTAAGTAAGGATTTGGGAACCAGACATCGTGCAGCGATTGGTGTGAGTGAAGTTAGTGATTCGCTCACCATTATCGTTTCCGAAGAAACTGGTAATGTATCCGTAGCAGTAGGCGGTAGAATTTATCGCAATCTGGATCAGGATGGATTACGAGCAAAATTAAAAGAAATGCAAAATCGAAACAAGGAAACAAAACGCAAGATTTTATTGAAGAGGAGGTTTAAGAATGAAAAATAATATTCTGAAAACCTTGTCAAATAACTTAGGGTTTAAAATATTGGCAGTGCTCTTTGCGTTTACGCTTTGGATTGTGGTATATAATTTAGAGGACCCAACCAAATCAAAAACGCTGACGGTTAGCGTAAGTATAACAAACAAAGACGCGATTGAAAATCAGGGTAAATATTTTGAAGTTCTGGATGGAACGAATCAGATATCCTTCTCTGTTACAGCAGCTCGAAGCGTATTGGATAAATTGGATGAATCGGACTTTATAGCAACTGCAAATATGGAGCAGCTTACAGTAAATGAAACAGGAATGGTAGGAACGGTTCCGGTTGAAATCACTTGTACGGCAAATGTCAGTGAAAATGCAGTGAAAATCAGTTCTTCCAGTAAAACCATGAGGGTTTCACTGGAAGATCTGATGTCAAAGCAGTTTGTGGTCAAAGCAAGCGCATACGGCGAAGTAGCTGCGGGCTACGCGCTAGGTGGAGTGGAAGTCACAGCGCCAAATGTACTTAAGGTGTCAGGACCAAAATCTATCGTACAACAGATTGCCTCTGTTATTGCTCCAATTGACGTAACAGATATGTCAGAGTCGTGGACTACTTACCGTGCTACACCAGTTTTGCTGGATAGCGAAGGTAATGAAATTGATACAACCAGACTTACCTTTAGTGATACAACAGTGAATGTAGAAGCTGAGATTTTGAATACCAAAGACGTAGCGATTGCTGTTGTGCCAAGAGGAACGGTAGAAGCTGGATATACGGTTACATCCATCACCAGTAACCCAACGACGATTCAGTTAAAGGGAAATAAAACCGTCTTGAATAGCATTAGTATGATAGAGATTCCAAGCGAATTGGTAAATATCTCAGGTGCAAACCAAGATGTAACGGCTACCATTGATATTTCGGAATATATTCCAGCGGGAGCTGAGTTGGTAAATACAGAAAACGCAACTGTGACCATCAGAGTCAGCATATCGAAAATCAAAGGAAAAGCCTTTAGTGTAAGTACAGAAAATATTGAGGTCATAGGACTACAGACCAATGCCACATTGGAATATGAGCTTAGTAGTGTAGCTGTAAACATTGAAGGTGTTGAAGCTGATATCAATGAGCTTGCAAGTGAAAACATCAAAGGTAGTATCGATGTTACAAATTTAGGTGTAGGTACCCACGAAGTAGTCGTAGACCTAGATTTGGATGAAACAAAATATAAATATGACACGGTTAAAGTAACTATCACTATTAAGCAGAATGACATACCGGTAGATAATCCTATCACAGATGAAGAAGATAGCGAAGAATAAACGATACTTTCAGGAAAGAAGGACAAAAACATGGCAAGATTATTTGGAACAGATGGTGTACGTGGTGTAGCAGGTACAGAACTTACAATTGAACTCGCGATGAAACTCGGCCAGGCAGGTGCATATGTACTGACCAAAGAAAAATCACATCAGCCAACCATTATCGTAGGTTGCGATACACGTATTTCGGGAGGTATGCTAGCAAACGCTCTTATGGCAGGTGTTTGTTCAGTAGGAGCCAATGCTGTATATGTAGGCGTAGTACCTACTCCAGCAGTCGCATATTTAACCAGACTTCACAAGGTAGACGCAGGTGTAGTAATTTCTGCATCTCATAACCCAATGGAATTTAACGGAATCAAATTCTTCAACGGAGAGGGCTACAAGCTTTCCGACGAATTAGAAGATGAAATTCAGGCACACATCGAAAGCAACATGGAAGATATCGATTTCCCTATCGGTTCTGGAATTGGAAAAATTGATTATCGTTTTGATATGAAAGATGAATATGTAGAATTCGAAAAGAAATGTGTACCAGTTGACTTGAGTGGTATGAAAGTAGTTATCGACTGTGCAGAAGGCGCAAACCACTATACAGCAGTCAAGACTCTTACAGACCTGGGAGCAGACCTTATCGCAATTCACACAGAACCAGATGGAACAAACATCAACGCAAACTGTGGTTCTACACATATGGAAGAATTACAGGCACGTGTGGTTGCTGAAAAAGCTGCCATCGGTATTGCGTTTGATGGGGATGCAGACCGTATGCTTGCTGTAGATGAAAAAGGAAATATGGTAGATGGTGACCAGATTATGCTCATCTGTGCAAAGCACATGTTGGATAAAAAACAGTTAAAGAAAGACACACTGGTTGTAACAGTAATGAGTAACCTCGGTCTTACTTTAGCAGCAAAAGAATTAGGTGTAAAACTAGAAACTACAAAAGTAGGTGACAGATACGTATTAGAAAAAATGGTAGAAAAAGGATACAACATCGGTGGTGAACAGTCAGGACATGTCATTTTCCTTGATGACAACACTACAGGTGATGGTCTCTTAAGTGCACTTCACTTATTAGAGGTTATGGTAGAAACAAAGAAACCATTATCCGAATTGGCAGGCATTATGGAAGTGCTTCCACAGGCCCTTGTAAATGCAAAAGTGCCAAACCATAAGAAATATAGCTATATGGAATATCCTCGCATTGCAAAAGCAATCGAAGAATTAGAAGCAAAATTCGCTGGCGAAGGCCGCGTGCTCATCCGTCCTTCAGGTACTGAACCATTGGTTCGCGTTATGATTGAAGGAAAAGACCAGAAAGTCATCGATGAAGAAGCACACAAATTAGCAGATATGATCATGAAGATAATGATCTGATGAGCGAAAGCGAGATTGGGGGAATTTAGTGTGGTATCACAAGTTGTAAAAATAGTAAATCCAACTGGACTTCATATGAGACCAGCAGGAAATCTTTGCAGAGAAGCAATGAAATTTAAATCGAAAATCACATTTGATTACGATGGAAACAATGCGAATGCAAAGAGTGTTCTCAGTGTATTAGGTGCGTGCATCAAATCTGGTGATGAAATCACCTTGGTATGCGAAGGCATAGATGAAGCAGAAGCCCTAGAACACCTGGTAACCTACATAGCCAACGGGTTGGATGATTAAAAATAAGTCCCATAGGGACAAAGAAAATTAGTAATAAGCAAGGAGTATTTTGGAATGTTAAATTTTAAGAGATATAAAAGGGTACCAGTCGTAGACTACCCACAGCGCCAATGGCCAAACAAGGAAATTGAAAAAGCACCTATCTGGTGTTCGGTTGACCTACGCGATGGAAACCAGGCCCTTATAGAACCGATGACAGTAGAAGAGAAAGTAGAGATGTTCCAGCTCCTAGTAAAGTTAGGGTTCCAGGAAATCGAAATCGGATTTCCAGCAGCATCTCAGATTGAATTTGATTTCCTTCGTAAACTGGTAGCAGAAAATATGATTCCAGATTACATGAAGGTGCAGGTGCTCTGTCAGTGCAGACAGGAACTGATTGACCGGACATTTGAAGCAATTCAGGGAATTCCAAATGTTATTTTCCATATCTATAATTCGACTTCAACTCTTCAGAGAGATGTCGTATTCCATAAGGAAAGACCAGAGATTATCGATATCGCTATCGCTGGTACACGCATGGTAAAAGAAGGTATGAAAAATTACGATGGAAACTTAACTCTCGAATATTCACCTGAAAGTTTTACTGGTACAGAATTGGATTTCGCGTTAGAAATTTGTACAGCGGTACAAAAAGAGTGGGATCATGCAAATGAAAATCCAATTATATTTAACTTACCAGCAACAGTAGAAATGAATACACCAAACGTGTATGCGGACCAGATTGAGTGGATGAATACGCATTTCGAAGATCGAGAAAATGTTATCCTTTCTGTACATCCTCATAATGACAGAGGTACAGGCGTAGCAGCTACAGAACTTGCGATTCTTGCAGGGGCTGACCGTGTCGAAGGTACACTATTCGGAAACGGAGAAAGAACTGGAAATGTAGACATTTTAAACTTGGCATATAATATGTTCTCTCAGGGAATTAACCCAGAATTGAACTTAGAAAACGTAAACGAGATTATCGATGTATATGAACGCTGCTGTAAGATGCAGGTAGGTATGCGTCATCCGTATGCTGGAAAACTCGTGTTTACCGCATTCTCAGGATCACACCAGGATGCAATCAACAAAGGGGAACAGGCGTTAAAAGAACGTGGTTCTGATATTTGGGAAGTGCCATATTTGCCTATTGACCCAGCGGACGTAGGTCGTGAATATGAACCAGTCGTACGTATCAACAGCCAGTCAGGTAAAGGTGGCGTAGCATTCGTTATGAATACGGTATATGGCTATAAACTTCCAAAGGCTATGCATAGAGAGTTTGCAGATGTCATTCAGCTCATCTCAGAGACAGAAGGTGGCGAAGTAGCACCATCACGTATCATGGATGCATTTAGAAGTGAGTATTTAGCTGCAAAAGAACCATACGAGTTCATCCGCGTCAAAGTAGAAGATGGACATGAAGACGAAGAAACCAGAGTCGCATTGACCTTTAAATATAACGGCAGAGAAATGATTACAGAAGCAAGAGGAAATGGACCTATCGATGCAGTAAGAGTTGCCATCGAACAGAGCGTAGGCGCAGCCGACATTTCTATTGTGGATTATGATGAACATGCACTTAGTGAAGGCTCTCATGCCAAAGCAGCTGCTTATATCCAGATGAAAGACAACAAAACTGGAAAAGTAACCTTTGGTGTAGGTGTAAGCAGTAATATTACAAGAGCGTCTATTCGCGCGGTGTTCTCGGCGTTAAACAGATTATCGAGGTAGAAATGAAAAAGCAACTTGCAAAATTTGTCAGCACAATTGTGCTACTTATCAAAGGAATTTTATACTTGTGTCTGATGGCGACCTTTATGATTTTGTTCTCCGTCAACAACTTTGCGGTATTGACACCATCACGAACCATGGCGGTTATCATGATTACGTTTGCCTTTTCGTTGGTTATGATGACAAATATCTATGGTAAGTTTGATATCGGACGTAGAAAAAGCAAACCCATTATCTATTCCGTTGGATTGGCAACGGTCATCACTGACTTCGTAACCTATGGCATGTTAATGATCATGAACACGATTGATCCTAATATGAACCCATTTAAATGGATAGATGTATGGACTTTGATTCTGGTTGTGGGAATACAGTTATTGCTTATTATTGTGTTTACTTATGCGGGCAATGAGATTTTCTTTTGGATTATTCCACCAGAAAAAAGTATTATCATTACACGCAAGGAAGCGGATTTGGAAAAAATATCCGCAGGTGTACAGAAGTATAAAAAGCAGTATCGTATTTCGCGTGTCGTAGATTATAGGCGCAGCGACTTGGAAGAAATCCTGCTTCGTATGGATACCGCTATATTATATGACCTTCCATTAGAAACTAGAGACTATCTGGTAAACTTCTGCTACGAACATTTGATTAATATTTATCTCAATCCAGAGATACCAGACGTAGTAGAAAACTTAGCAGAACATTATCTTTTAGATGATGTATCCATGCTTCACACAAAGGTACAGGGACTTACTTACGAACAGCGTTTTATGAAGAGAACCTTTGATATTATCTTCTCTTCTTTGGCAATTTTGATATTGATACCAGTGTTTATTGTAGTCCCTATACTCATTCGTATGGATGACGGAGGTCCTATCTTCTTTTTACAGAAGAGAGCTACCCGTGATGGAAGAGTATTTAAAGTAATAAAATTCCGTACCATGAAGGTAAACGCAAAGAATAAATCAGCGACAGAAAACGATGACCGTATTACAAAAATTGGTCACACCCTTCGTAAATATCGTTTGGACGAGCTTCCACAGATTTTTAACATCTTCTTAGGAGATATGAGTTTTGTAGGACCTCGACCTGAAATGATGGAAAACGTATGGAACTATACGGAAGAACTTCCTGAATTTAAATACCGCCTCCGTGTAAAAGCTGGGCTTACTGGACTTGCACAGGTAGTCGGTAAATACAATACCTCTCCAAAGGACAAGCTGATTCTGGACATGATGTATATTGAAAGATTTAGCATGTGGAGAGATATTAAGCTTCTTTTCCAGACCTTAGTCGTATTGTTAAAGAAAGACAGTACAGAAGGATTTAAGAAAAGAACAAATCATATTTATGAGGTGGAAGAAACACCAGAGGAATATAGAATATAGAGGATTAACATGGTTTCTGTTTGTATGACGACGTATCGCGGTGAAAAATATCGCGAAGAACAAATTACATCTATATTAGAAAATCTAGCTACAGATGATCAGTTTATCATCTCAGAAGATGGTGATGACATAGCGTTTTTAGAAGATTTAAGAAAACACGGAATTCCATTTCAACCCATGCAGGGACCTGGTTGTGGAGCAGTTGCAAATTTTGAATATGTGCTGAGTCATGCGACAGAACCATTCATCTTTTTATCAGATCAAGATGATGTCTGGACAAAAGACAAGGTGGAAAAAACATTAAAAGCATTTGAAAATCCAAACTGTATCATGGTAGTTCATGATGCAACCCTTATAGATGGTGAAGGAAAACAAATAGGAGATTCCTTTTACACAATCCGAAACAGTCAGTCAGGTATCTTTAAAAATATCTGGAAAAATTCCTATATCGGATGCTGTATGGCATTCCGAAAACAGGTGTTAAATTACGCACTTCCATTTCCGACAACTGGGACACTTCACGACCAATGGCTGGGTTTAATCGCAGAGCAAATGGGAGATGTCGTATTTATAAATGACAAACTGTTGCATTACCGTAGACATGAGGACAATGTATCAGGCATGCAGCATTTACCAGTAACTAAAATGTTATATAATCGTATCAGTTTGTGTTGGAATCTGTTAAAGCGAAAGCTACGCGGGTGCAAATCATATCAGCCATATACGATAGAAGAAGTGAAGGCAAGATGGAAACATTAGCAGGCATTACATTATACGAACCAAATGAAAAAAGATTGCAGGAAAATATCGATGCAATCATACCACAGGTAGACAAGCTTATTTGTATAGATAATGGTTCAGAAAATATTATTCAAATCAGAACGCTTTTGAGTTCAAATTATCCAGAGGTCGAACTGATTGAAAACAGAGAAAACCTAGGCATTGCAAAGGCATTAAATCAAATGTTCGAATATGCCAAAAAATATGGTTATAATTGGGTGATTACCTTAGATCAGGACTCGGTATGTCCATCCAATTTAATGGAGGAATACAAAAAGTATACGGATGTAGCAGGAGTAGGAATTCTATCGCCAAAGATTGTGGATAGAAATTTCGAGAAATCCACAGAGGCGGAACAGGTATATGACTATGTAGATAAATGTATTACTTCAGCTAGCTTAACCAGTGTGGATACTTGGGAAAAAGTAGGCGGATTTTGGGAATATTTATTTATCGATTTTGTGGATCATGATTTCTGTGCAAAATGTAAAAAGCAGGATATCAAGATTCTCCGTGTAAATACTGTAGAATTATTACATGAACTGGGAAATGGTGTACATCACAACTTCTTAGGAAGAAGAGTGACAGCACTGAATCACTCCCCATTCCGTAAATATTACATGGTAAGAAACTGGCTCATCTATATGAAAGTTCATAGAGAAGTCATTGACTATAAAAAAGAAAGAAACAGCTATCGATTTTTTTACTTAAAGACATTACTCTTTGAGGAGAAAAAGATACAAAAATTAGTACAGATGCTGAAGGGCAGAAGAGATGGCAAAAACTTCGAGATGGTTTAGCAAATGGTTACTTGGAGATGCTTTCGAAGAACAACCAAAGAAAGTGGATGTGGTCGTGCTTAGCGGTACAAACCACTACGAAGAAAGAAACAAACAGGTAATCGAAGAGTACAAAAAACAGAATAAGACCGTATTATATCTGACCTCAGACTTTCACCATATCAACAAACAGCAGTATGTGTTTGATGTGAAAGGTTGTAAACAGGTGCATGTCATGCCATATTACAAAAATATCTCCATATCGAGATTGTTTTCTCACGGAGAGTTTTCATTTAAGGCATACTTCTTCATGAAGCAGCATCGACCAGATATCGTATACTCAGAGATACCAAACAATTCATTGGCCATGAGTACCGCATGGTATAAGAAGAAATATGGATGTGAATTAATCTTTGATATATTTGATATGTGGCCAGAGGCTCTTCCAGTAAAAACTGGAAATCCTGTCATCAAATTTGCACTTTCTATCTGGGGAGCATTTCGAAATCGAAATCTAAAGCATGCTGATAAGATATATACAGAGTGTGATTATTATCAGGAGATACTTGCAAAAGAAGGTTATACGATGCCGATGGAAACCAAACATTTGCGTCAGGAAGATGCAGATTTGGAAATAAAAACAGTATGGCGAGATGATCAGATACATATCTGTTATGTGGGAAGTATTAATAATATCATCGACGCTTCCTTCATGATTGATTTTTTGGATAAACTAAATCAGAAGAGAAATGTATATTTTCACTTGATCGGTCAGGGCGAAAGTAAAGAACGTATAAAAAATGAATTAGAAAAACGATGTGTAAAAGTCATTGATTATGGTTCTATATATGATAAACAAGAGTTACAAGATATATTTAATCAATGCTCTTTTGCTATCAATTTCCTAGTGCCAGATGTGGCAATCGGGATTACAATGAAATCGGTTACGTATTTTAGAGGTGGGATGCCCATATTGAATACGGTGGATGGGGATACGAAAAAAATGGTTGAGAAACGAAATGTTGGTGTTAATATTCATCGGGAAAGTATGGAAGAAGCCATTGATAATATTTTGAAAATGAACGATGAAAAAATAACAGATATGAAACAAAACGCAAGGAAAGTTTTCGAGGAATTTTTTAGACAAATATAGATAAAGAAGAGGGTGATATTTTGTATATTATAAAGGATTTATGGAAAAACAGAAAACTTGTTTTAAATCTAGCGAAGAACGACTTTAAAACAAAATAAGCAGGTTCTTATTTGGGAATTGTTTGGGTTTTCGTGCAACCTGTCATTACTGTATTATTATATTGGTTTGTGTTTGAAAAAGCATTAAATGCCGGCACGCAGGCTACAAAAGAAGGTATTAATATCCCATATGTATTATGGCTCATTACAGGTCTTGTACCATGGTTTTATTTTTCAGATGCATTAAGCAGTGTCACAAATACATTGATTGATTATAGTTGCTTAGTAAAAAAAGTAGTGTTTAATATCAGTATTTTGCCAGCTGTAAAGATTATCTCAGCGTTATTTGTGCATTTGTTTTTCTGCGTATTTATGGTAGTTATTTTTGCGTGTTATGGATATTTTTATACAGGAAATTTAGCAGCATATTGTACAGAAGTATGTCAGAAAATCTCGACTTGGGAAAGCACATATTCTGCTAGTTGGAACTATGATTTTTCGCTACGTTTTTTAGAAGTATGTGATCAAAAACAAATCTATCATATTTCCAAAGTGTTATATCACGCATCGGATTCAAGGAACACAGAGCGCACAGAAGTAGAAACGAATAGAGAAGAGCTAAAGCATATCAAGAATGACTTTATCCAGCGAACTGGAATAAAGGCAAGCATAGAATTCGAACCATGTACAAAAGAATTCCGCATGGTTTATAAAGCTGATGGAAAAGTAAGCATTGTCATTCCATCCAAAGATAACGTAGAGATGTTCTTGCATGGAATCGATTCGTTGGAAAAAAATACAGATTATAAGGACTATGAAATTATCGTAGTTGATAATGGTAGTAAGTTAGAAAATAAAAGCATCCTAGAAAAAACACTTGAAGAGAAATCTATCAAATACATCTACGAACCAATGGTTTTTAATTTCTCTAGAATGTGTAACATGGGTGCCAAAGCAGCGACAGGAAACTACATTCTCTTTTTAAACGACGATATTGAATGTATCGACGGAAAGTGGTTAGAGAGAATGCTAGGACAAGCCGCTCAGCAAGGGGTAGGTGCGGTAGGTGTGAAACTTCTATATCCGCAGGATAATAAAATACAACACATAGGTGTGGTAAATCTGAACATGGGGCCATCACACATTCTGACAAAACAAGAGGATGTGGGAGTATTAGCGCAAGGTCGTAATCGATTGGATTACAACTATGATGCAGTTACTGCCGCGTGTCTCATCGTAAAAAGAAGTGTATATGATCTGGTAAATGGTTTTGACGAGAGTCTGCCAGTATCTTATAACGATGTGGTGAATGATGAAAAAATGCAAAGACTTGCAAAAGAGAGAGCTTATTTATTTTCGGCACATCCATGGATATTGGAAAAAGGAGATGCCTCATACAATAATAACTATTCTATGGATCAGACGGATTTTTCTTTGAAAAGCACGCGGGATATGAGGGAGTATAATGAAAGAATTCGTCGAAAACTATATGCGAAAAAGCCCTTTCATGTTATAATAGATAGAATGGTAAAAACAGATGACTTACAAATCACAGGCTGGTATTGGTTCCGATCAGGTGACTATACCAATTTAAGTGATGTATATCTGGTTTTTCAAAATGAAGAAACAAAAAAAGAAATATGGTATCAAACATACCGACAGGTTCGTGAGGATGTCACAGAGGTGTTAAACAACCAAGCGATATATTGCGGATTTGTATGTAAGATACCAAAGGAAACAGTAGAAGAATTACGCAGTTGTAAAGTGGGGTTGTGCGTACAGATGTATGACATAAAACTTAACCTAGTGACATGGACTGACGTAATTGTAGATTAATGGAGAAAAAGATGAGACTTTTAGAAACTGTAAAATCTGTTTTGGGAAAAAGAAAAATTATTACAAGCCTTGCGTTTGAAGACTTCAAGAAAAGATTTGTCGGATCTTATTTTGGAGTATTTTGGATGTTTGTGCAGCCAATTGTAACGATTGTAATTTATTACTGCGTATTCCAATTGGGATTTAAGTCTGCACCACCTTCCGGATTAAATGTTCCATATGTATTGTGGTTAATCCCAGGTATTGTGCCATGGTTCTATTTCCAGGAAGCGGTAAATGCAGGAACATCAGTATTATATGAATATAGTTATCTGGTAAAAAAAGTAGTGTTTAAAATTACGGTGTTACCAATCATTAAAAATGTATCTTGTTTCTTGGTTCATTTGATTTTCGTAGTAATTATGGTGGTAGTATTTTTACTATTTGGATATACGCCGACTATTTATTGGATTCAGACCTTGTATTATTCATTCTGTGCCTTTGTTTTGATTACTGGTATTACAATGCTGACATCCGCAATCAATGCTTTTTTCAAAGACATGGGACAGATTGTAAATATTTTCCTTCAGTTTGGTATGTGGATTACACCTATCATGTGGAGCTACACCATGATGGGAGAAAATGCAGATATCCTGAAATTCAATCCATTTTTCTATATCACAGAAGGATATAGAGATAGTATGTTAAATGGAGAATGGTTCTGGGAAGATCCAGCGCTTACTCTTTACTTTTGGATAGTTACATTAGCTATACTTTTCATTGGAACGAAAGTATTTAAGAAAATGAAACCACATTTTGCAGATGTATTATAGGAGGAATAATGGACGTAATTAGTGTACAGGGCGTGTCAAAAATTTATCCTTTGTATGATAAGCCGGTAGATCGTTTGAAAGAAACATTATCTATTACGCATAAAAATTATCATAAAGATTTCTACGCGTTAGAAGATATTAATTTTACAATTAAACAAGGTGAGACAGTTGGCATCGTAGGAACCAATGGTTCTGGAAAATCAACAATTCTTAAGATTGTAACTGGTGTTTTAAATCCTACAGAAGGAACTGTAAATGTGAATGGGAAAATATCAGCCTTACTAGAATTAGGTGCTGGTTTTAATATGGAATATACAGGAATTGAAAATCTGTATATGAATGGTACTCTGATGGGATACACAAGAGAGGAAATGGATGAGAAGATTCCGGGAATTCTTGAGTTTGCAGATATTGGAGATTTTGTGTATCAGCCAGTAAAAACATATTCTAGTGGTATGTTTGTCCGTTTGGCATTTGCACTTTCTGTAAGTGTCGAACCAGAAGTTATGATTGTAGACGAAGCGTTGTCTGTTGGTGATGCTTTCTTCCAAGCAAAATGTTTTGCTAAGTTAGAAGAAATCAAAGCAAGAGGAACTACGATTTTATTTGTATCTCACGATATGATTTCTGTAAAAAAACTTTGTAATAGAGTTATCTGGATTGAAAGAGGGCATGTAAGGGCGGATGGAGATGCGTCTGTTGTCTGTGAAGAATATCTGAGCATGCAGATTGAAGAAAATAACAGACAAAAACAGAAATTTGTTGATCAAATAAAAAATGATAATGCTACAGAGGCTCAAAAACAAACAGAAAAGGCAGTATTTAGAAAATTAAATCTTGAAGAAGATAGTCAGATTACAAGTAGCGGAAAAGGAGAGATTGTTTCTTTCTATATACGAGATAATCAAGGAAATGACGTTACAGTACTTGGTGTAGAAAAGGAATATACTTTTGGTGTAGTAGCAAAGTTCCATGAAGATATAAAGAATGCTTTGTTTGGTTTTGAATTAGAAAATACGAAAGGAACCAAGCTGTTCAGTATCAATAATTTCTTATCAGATTGTGTATTAGAAGAAGCAAAAGCAGGAAATATATACGAAGTAAGTTTTAAGGTTAAGTTGCCAAAGATATGCGCTGGAGAATATTTGGTTAGCCCAAGTTTAGCGTCTGGTAATCAAGATAATCATGTAGTTCATATGAGACTACACAACTATATGTTAATCACCATTGATAATGAAGGATATAATTTATCACTGATTGATCTAGATGCAAAAACTCATTTAAAAGAGTATACCGAAGATCAAATTCAATTATATGACTAGGAGATCTAAAATGCGTAAAGAAGAAGAGCTTTTTACTGGGGAACGTTTTGTACCAGGGATTGATGATGATGAAATAACAATTGAACACTATCAGAGATACGAGTCAATCAAAGAACTTGTAAAAGGAAAAGTAGTAGTAGATGCGGCATGTGGTGAAGGATATGGTACATCTATTATTGGTAGTGTGGCAAAACAGGTCACGGGGTTTGATATTTCAGAAGAAGCTGTAAAACGTGCTACAGAAAGTTATGCTACGGACAATGTAACATATCGAATTGGAGATATCTCGAATTTGCCTTTAGAAGATGATACGGTAGAAGTGTTTGTATCTTTTGAAACAATTGAACATGTAGATGCTGATTTGCAGGTGAAATTTATAAGTGAAGTATCTAGAGTCTTAAAGAAAGACGGCGTATTCATTATTTCTTCACCAAATAAAGCAATTTATTCTGATTTCTTTAATTACGACAATGAATTTCATGTACATGAAATGTATAAAGATGAATTCTTGGGATTACTGTCTGAAAAATTTGCTCATGTGAAGTTGTTTAACCAGTATTTAGAAGTAGCAAGTTTTATTGATAGCAATGATAATACAGACAACAAGGCTTTATACAAAAAGAATAAAGATTCTTATGTATCCGATGGAAAGTATTTTATCGCGGTTGCTAGTAATGAAGCAGTAGAAAATATTGAAATCCAGTCAGTTTATCTGAAGCATGATGTGACATACAGAAATAATATGGCTAGAATTTTTGAACTTCAAGATGATGTGGAAAACAAAAATTCTCATATTAAAAACTTAGACAAGCATATTGGAGAACTTGGGGATGCAATTAAGCATTATTCTTCAAGGGAAAAAGATTTAGAAAATGAGTTGGCAAGTGTAAAGCAAGATTTCATGAACGCACAGGAAGAAATTGAGCGTAAAGATGCAAGTCTCTCAAAAGCACAGGATCGTATCGAAATGTGCGAGAGTGAAATCAAGATGGTCAAAAAAGATAGTGTTGCAAAACAGGAATATATCGACTTGCTTGAGCGCATTAGTGAAGAACGCAGAATAGAACTCGACCGGATTCGCTATTATAAAAAACATCCTATCCGCCGTTTGTATCGTATCATGCGCCGTATTGGTGGTAAGGTTTGGAGAAAAGTAAAACCAGCAGTTCGTAAGATTATTACACCTGCTGTATATACAAAGAAAATAGAAATCCCTAAGTTTGATAGTCCAAAGGTTTCTATCGTGATTCCTGTATATAATGAGTTCGAATACACGTATGGCTGTATTAAATCAATCATCGAAAACGTAAAGAATGTATCGTATGAGATTATCGTCGGCGATGATATGTCTACAGATGCAACGAAAAAGATTAAAAAGATCGTAAAGAATGTAAAGGTAAATATCAATACCACAGACCATGGCTTCTTGATGAACTGTAATAGAGCTGCAAAGTTGGCAGAGGGACAGTATATCATATTCTTAAACAACGATACATTAGTAAAAGAAGACTGGTTAGAAAGCTTAGTGGAATTAATCGAATCTGATGATACGATTGGTATGGTTGGTTCGAAGTTAGTATATCAGGAAGGTATCTTACAGGAAGCTGGCGGCATCGTATTTAGTGATGGTTCTGGCTGGAATTATGGACGTAATCAGAATCCTGACATGGCAGAATACAACTATGTAAAAGATGTGGATTACATCTCAGGTGCATCTATCATGGTTCGTAAAAGTTTATGGAATCAGCTGGGAGGATTTGATGAACAGTTTATTCCAGCGTATTATGAAGATACTGATTTAGCGTTTTCGATTCGAAAATTAGGCTATAGAGTCGTATATCAGCCAAAATCTGTAGTGATTCACTTCGAAGGTGTATCAAATGGAACAGATGAGAATGGCTCTGGATTAAAAGCATATCAAAAGATTAACAAAGAAAAATTTCTGGAAAAATGGAAAGATGAATTAAAGCTTCAGTCTCCATCCCCAGAGGAATTGTTTGTAGCTAGAGAACGAGGACAGAATAAAAAGACAGTATTGTTTATTGATCATTATGTACCACACTTTGATCAGGATGCTGGCTCTAGATCTACATTTTCATACATCAAAGTATTCCAGCACATGGGATACAACGTGAAGTTCATTGGGGATAATTTCTATCCACATGAACCATATACATCTGCATTACAGCAAATGGGAATCGAAGTGTTGTACGGAGATTGGTACTATTTAAACTGGCAGACTTGGATTGAAGAACACGCAAAAGATATTGATGTCGTATTTGCAAATCGTCCTCATATTACAATGAAATACATCGATTTGTTAAAAGAAAAGACAAATGCAAAAATCATTTACTATGGACATGATTTGCATCACATTCGTGAAATGCGTGAATATGAAATCACAAAGAACGAAGAACTTTTAGACAGTGCAAAATACTGGAAAAAGATAGAATATGACATTATGGAAAAAGCAGATGTCATCTTCTATCCATCGTATGTGGAAATCAATGAAATCGTGAAAAATCGTCCAGAATTTAAGGACAAGGCAAGAGCGATTCCAGTTTACATGTATGAAGAGCCACATAAAGCAGATGTAAAGTTATCTACAAAAGAGAAAAAGGATTTGATGTTTGTAGGTGGCTTTGCACATAAACCAAACGCAGATGCGGTTTGCTGGTTTGTGGAAAATGTATTTCCACAGGTATTAGAAAAATATCCAGATATCAAGTTAAACGTCATCGGTTCTAAGCCAACACAGGAAGTGCTCGATTTAGCATCAGAAAATATCATCGTACATGGTTTTGTATCGGATGAAGAACTCGAAAACTTCTATCACAATACAAGAATGTCTGTCGTACCACTTCGCTACGGCGCAGGAATGAAAGGAAAGGTAGTAGAAGCAATGTACTATCAGATTCCACTCATTACGACATCTATCGGTGCAGAGGGTATGCCAGAAGCAGAAAGAGTTATGGTGATTTGTGACGAAGCAGATGAGATGGCGAAGAACATCATTGATTTGTATGAAAACTATGATGTGTTAGACGAAATGTCTAAGAAGACAGTAGATTATATCCAACAGTATTTTAGCGAAAATGCTGCGGAGAAGATTGTGAGGTCGATTTCGACGAATTAAGGTAAATTATCTTTGTACAAACAAAAATAAAATAGAAAGTGATAGTCTAAGTTTATGAAAAAAAGTATTAATAAAAATAAGATGATGAATATTGGCTATATATTGATTTTTTGTGTATTAAGTGGATATATATTAAATTATTTGAATCTTGCTGCAGGCAGCATACCATTAATGGATTATTGGATTGCAGGTGGCGCCAATTTAGAGATTATTATGACAAAAGGACTTGTGTGGAGTGAAGTTTTTCCAATTCCGCATGCACTTCACTGGAATCCCGTATACAAGGTGTTAAATTATGTTTTTGTACGATTTTTTTACTGTGATAATCTTGCGTATGTGTTTGCAGGTGCCTTCTTTTTGTCTATTACAATAGCAGTTATTTTGGTGATATATCATAAGAAGATTGCTACTAAAAGCAGTTTGCTTACATTTTGTGGTGCAATAGTATGTGTTATTCCAATGATAAATTTAAATCAGTGGGAAATTCTAACACTATATTGCTCTGTGGTTTTTATGTTAAGGATATTGTTATATGTTTTGTTGTTGAATTATTTAGATAAGTTGTTTGTGGAAGGCAATGAAGAAGGACAATGGCGCAGAGTAATTGTTTATGGGATATTTAGTATAGTAACAATTCTTTTTGTAAGTCAGGCATATTTTCCGGGGTTTGTTGCTGCGGTATGCTTCATAGTTGTTGTAGATTATATTATAAAAAGAAATAAAGAGTATATTAAGTACTACAGTGCAGTGTTTATTAGTATGTTAAGTGGAGCTTTAATATATTATGTTACTCTCGATAAAGGTACTGCAGGTACGGGAGAAAGTGTGGATATTTCACAACGTATAATCGATTTTATTAAAGGGCTAATATTGATGTTGGGAAGTACAATTATTCCACAGACAAAACAAAGTTTGAATATGCAAAATACCTATAGTGCAGGAATTGTTATTCTGAGTTTAGCTTGTTTTTCGGTGTATCTATTCTTCAGGACAAAAATGTATAAAAAAACTTATTTTCCCCTAGCATGTTTGGTGTATGCTTTTGTAAGTATTCTAGTTATCGAATATGGTAGAATATATACTTTTGGATTGGGGTCAGTAACATCTTCACGTTATGTAGTAGAGACAACTATTGGACTTGTTGGTTTGATGCAGATATATTGGAATTGTCTAATAAGTATAGATATGAAAAAAATTGTAAAAGGAATATCTGTGTGTGCAATAGTAGGAGTACTAGGAATGATGATGTGGTCAAATTCAGTTGAAATGGAAATTGCGCCATATCGGAAAATATATAATCAAGGGATGGAAAACCTATTAATTAATATTGATGAGGTTACCGATGAACAATTGAGTATTTTCCAAACAGCACCAGATAATGTTCGAAAAACAGCGGAAATTATGAAAAAATATAATCTAAGTGTTTGGCATAATTCAAATTAATTAATGATGAATGTATATAAATGGAGGAAAAATGAAAGTAGTATTACTTGCAGGTGGATTTGGAACAAGAATAAGTGAAGAAAGTCAGTTTAAACCAAAACCAATGATAGAAATTGGTGGGAAGCCTATTCTTTGGCATATTATGAAAGAGTACTCTTATTATGGGTTTAATGAGTTTATTATTTGTGCAGGATATAAGCAACATGTAATCAAAGAATGGTTTGCGGACTATTTTTTACATAACAGTGATATTACATTTGATTACACAACAGGAAAAGAAGAAATGATTATTCACAAGCAGTATTGTGAACCATGGAAAGTAACTGTAGTGGATACAGGTTTAAATACCATGACGGGTGGAAGAATCAAGAGAGTTCAAAAATATATTGGGAATGAGCCATTTATGATGACGTATGGTGATGGTGTGTGTGATGTAGATATCAGGGAATTAGTTAATTTTCATGACGAACATGGTAAAATAGCCACACTTACTGCGGTTACCCTAGAACAAGAAAAAGGTGTACTAGATATTGATGGAGATAATGCAGTTAAATCATTTAGAGAAAAGCGCAAGTCAGATGGCGCTTCAATTAATGCGGGATATATGGTTTTAAATCCAGAGATTTTTGATTATATTGAAGGTGATGATACAGTATTTGAAAAGTATCCATTAGAACAGTTGGCAAAAGAAGGCGAGTTAATGTCATATACACATAAAGGGTTCTGGCAGTGTATGGATAATAAACGTGAAATGGACATGCTGGAAAAATATTTAAAAACAAATACTGCACCATGGAAAAAATGGGAAGACTAGTTAAGGAGGAAAAATGAGTACGTTATCATTTTATGCAGGAAAAAAAGTATTAGTATCAGGGCATACAGGATTCAAGGGTTCTTGGTTGTGTAGAATGTTAATTAATGCTGGAGCGGATGTGACAGGGTATTCATTAGAATCACCTACAAATCCTAATTTATTCTCATTATGTGATATAGAAGATAAAATGAATTCTATTATTGGAGATATTCGTGATAGAGAAAAACTTTTAAAAGTTTTTAAAGAAGTTCAGCCAGAAATCGTGTTACACTTGGCTGCACAGCCTATTGTACGTGATTCCTACAAGGATCCAGTATACACATACGAAACAAACGTTATGGGTTCGGTTAATATTTGTGAAGCGGTTCGTTTAAACCCATGTGTAAAATCTTTTTTGAATGTTACTACTGATAAGGTTTACAAGAACAATGAATGGGAATGGGGATATCGTGAAAATGAACCATTAGACGGATATGATCCTTATTCTAATAGTAAATCTTGTTCTGAGTTAGTAACTCACAGCTATATTAATTCATTTTATTTTGATATGGACGTAGCGGTGTCTACTGCTAGAGCGGGTAACGTCATTGGTGGAGGGGATTTCTCAAATGATCGTATCATTCCGGACTGTGTAAGAGCTGCTGGAGAAAGACAAGATATTATTGTAAGAAATCCACATTCTACTAGACCATATCAGCATGTGTTAGAACCACTGGCTATGTATCTTATGATTGCCCAGAGACAGTATGAGGATAAAAAATATGCAGGGTTTTACAATGTAGGTCCAGATGATTGTGACTGTGTAACTACAGGAGAACTTGTTGATTTGTTCTGTGAAAAGTGGGGCAAAGGATTGACATGGATTAATAAACATGACGGAGGTCCTCACGAAGCAAACTTCCTTAAATTAGATTGTTCAAAAGTGAAGAGTGTTTTTGGATGGGCTCCAAGATGGCATGTAGAAGAGGCTATCGAAAAGACTGTAGAATGGTCAAAGGTTTATTTTGAAAATGGCGATATTCCAAAATGTATGGATGAACAAATAAAAGAATTCTTTAACGAAGGAGTGTAAGAAAATGGCAAATTGGACAAACGAAGCAGAAGCAAGAGAACAGATTAAAGGCATGGTAGCTGAGTATTATAATCAGTTTAAAAAAGAAACAAAAGCATTTGAACCAGGTGATAGAATCAGTTATGCATCGCGTGTATATGATGAAAAAGAAATGTGTACACTCACAGATGCAGTGCTTGATTTCTGGTTAACAACAGGTCGTTTCTCAGATCAGTTTGAAAAAGAATTTGCGGAATGGATTGGTGTAAAATTTGCTCATTTGGTAAATAGTGGCTCATCAGCAAACTTGATTGCATTTATGACTTTAACTGCACCAGAATTAGGTGACAGACAGATTAAACGAGGTGATGAAGTTATTACTGTAGCATGTGGATTCCCTACAACAGTTACACCAATGCTTCAGTATGGCGCAGTTCCAGTATTTGTGGATGCATCTATTCCACAGTACAACATTGATGTTACAAAATTAGAAGCAGCTCTTTCTGACAAGACAAAGGCTGTTATGATTGCACATACTCTTGGAAATCCATTTGATTTAAAAGAAGTAAAAGCATTTTGTGATAAGCACAATTTATGGCTTGTAGAAGATAACTGTGATGCTCTCGGTTCAAAATATACAATCAATGGCGAAACAAGATTTACAGGCACATGGGGAGATATTGGAACAAGCAGTTTCTATCCACCACATCATATGACCATGGGTGAGGGTGGTGCTGTTTATACAAATAACCCACAGTTACACAGATTAATCTTATCTTTCAGAGACTGGGGACGTGATTGTATCTGTCCTTCTGGTCAGGATAACTTCTGTAATCATCGTTTCGATGCTCAGTATGGTGAGCTCCCAGCGGGCTATGACCACAAATATGTATATAGTCATTTTGGATATAACCTTAAAGTTACAGACTTACAGGCAGCTGTTGGTGTAGAACAGTTAAAGAAATTCCCTTCGTTTATCGAACGTAGACGCTATAACTGGGACAGACTTCGTAAAGCTCTTGAACCAGTTGCAGACAAACTTATTTTGCCAGAACCAGCAGAAGGAAGTGAACCATCATGGTTTGGATTTCTTATCAGTGTTAAGGAAGGCAGTGGCTTAGATAGAAATAAAGTTACTAAATACATTGAAGACCACAATGTACAAACTAGATTGTTATTTAGTGGTAACTTAATCAAACATCCATGTTTTGACCAGATTCGTGGAACAGATGCGTACAGAGTAGCTGGTGATTTAACAGTAACAGACTATATCATGAATAATACCTTCTGGGTAGGTGTATACCCAGGAATGACAGATGAAAAGATTGATTATATGGCTCAGGTAATTATTGAAGCTGTAAATCAGTAATTACACAGGAGAATCATATTATGAAAATTCGTTTAGCGGATTACGTGGCGAACTTTTTAGTGGAACATGAAATTAAAGATTGTTTTATGGTAACTGGTGGTGGCGCAATGCATCTTAATGATGCATTGGGACACAAAGAAGGTTTGTTGTGTACGTACAATCATCATGAACAGGCTTGTGCTATTGCGGCAGAAGCATATGCCAGAGTAAATAACAAGATTGCGGCACTTTGTGTAACTACTGGACCCGGTGGAACAAACGCCATTACAGGTGTGCTGGGAGGCTGGTTAGATTCTGTACCGATGTTAGTTATTTCAGGACAGGTGCGTTATGACACAACAGCAAGATACATGGAGCAGTTTACAGATGGATTGCCACTTCGCGCGGTAGGTGATCAGGAATATGATATCGTAAAATCCGTAGAGTATCTTTGTAAATATTCTACTATGATTGAGGAGCCAAATCAGATTCGTTATGCATTGGAGAAGGCATATCACTTGGCTACTACAGGTAGAAGAGGGCCATGTTGGGTTGATATTCCTGTAAACTTTCAAGGTGGATATATCGAAACGGACGATTTAATAGGATATAATCCCGTTGAAGATGAGGCAAAAATGCCAATATCTGTTTCAGAAGAAACAGTAGCAGATGTAATTGAAAAGATTCGGACTGCTAAACGTCCAGTGCTTTATGCGGGAAATGGTATTCGTTTATCAGAAGGATATGAAGAGTTCAGAAAAACAGTTGAATATTTAGGGATTCCAGTTGCAACGTGCTGGGATTCTATTGATGCGATTGAAGATGAAAATCCATTGTATGTGGGTCGCGGCGGTATCATGGGTGATAGAGCTGGTAACTTTGCAGTACAGAATGCAGATGTTATTTTGGCAGTAGGAAATAGACTCTCTATCAGACAGGTTGGATATAATTGGAAAACATGGGCTAGAGAAGCACACGTTATTATGGTAGATGTAGACCCAGCGGAATTAAAGAAAACCACGATTCATGTAGAAACTCCTATATGCGCAGATGCAAAGGATTTCTTCAATGCGATAAATAAACAATTAGAAAGTAATGATTTGCCAGTATTTAAGGATACATGGTGGATCGAAAAATGTAACGAATGGAAAGAGAAATATCCTGTTACATTACCAAAACACTGGGAAGAAGATGGTAAATACGCAAATGTATATGCGTTTGTAAAATATTTAAGTCAGAATCTTCCAGATGGAAATCTTACAGTTGTGTCTAATGGTAGTGCATGTGTAGTGGGTAGCCATAACTATGTGATAAAAAAAGATGCAAGATTTTTAATCAATAGTGGTGTTGCTAGCATGGGATATGGTTTACCAGCAGCAATCGGTGCATGTCGAGCATTTAATAATCAGATGACAATTTGTATCGAAGGTGACGGAAGTATTATGATGAATTTACAGGAATTACAGACGGTAATCACAAATAAACTTCCTATAAAGATATTCCTGATCAACAACCAGGGATATCATTCAATTAGGCAAACACAAAATAATTTGTTCAAAGATCATTGTAAAGTAGGTATTGGACCAGAAAGTGGGGATTTGTCATTCCCAGATTTCGACAAACTGGCTACAGCCTTTGGTTATCCATACTTTGCAGCTCATAGTAATGAAGAAATGGAAGAAATGGTAGACAAAGCATTAGCAACTGATGGTCCAGTATTCTGTGAGGTATTCGTTTCAACAGAACAACTCTTTGAGCCAAAGAGCGCAACAAAGAGATTGGAAGATGGTACATTAGTAAGTCCTCCATTGGAAGATTTGGGGCCATTTCTACCAAGAGAAGAAGTATTAGAAAATTTGTATGTAAAACCAGTTAGAGAATAGACTATGAAAAAAGCAATTATTACAGGTTGCACAGGAGCGGTTGGCGTATCAATCATTCAGGAGTTAGTCCAGAATGATTGGTGCGTTATTGCTGTGTGTAGGGAAAAATCGTCGAGAATAAGTGCAATTCCACAATCTGATAAAGTGCGGATTGTGGAATGTGATTTAGATAAAATTGAAAAATTACCATCGTTAGTAGGAGAGACATGTGATGTGTTTTATCATCTTGCATGGGATGGAACCTATGGTGCGGATAGAATGGATTGTATCAGACAAAACAAAAATGTAGAGTATACACTAAACGCAGTATATGTAGCAAAAGAATTAGCATGTAAAGTGTTCATTGGGGCTGGTAGCCAAAGCGAGTGTGGACACATTGATGGTGTACTTACTCCTGATATTGTTTGTAATCCAGATAACCCTTATGGAGCAGCCAAATTAGCGGCTTGCCATATGAGCCGTGTATTATGTAATCAGCTTGGGATTCGTCATAATTGGTGTAGAATTCTTAGCCTTTATGGAGCATACGATGGTGCTTACACAATGGTTCGTAGTATAATAACAAAGTTATTGGCAGGAGAGAGACCAGCATGTACAGCAGGTGATCAGATATGGGATTATATTTATAGCAAAGATGCGGCGAGAGCATTTCGTTTAGTCGCTGAAAAAGGAAAAAAAGATGCTGTATATTGTTTTGGTAGTGGAGAGACAAGAACACTTCGTCAGTACATTGAGGTAATACGCGATACAATTAACCCAAGTTTGGAAATTGGTTTTGGGGAATTACCATATTATCCAAATCAGGTAATGCATTTAGAAGCGGATATTACAAACCTGAAAGAGGATACAGGATTTGTACCACAATACACTTTTGAAGAAGGGATAAAGGAAACCATAAAGTGGTGTAAGGAGATGCAATAATATGAAAAAAATTAGTATTTTAATTCCATGCTATAACGAAGAAGATAACGTTGGACCAATGAGCGAGGCAATCGTTAATCTCTTTGAAAAAGATTTGACACAATATGAATATGAATTGCTATTTATAGATAATGATTCTCACGATAACACTCGTCCATTGTTGAGAGAAATTTGTGCAAAGAATCCACATATAAAAGCAATTTTTAATGCAAAAAATTTCGGACAGTTTAATTCACCATATCATGGAATTCTGCAGACGACAGGTGATTGTGTGATTTCTATGGTTTGTGATTTCCAGGATCCAATAGAATTGATTCCACAGTACTTAGAAGCATGGGAAGAAGGATATAAAATTGTAATTGGAATCAAGACTAGTAGTAAAGAAAACAAAATCATGTATCATCTGAGAGGTTTTTATTACAAGATAATCAAGAAGTTTTCTGATGTAGAACAGATAGAGCATTTTACTGGTTCAGGTCTTTATGATAGAGATTTTATAGAAGTGCTTAGAGAATTAAAAGACCCAACTCCATTTTTGAGAGGAATTGTAGCTGAATTGGGCTATAAGAGAAAAGAAATTCCTTATGAACAGCCTCAAAGAAGAGCTGGGAAAACAAGTAATAACTTTTATAGCTTATATGATGCAGCAATGCTTAGTATTACATCTTATACCAAAATCGGTTTGAGATTATGCACGTTTGTCGGAATGTTTATTGCTGCATGTAGTTTTTTGATTGGATTAATGTATTTAATACTTAAATTAGTAAACTGGGATGGCTTTGCAGCTGGTATGGCGCCAGTTTTGATTGGTATGTTCTTTCTTGGAGCAGTACAATTATTCTTTATAGGATTTATTGGTGAGTATATTATGAGTATCAATAAACGAGTAATGAACAGACCACTAGTTATAGAAGAAGAAAGAATTAATTTTGATGTATAGGAGGAAAATGATGAATTCATTAAATGTATTTTATCAATTTGATGAAAATTATGCACCATATGCAGGAACATCTATGACATCGTTATTAGAGAATAATAAAGACTTTGATACTGTAACAATATATGTGCTAGGTGATGCTATTTCAGAAAAAAATATTAAATTATTTGAAAAACTTGAGAAAAAATATAATAATTCAAAAATAAAATTTGTAGCGCCGGATGACTTAGTCGTGAAAATGAAAGAGTGGAATATGCCATCATATAGAAATTCTTATGCTGCGAATTTACGTCTTTTTTTTGATTATCTTATTGAGGAAGATATAGAGAGAATTATATATTTGGATAGTGATACTATTGTTTCAAGGGATTTGCATGATTTAGTTGAATATGATTTGCAAGGCAAGACGATAGGTATGGTAATTGATTCCTTGGGAAGAACACATAAAAGACATATTGGTTTTGATGAGGGTGATTACTATTTTAATTCAGGTGTAATTCTCTATAATGTTAAGGCCTGGAAAGAACGATGTTATGCTCAAAAAATTGTTGAGTATGTAAAGAATGTAAGGGCTAATTTTGTATCACCAGATCAAGATTTGATTAATATTGTTGTTCGAGGTGATATTTGTCCTATTCCGATGAAATATAACTTCCAACCTGTACACAAAATGTTAACTGAAGAGGAATATTTAAATATTTATGGCGATAGAGGATATTATAGCAAGGAAGACATTAGAGAATCTTTTAATAATGTTGCTATAAACCATACATACAGATTTTTAGGTGTATTTCCTTGGCATAAAGATAATTTGCATCCAGATAATGATCTTTTCGATTTCTATTTAAATATATCACCATGGAGTGATTATAAAAAGAAAGAAGCTAAAGTTGGTTTAGTAATGAAGATAGAAAAAATTCTTTTTAGAATTTTGCCTCATGCGATGTTTTTTTATATTTTTAGAGCTGTTTTTAAGATTGTTAATGATAAAGAAAATAATGAATTAAAACAAAAATAGAGAAGAGGATATGTATGAAAGTTGGAATAATGACCATATTTAAAACCGGAAATTATGGTGGAATATTACAAGCATATGCATTAAAAAAAGCTATTGAAGAGTATGGACTTGGAGATGCAAAAATTATTAATTATTCAAGTAAAAGCGTAGAAGGAAAAGTTACGGTCAAGGAGTTTTTTTCAAAAGGTTTATTTGGAATGGCGTTATATGTGGTTGAAAAACTATATTATTATCCAAGAATGAAAAAAATGAGAAAGTTTTCTTCTGAGTTGGTAGAAGGACCACAATTAGAAAGAGACGAGTTGAAACGTTTAAATGATGAGTATGATATCTTTCTTTCCGGCAGTGATCAGATATGGAATCTTAAGATACAAGAAGGCGATACTTCTTACTTGTTAGACTTTGTAAAAGAAAAAAACAAGAAGAGAAGTTATGCAAGTAGTTTTGGAACAAAAGATTTTGATGAAGAAACTATGCAGACATTGAAATCATTATTGAAAGATTATGAGAAAATAACAATACGAGAAGTTGGTGGTCAGGAATTAATTTATGATTTATTAGGAAAGAAAGTGGATGTCGTACTTGATCCAACATTGCTTTTAGATAAGAAAAGTTGGAAAGATTTGGTACATGCAGATTCTGAAAATAAAGATTACATTTTTTGTTATCAGATGGGACATTCTGCAAAAATTGCCAATTATGCATCAAAGATATCAAAAGAGATAAAGGCAAAGAAAATAGTCTTTGTTCCTTTTCCTATTTGTGGAATTTGTAAATGTATATGTAAATTAGGGTATTCTGCAAAAGATTGGTTATCAGCGATATATCATTCCAAATGTATTGTTACAGATTCGTTTCATGGCATTGTTTTTTCTTTGATATTTGAAAAGGACTTTTACTATGTTGTGACCTCATCGACAGTAAGAGAACGTATGGGACGTGTTAAAACTTTGCTTAGTAAGTTGGATTTAGAAGATAGAATTATTGATGACAATGAGCTTGAATTTTCATCAATTAATTATCAGAAAGTAAATCAGTTATTATCAAAAGAACGCGAAAAATCATTAGAATTATTAAGGTGGGTTTTAAATTAACAGGAGATGGTTTATGCAAAAAATAGTATATTCAAAAGAATTATGTTGTGGATGTACGACATGTTATGAGATTTGTCCGAAGCATGCGATAGAGATGAAAGCAGATGAAGAAGGTTTTTTATATCCTTTTATAAATAGTGATAAATGTATTAAATGTGGGCTATGTGAGAAAAAGTGCGCATTTAACCATTCGGATGACTATAAAAATATGTTTGATGTGCAGGCATATGGTGTTAAGCATAAGTTAGAAGAGGTTAGAAGTGCAAGCCGTTCAGGGGGAGCTTTTACTGTAATTTCGGATTGGGTTTTAGAAAATAATGGTGTAGTATATGGCGCCGCATATAATGATGAGTATAGAGTTGTGCATAAGAGGGCAGATTCAAAAGACGACCGTAATGCTTTTAGAGGTTCTAAGTATGTACAAAGTGATTTAACAAATATTTTTCCTATGATAAAACAAGATTTAAAAGATGGAAAAGATGTTTTGTTTACAGGGGTGGCATGTCAGGTGGCTGGTTTGTACGCATATTTAGATAAAGACTATAGCAATTTGTTTACCTGTGATATTGTGTGTCATGGAGTTCCTAGCCCTCTTATCTGGGAAGAGTATGTTAAATGGGTGAATAAAAGACACAATGGAACCATAGAGTTTATTGATTTCCGGAGTAAACAGGAATTTGGATGGACAAGTCATGTTGAGAAGTTTGTTATTAATGGAAAAAATTATTATAGTACAAAGTTCCGACAGCTTTTTTATGAAGATTCAGTTCTTAGACCATCATGTTATAATTGTCAATACACATCAATTAATCGCCCAGCAGATTTTACTATAGCAGATTTTTGGGGATACCCAAAGGGTGAGTTTAATGATAATAAAGGTATTTCGTTAGTTTTGTTAAATAATCAAAAAGCAGTAGATGTATTTGAAAAAATAAAAGATGATGCAACGTATGTTACATATGATGTTAATAAATTAGTGCATCCAAATTTAAAAAAACCTACGAAAGAACCAGAAAATAGAAGTGAGTTTTGGGAGACATTTAATAAGGCTGGAATTGATGGGATAATTACAAAGTACACTATGCCTGATTTAATAGAGAAGGGACTAATCCTAGCTAATTATGTAAAGAATAAATTAAAAATATAGTTAGTTTTATAAATGCATAGGGTAGAGGAGACCAGCTATGAATAGTCAAGACTAAATTTCAAAAATATTTATGTTAATAAAACTATTCAAAAATGGCCGACCTTAATTAGACCTTCTGCGAAGACCTTTTCAAAAATCTATGTAAAGCCTTTGCTAAGCGAGGTTAAAAGCAACATTGTCGGTAAGCATCTTGTAGATGATTCGGACTAGTTTTCCGGCACAATGACCTAGTGCATTGTAATGGGAACGTCCTTCAGATACTTTCTGGTTGTAGTACTGCTGAAATGTCGCGTTGTTCTTAACAACGTTATGTGCTGCGTTCATAAGTGTATAACGAAGGACTCTTGAGCCACGTTTTGACATTCGAGTATGCTTTGCTTGGAAGTTTCCAGACTGATACACAGATGGATCAAGTCCGGCAAAAGCAAGGAGCTTACTCGGACTGGTGAAACGAGAAATATATCCGATTTCACCAAGTATCATGCCACCATTGATATATCCAATACCAGGGATGGTTATGATGACAGAATCCAGGGATTTTACAATGTCTTCCATTTCGGATTCTATTTGTTCTAATTGCCTATCTAATAACTCGATTTGTTCAATGGATTGAGTTATTTGAATAGATAAAGATTTGTCGCTACTGCCGACAGACTTCTGTGCAAAAACTCTTAATTCTAAAGCAGTTTCTCTTTTGAAATGACCGTGGGAAGCCGTTTTCAAAAGATTGGAGAGATGAGTCAAATGCATGGAAGCAATGGATTCTGGCGATGGTGCTTCTTTTAGAAGCGTATAGCAACCTTTATGGTGTATTCCTGATTTGAAGAAATACTGCAGTTCTGGAAATACTTGGTCTACATAGGTGGTCAGTTGGATTTTCAAACGAGTGCGTTGTTTTACAGATAATAAAAGTATCTACCTTATCAGTCTTGGTTTTACGAATGTTGTTCTTTCGCATCGTAGAAGTCTGAATAGGATTGATGAGGCAAATGTGAAAACCTTTAGGCACAAGGAAAGCTAAGAGGTTGTTGCCATAATGAGCCGTTGATTCAAGACCAATGATGACGCTATCCTTATCAAACGAATTGAGTTTAGAAAGTAGCGTGAAGAAGCCATCATTGTCATTCGAGAATTTAAATGGCTCGATGAGTACTTCACCATCCGAAGATATGGCTGAGGCAAAGTGGTTGAGTTTGGCGATGTCAATGCCAACGTAAATCATAGTGTTTTCCTTTCGATTAAGATTGATACCGTGATATCCACCAACAATTATCATCGTGGACTTGATTGAAATAAGTGCTCTAAAAGGAACTGGCACATCTAGCTATAAAAAATTCAGATAATGTAGCGACAATACTCTCCTAAAAAGTAGTCAGAGCTACAGATAAAAATTAAAAGTCCACAGCATCTGAATGTATTATGGCACAGTATAAAAAAGAAAGGAATGTGTGGTTATTAGCTTCTAAAATAATCATACAAGATGAAATGAAAAATTTTTTGCTTGAGAGTAAAAATCCTCAAAAAGATGGTGTAATGTGGTATATGGTTGGTAGCTTTTTGATGGCTTTCCAATCAGTTATTCTACTTATGATACTTACAAGAACGGTAGGGCTCGTACAATCTGGGATATTTACAATTGCATATGCAAATGCCAATTTGTTTTTGAATATTGGTAAATATGGGATGAGAAATTATCAAGTATCTGATGTGAAAAATGAATTTAATTTTAATGAGTATCTCAATTCAAGATGGATAACAACATTTTTAATGATAGGAGTAGCATGTGCTTATACATGTTTTGCTGCATATTCAAATCAATATTCTCTAGAAAAAACAAGTATCATAATATGGATGTGTTTATTTAAAGCGATAGATGCGATAGAAGATGTATTCATTGGAGAATATCAAAAAAAAGGAAAGCTTTATGTTGGAGCAAAAATCTTAACATTGAGAATGATTTTGTCAACTATAGTCTTTTTGGGGTTAGTGTTAATAACAAAAAAATTGTTAATTACATTGATTATATCTACAATATTTTCAGCAGGTTTGGAATGGTATTTTATAAATAGAACATATCCAACATTTAAAGAAGAATGCGAATCTGTAAATTCACATGTGATACTTCTTTTAAAAAATTGTTTTCCTGTAGCATTAGGTACATTTCTATCATTTTATATAACTAATGCACCGAAATATGCTATCGATGCACATTTATCTGACGAAATGCAAGCATGTTATGGGTTTATATCTATGCCAGTTTTTGTTATAGCCTTACTAAATGGAGTTGTTTTCACTCCTTTTGTATATAATTTATCATGTCTGTGGAATGAAAATGAAATGGGCAAATTTATATTAAAAGTGGTTAAACAAACATTAATAGTCGCAGGTATTACAACCGTCTGCTTAATAGCAGTGTATATATGTGGCATACCAATACTATCTATTTTGTATAATACAGATTTATCAGATTATAAACTCGAACTTTTAATATTGATGTTAGGTGGAGGATTTTCCGCGTTGTCAGGTATGTTAAATACGGTCATTACAATTATGAGAAAGCAAAATGCATTACTTATTAATTACATGATTGTTTCTGCGACGGCATTGATATTAGCCAATTCTATCGTAAGACAGTATCAAATGATGGGAGCAGCAATTTTGTATACAGCATTAATGGGAATGTTGAGCGTAGGATTTATTGTTTCGTTTATGTATGGTATCAAGAAAAAGAAGGAACATATAAAAGAGTAAAGAATTATGGATAATCAAATTTTTTGATGGTTTAGTTTGATGGGCTGGCGTTCGGGTGAACGCCAGCCTTTTGTAAGCGCTTAATAACAGAGTGCCTTACTTATATTTGAGATCCATGCCATAATTAAATCGCATATAGTATCTTGAGTTATAGTTTTTCGAGTTTTTCAAGTACTATAGGGGAGGTTATTCATGGATCAGGTTACTCAAGTGAAAACTCAACTTCGCTTGGAACACTGGAAACACCTGATTGCTGAGTGTCAAGCGAGCGGTATGTCCGTTTCTTCATGGTGCAAAGAGAACGCTGTCTCCGAACCATCATACTATTATTATTTAAAACGACTTCGCCAACAGGCTATTTCAAATTTAACTGTACCTGTTGAAGAAGAAAGTCCTGTCACATTTAAAAAGTTAGAGGTTTCATCTCCTCTACATAATACACAGGCTGCTGTTATTATCCGATTGCCTTAGGCAACGCTAGAGATTACGGAAGGTACCAGCCAACAGACCATTCAGGTAGTGCTTTTAGCATTGCAAAGTGTATGTTAGGCGATATCACAGTTGCCGAAAATATCTACATCGCTTGTGGTTATACTGACATGCGAAAATCCATTGATGGACTCGCAGTTGTTGTTCAGGAACAGTTCCATCTCGATCCATTCTCATCCAGTCTTTTTCTGTTCTGTGGAAAACGCAGGGACAGAATGAAAGTCTTACTATGGGAAGGTGATGGTTTTGTTCTTCTTTACAAACGATTAG